>JADZEJ010000003.1 GCA_020850575.1 Candidatus Uhrbacteria bacterium
ATCTTTAGTTTCTTTTTCATTGCGTTATTATGGTTAAAGACCGAATCTAAGTCAGTCCGGATTATGTTATGGATCGCACTCTTCGTTGATATTGGTGCATTCATTGCCGCTCAATCTCGTGGAGCATTACTGGGGGTAGCTGTTGGTATTGTAGTATTTAGCGGAATGTGGGTATTGTTAAGTAAGAATAAAAAAGCGAAAGCAGGAGTAGTAATTGCCATGGTCGCATTTTTCTCTTTATATGGTTTAGCCTATTCTTTAAAAGAACAACCGTTTATTAAAGAAACGCCGATGTATCGATTGCTTGATTTACAAGCAACGACTGAAACACGCTTTATCGCTTGGAAAATAGCTTGGAATGGATTTCTTGAACGCCCTCTCACTGGTTGGGGGTATGACAATTTTCATATCCTATTCAATAAAAAATATAATCCGGAGTCTTTGCGATTTGGGTATTATGAAACTTGGTTCGACCGTGCGCACAATACCGTAATGGATACCTTAGCCATGACTGGTCTTGGTGGTATTTTGACTTATATTTCGATTTGGGCTGCGTTATTTTATAGTGTGTTTCGAGCTTATCGAAAAGGGTGGATTGATGCGCCTTTTGCGAGTGTGCTCACAGCTTTGCCGATTGCGTATTTTGTTCAAAATTTATTCGTATTTGATCAGCCGGCTGGTTTTACCATGAGTTTTTTCATGTATGGATTCATCATTGTTGCAACCTCGGGTGAGTTTGTCGGGAAAAAAGAAAAAGATGATCTGAAAATAGAATCTGAAAAAGGAGGTTCATTTCCGGCAGTCAGTTTTGCGTTGATTCAGCTTGTGGCATTAGTCATCGTTTGGCATTATTCAATTACGCCCTTTCGCATTTCAAAAATGACGATCGAATCGAATAATTACTTTGCTTCTGGATTATTGCAACAATCGTTTGATTTAGCAAAAAAAGCAGCTTCACTGCCAACGCCATATCTTGATGAGCAGACCTTTTTGCAATCACGAAATCTAATGTCCATCATTGAGGCTAATGCGCTATCAAAAGTTCCAATTTGGAAAGAATGGTATGCATTGGTAAAAGATATAACCGATCGCCATTTAGCTGAACATCCAAACAACACACATCCACATTTCATCTATGCTCGCTTCTTACAAGCTTTTGCGAAAGCAGTTCCTGAAGATGCAGCGCTTGCGGAAGCGGAATATCTAAAAGCGATTGATTCAAGTCCTACTAGGCAACAATTATATTTCAGTCTCGCACGTCTCTATCTTGAACAAGGCAAAAAACAACAAGCTTTTGATGAATTTAAAAAAGCAGCTGATTTAGATCCTGAAGTTGGTGAAAGTTTATGGTATGCGGGTTTGACTCAAATGTTTGATCTTGGGCAAATGGATGCGGGTGCAAAACTTGTTGCACAGTCGATAAAAGTGAAAGCGCCGTATGTACCAAAAGATATGCGTGAAGCAACTGCCTTGGCTGTTGCGCTATCAACAGTGTCTGATGTTGATGACTTTAAAAAGTTAATGACAACACTCTCGACTCTGGCAAATGGAACGGCTCCGCTTTATTTAGATATTGCACGCTCAGCTGAGAAGCTGGGATTAATCCAAGAACGAAATGATTTAGTAAATGCATTACTAAAAGCGGATCCATCACTCACGGCTCGACTCAGTCCACTGCAAAATGGTACCGCAACAAGTATCAATGATGCCTTAATGATGACGGCGAATGTAACAACTACCGCACCCGTACCAACAACGACCTCTAAAGCTCCAGAAACACCACCGCCGACTAATTCCACGCCGTCTTTAGCGACTTCGAGTGCTTCTTCAGCCGGTCCACGTTTGCGCCATTAGTGTAGATCAAGCGCTATTCGATTTGATTCAACTGTCCGTTCCCAACTAAAACGAGAGCGGATTTGTTTTTCCGCGGCTGTGCCATATTGCTGGCAAAGTTCTGGCTCATGAATAAGTTTTTGCATAGCTTGGTATAACGCGGTCTGGTTATTTTTTGGAACGATCATCCCGCAAGGAGTATCGCTATCCTCAAGCATCCAACGACATGCACCAACATCTGTTGCAATGCAGGGGAGAGAGCTCGCCATAGCTTCAAGCAAAGCCCAAGGCATGCCTTCTTTTTTCGATGGAAGAACAAAAGCGTCAAATGCACGATACAGCTGTGTTGCATTTGTTTTTTGACCTGCAAGAATGATCCTTTGAGAAAAAGAGGAGCGATTTCTCAATTGTTGCAATGTGGTAAATTGTGGTCCATCTCCAAGAATACAGATTGATACACATACATTTTTTTTAAGAAACACATCAATTTCTTGAATAAACGGAATCAGTCCTTTTGTCGCATAAGCATTTGAAACCAGACCAAAGACAAAATCAGAATCAGATAAACCTAGTTCCGCACGAGCTAACTTACGAGAGATGAGTTGTTCTTGAAAAGAATCCGCATCAAGACCATTCACAGCCGTCTGCACTTGAAGACGGGGTTTAATTCCAAGATCTTGAGCTAACTTTTCATCGTCCGGATGGACGGTTAAGATTATATCTTTGTATTTCGCTGTCCATTGTTCAGCTTTAAGATAAATCCATTGTTTAAACGCACCGACAGGCTCTAAAAATGACCAGCCACCAATACGATACACGATGCGTACATTCGGAGATTCTTTGCGATAACCTTGAGCGGCAATCGATCCCAGAATACCCATCTTAGAACTATTTAAATGAATTGCATCAGGTTTAAAATGTTGATACAAAGCATAAATTTCTTGAATGGCGGCAATATCAGCTGAAGGTTTGATATCTCTTGTAACTTTTTCAAGTTGATGTGTTGGAATACCGGCTTCACGCGCCTTGTTCCACAGATCACCTTCTCCCGCCGCTGCTAAAAGCACAGTATGTCCTTCTTTTTGCATGCGTGAAGCAAAGCGCACTAAAAAAGATTGAACCCCACCCCAATGAGCTTGGGTCACCAGAAATAGCAGACGTTTGGCGTTTGGCATACGATGTGGATAACATAGGGGAATAATGTAAATCAGTCTAGAGATAAAAGTCTATGTGTGGCATCGCCGGGATTTTAAAAAAAGACGGTTCTCAGCCCGACGAGGGGCTGCTTAAGCGCATGCAGCAAGCGATCCATCATCGAGGTCCGGATGCTCAGGGGCTACGGCTGTTCTCGGGCTGTGGCTTAGTTCATTGCCGTCTTTCGATTATTGATTTAAGCCCTGCAGGCGCCCAGCCCTTAACCGATGCTTCAGGCAGATACTGGATCGTTTTTAATGGAGAGATTTATAACTATCGCGAATTACGATCAGAACTTGAAGCGCGAGGGGCTACATTTCAGACGCAAACTGACACCGAGGTAATTATTGAAGGTTATCGTAGCTGGGGAACAAAGGTTGTAGAACGACTACGCGGCATGTTTGCTTTTGCCATTTGGGATACACAGGAGCAGGCGCTTTTTATGGCACGTGATCATATCGGGAAAAAACCATTATTCTATACAATAAATACTGGAAATTTCTTTTTTGCTTCTGAATTAAAAGCGCTTCAAGCCGTGTGTCCTGCTAATGTAGATTGGGATGCGGTGCGACTTTTTCTTGGTTTGCAATATGTTCCATCGCCAAAAACCGGATTTATTGGAATTGAGCAATTACCTCCATCAAGTTTTTTGATTTGGAGTAAGGGAAATATTCAGATTAAAACCTATACCGTCCAACATATATCGGTAGTCGATTCATTACTTAGTGAAAAAGCTTCGGATGCTGAATTACTTCATCGTTTTGAGGATGCTGTGCGTATCCGCCTGCTTGCAAGTGATGTCCCCGTGGCTGCATTTCTTTCCGGCGGAATTGATTCAGCTGCAATTGTTGCATTTGCTTCTAAACAAGTATCTTCTCCACTCAAAACATTCACCATGGGTTTTGAAGATGGGGAATTCGACGAAAGAGATCAGGCGCAAACGCTGGCAAAACACTTTGGAACCGATCATCATGCTTTTTTAGCAAAACCGGAAGATTTATTGCGCATTGCTGATGAAGTTATTCATCATTATGATGCGCCATATGCAGATTCATCCGCCTTACCCTTGTGGTTATTAGCCGAACAGACGGCAAAGCAAGTAAAAGTTGTGTTAACAGGTGATGGAGGTGATGAATTATTCGGTGGGTATCGTCGCTATCTTCATTTGTTACGAGGTGAGCAAATTGCGCGCACTCCGCTTTTTGGTTCTTGGGCTGGACGTAATATGCGTAAAATAGGCACCTGGTTTCATGATACGGACATAGTTCGTATGGGGCGCTATATTGAAGTCTTGCGCACCAAGCCGAGTAGCGCATACGGCGAGCTGTTTACCGGAGCCTATTTTGATTCGCAGGATCTAAGTCATGTCTTTAAACCAGATTTTTTGAAACAAACTGCTCCATCGGATGCTGTAGAATATGTTTCAAATTTTGCATCAAAATCGAAGTCAATGCCTGAATCAATTCTCGCACAAGCGATGAATTTTGATCTCTATTCTTACATATCAGATGATTTAAATGTCAAAATGGATCGAGCAACCATGCGCTTTGGTCTCGAAGCACGTTCACCATTTTTAGATCAAGAAATGCTTGCTTTTGCCGCCCAGCTTCCGTTGAAAGAAAAAGTGGCGCATGGTAAGACCAAAATAGCCTTAAAACGAGCCTTGAAAGGTATTATTCCCGATGATGTGATACAAAGACAAAAACGAGGTTTTCAAGTTCCATTAGCTGTTTGGTTTCGCGGTCCATTAAAACAAGCTTTCGCTGAACGTTGTTTGGATCAACAAGCAGCACTGGCAAAAATCGTTGAACTTGAAGAAGTAAAACGACTAGTTGAAGCAAATGATGCGGGAGCAAACCATGGCAATCGATTATGGATGCTATATAGTTTGGCGACTTGGTTAAATGGACACATTTCATAAAAGTATGGAAAAAAAGTGCATCGTGGTAATTGGTGGCGCAGGTTTTATCGGCGCGGCTTTGTGTAAGGAATTAGTACCACAAGAGCACCGCATTATTTCGGTTGATAACTATTTCACGGGCAGTACTGAACGACACATTTCTGGTGTTGAATATCGTTATGGACATTCTCGTGATATTGCACAAATTGTTCCCGAGTCACCCGATCTTGTATTCCATTTCGGAGAGTACTCTCGAGTAGAAAAAAGTTTTGAAGATCCGATTCAAGTTATTTGGGATCTAAACATTGCAGGAACATTTTCTGTATTAGAGTTTTGTCGCAAAAAAAAGTGTAAATTGGTATATGCGGGTTCAAGTACAAAATTTGCCGATGATGGTGAAGGAAAAAACCAAAGTCCATATGCCTGGAGTAAGTCAGCCAACTCTGAGCTCGTTTGTAACTATGGAAAATGGTTTGATCTCGATTTTGCAATTACCTATTTTTATAATGTATATGGCGAAGGAGAGATTTCAACTGGTCCATATGCGACAGTTATTGGTATCTTTAAGCAATTGTATGAGCGCGGATTGCCTTTAACTGTTGTTTCACCTGGAACACAAGCGCGTTGTTTCACGCACATTTCAGATATTGTAAATGGACTAATGCTCGTTGCAGAAAAAGGGAAAGGAGACGGTTATGATATTGGGAATCCACAAGCTTTTTCAATGATACAAGTTGCAAAAATGTTTAGTGAAGATATTATGATGCTTCCTGAGCGCAAAGGGAATCGTCAATCAGCACATATTGATCCTTCAAAGATACGAGGGCTTGGCTGGGAACCTCGTATCGCATTGACTAATCATATCGAACAATTTAAGAAATCAATAGTGCCATCAAGTGGAATTGAAAAACGAGTACTTGTTTTATCCACGAGTTTTTTTCCGGATGAGGGTCCGGCAGAGAGGGCGTTATTAGAAGTGATTCACGAAATGAAAGATATTCAATTTGATATTATTACGACTCAGACAACAAAAGAAAGTACAACGAACGTATTGCCAAATGCAAATATTTACAGAGTTGGAAGAGGTGATATGTTTGATAAATATCGATTGATGCTTGCTGGAGTAAAAAAAGCTCAAGAACTAAGCAAACAACATTCGTATATTTTTACCTGGGCAATTATGGCGAGCTATGCCGCAATCGCTGCATCGTATTTCCGACGAAATTCATCTACTCCACTTCTTATCTCTCTCGCAGATCACAAAATCGATCAAGTGAGACCATGGTTACGCTTTGTTTTGCGTCATATTTTTAAAAAAGCAGATCAGATATCGGTATCTTCCATCCAACAAGAACAAGAGGTTGGGCGTTTAAGTTCTCAGCTTTGTGGAATTACGAATAATGCATCTGGAGATGCATTTGCAAATCAAGTTCGCTTTCTCTACAATATGAAACTCAAATCATGATTTATGCATAAACAAGCTCTTATTTTTTCAACCGCTTACTTCCCAATGGTTGGAGGAGCAGAGGTTGCAATGAAAGAAATTACAGACCGGCTTTCAGATTGGGATTTACATGTTTGGTGTGCGCGCATCCGTCCAGGTTTGGCGTCTACGGAACGATGGGAGAATGTCACAATTCGACGTGTAGGTTTTGGTTTCCCAGTAGATAAATATCTATTGCCTTTTTTAGCTGCACCACTTGCCGCATGGAAATTTCGTTCAACAAAACCAGTTGTTTGGGCCTTGCTTGCAAGCTATGGAGGCTTCTCTGCATTGGTATATACCTGGTTGCGACCATCTTCAAAAATGCTGCTGACGCTCCAGGAAGGTGATCCTTTGGAGCATTATGATAAACGCACAGGATTCCTTGGATTTTTACATCGAGCAATCTTTGTTCGCGCAAATGAAGTTCAGGCAATCAGTAAGTTTTTAGCTAATTGGGCTAAACGCATGGGATTTGCCGGAGATCCGCATATCATCCCAAATGGTGTCGATATTTCGCGCTTTACAAAGACGATTTCTGCAGAACGTAGGTATCAGATTAGACAAGAATTCGGAGTAACAGAACAAGACATTGTCATCGTCACAGCATCACGTCTTTCTCTAAAAAATGCAGTCGACGACATAATTCGAGCTCTAACTTTCTTACCAGAAAAGTATAAAGTATTAATTGCAGGTGAGGGAGAAGACAAAAAGATGCTCGAGTCCTTGGCTGCAAATCTCGGTGTCTCATCAAGGGTCGTCTTCTTGGGAAGGCGTAGTCATGATGAGTTGCCTGGTATTTTGATGAGTGCAGACATGTTTTGTCGCCCTTCGCTTTCAGAAGGTCTCGGAAATTCATTTCTCGAAGCAATGTCGGCAGGGCTCCCGATTATTGGTACGCCAGTAGGTGGAATTCCAGATTTTTTGATTGATGGAGAAACCGGGGTTTTTTGTGAACCACGTAGTCCAGAATCTTTAGCAAAAGCGGTGCTGCGTATCACAGAGGAGCCTGGATTACGCGAAAAACTATCTCGACAAGGTAAGCAAAAAGTAGAAAAAGAATATAATTGGGAACAAATTGTAAAAGACATTCGTGAGATAATAAAAAAATTAGATGCATAGTATGAAGTATCTATTAGCAACTGGAATTTACCCACCTGATATCGGAGGACCGGCGAGTTTCACGTATGATTTTGCTAAGGAACTTGTAAAGTTGGGTCACAAAGTTACGGTTGTATGCTATGGAAATAGTGAAGACCGCAAAGAAGAAGGATGGGATGTCGAATATATAACAAAAAAAACACCTGTACTTTTCCGTTATTGGAAATATTTTTTGAAAATTTTTTTCTTAGCTCCAGGTTTTGAAATAGTTTTTTTCCAGGGGCCTGTTTCCGAAGGGTTTCCTGGTTCAGTTGCATGCGTGCTTCGTAAAAAAAAATACGCACTCAAAATTGTTGGAGATGTTGCTTGGGAACAATACTCGCAAGATAGTACACAATCACCTGAATTACTTGATGAATTCGTCAAACATCGTCATTTTGGAAAATATCAAATCATGGAATTGATGGAACGTTGGACGGCAAAGAGAGCTGCGCATGTTTTTGTTCCAAGTCAGTATTTAAAGAAAATCGTTATACAGTGGGGTATTGATGCTTCTCGTATTAAAGTAATCTTAAATACAATTACTCCATTCGAATTAGACAAGACACGGGAACAAATACGTAAAAAATTCAATCTAACTGAAAAGATTGTTTTATTTAGTCCTGGAAGAATGGTGCCATGGAAGAACTTTGATTTTATTTTCCGGCTACTACCAAAGCTGCCAGACATGTATGTGTATGTTTTAGGCGGTGAAGGAACGTGTCTTGAAAAATGGAAAAATACCGTCAAAGATATTGGAATTGCTGATCGTGTGAGTTTTGTGGGAAGATTAAAGAGGCAGGAAATTGGCGAATGGATGCTAGCTGCAGATGTACATCTTTTACCGTCTTCCTATGAAGGCTTTCCGCATGTAGTAGCCGAAGCAGCAAGTTTGGGTCTACCAAGCATCGTGAGTGATCGAGGTGGAAATCCAGAAACAAGAGAAATATTTCCTGGTTTAGTGCAAGTCGCGCCATTTCTTGATGAGCATTTTTGGATAAGCGCACTCCAAAGCATTCCAGAAAGAAAATCTTCTTTACAGCCAAGAAAATTTACTGAATTAGTTCATGAATATATTACAAATATAAACTCAGTATGAAATCCCATACTCAATTTGAAGCATAGAGTTTTCAACAGATTACTCAAACAAATAATCTTATTTTAGATGTTTGTGGAGGGTCTCGATTTATGAAGGGGATGAAAAAGTACGAGCATTTATTTGTGAATTGTACGTATAAAACTATGGATGTTTCAAAAGATTATAATCCAGATATTGTAGCTGATATTCACGACATTCCAATTGAATCAAATACAGTTGATGCAATTATTTGTCGCTCAGTTCTAGAACATGTAAGGTCTCCAGAAAGAGCTTTACAAGAAATGTTTTGGATTTTAAAACCAGGAGGGAGATTATTTGTTCAAGTACCATCAATATACCCCTATCATGCTCGTACCGGAAACGGTGCGTATCCGGATTATTGGAGGTTCTTTGAGAGTACTTTGCGTGAATTGTTTCAGTCATTTTCTCATATAGAATTTGCAAGACATGGTGGATGGTTTAGCTCGATGGCTTTTTTCCTACCTGGTCAAGCGAATCTAGGGAAGATGTGGCAATCCATTGCTTCAATATTAGATACGGTGTGTAAAACAGATAAAAGAACGACTACACCAATCCTGTACTGTTTCTGTAAGAAATAAAAATATGAAGATTTTAATGCTTAGTCGTGATGCACGAGGAATTGATCAAGATTCTTCTACTTTTTTACGTTGGAAAACTATAGCAGCTAAAGGAATTGAACTACGCTGTATCGTAAGCTCATTCAAAGCATCGGATGAATTTTGTGGAAAAGTTTGTGTAAAATCTACAGGTGGATCATATAAGCTGTTGCGGTATTGGCGACTATGGAAAATAGCGAAGAATTGGTCTGAGGATGTTGATCTTATTACGGCTCAGGACCCATTTGAATTAGGATTAATCGCCTGGTTTATTGGAAAGATACGAAAAAAACCAGTTGAAATCCAAGATCATGGAGGTTTTTTTGATGACAAACCAAACGGCGAACCCCTCTGGTTAATCCGAAAATATTTTGCATATTGGCTCATGAAGCGTGTATCCGCAATCCGTACGGTGAGCCCAAGAAGCTTTGAAAAGCTAGTACAATATGGATTTGGTTCAAAGACAATCCTTTTACCAATCAATGTTGATAAACGTTTTGCAGAAGCTATATATAGACCAATTCCGCATCATATTCTGAGCGTGTCACGACTTATAGTAGTAAAGAATCTTAGTCTATCACTAGAAGTTTTTGCAGCATATTTTGCACGCCACCCAGAGGCTCGTTATACCATTGTCGGGGATGGACCAGAAAAAGATCTGTTAAAAATGCAAGCGGTGAAATTACGTATCGCGCATGTCGTAGATTTTGTTGGAGAACAAGATCCGTTGCCGTGGTTGGAAAAAGCTGCTTGCTTCCTCTTTTTATCTCAACATGAGGGTTGGGGAATTGCCCCGGTAGAAGCAGCGACGGTAGGTGTTCCGGTAGTCATGACCGAAACTGGTTGTGCCACACTATTAAAACAACAGGGTCTAGCTTTTCTTGTAGAAGAATGCTCCATCACTTCAATGACGGATGTAGTTGAACAAGCGATTGCACGTGGAGAAAAGTCTACCGCTAAATACCTTGAAGATTATACAATCCAATATGCAGCTCACTGGGAAGAAAAGAAAAAATCACGTATCTTAGTTCTTGTGCAGGCAGTCGATACAAAGGATGCATTGATGGGATTTTTTGTTGATTGGTTACGCGCAGCTTCGAAAGAATTTGCAGAGATTACAGTTCTTGCACTTCGGACAAGTGATATTTTAATTGCAAAGAATGTGCGTGTAATTCCGCTTCGAAAAGATATCTCTTCATTAAAGATTGGTATACTTCTGAATGCATGGTGGTTATCTTGGAAATGGCGTCATGAATATCATGGTGTATATGTGCGTGGAGATATTCAATATGTTTTGGGTTGCGCATTGCTTTGGCGAATTTTGAATAAACGTATTGTTTTATGGTTTGCTCACTACAAGCCACACAAATTACTTAATGTGGCAGCTCATATGGCGCATATTGTTGCAACCTCTGTACCTGAGGCTTGTGCGTATAGTGGACACAAACGCCGTATAATTGGTCAAGCGATCGATCCGATTATTTTTCCATTTTACAAAAAAATGGAAAATAAAATGAGGGTTTTAATTTTTGGTCGCGTATCTCCAGCAAAACGCATCGCCGAAGCAGTTCGGGAACTTAAGAAAATGGATATTCCAGGAATGGAAGTAGAAATTATTGGTAAAGCATTGGATGATCAGTATCGGAGATTGATTTTAGAAGAACTGCGTGATGCGACAAATATCCGCTGGAAAGAGCTAGATATATCTTTTGCAGAAATCCCCACATTGTTTAAACAGTATGATATTCTTTTGAATTCAACCAATGGAAGCTTGGATAAAGTAATCTTGGAAGCAGCATTTAGTGGAGTTATTCCGATTGTAGAGACTTCAGGTATAAAAAGCTTTTTGCCACCTTTGTACTCATTTCTTCACACAATAAGCCAAGAGGAACGAAGAATTGCATTGCAAAAACTTTCCGATATGTCGCAAGAAAATAGGCAAATAATCGCGAAAGAAATTGCACAATCCGCAATCAACCATCATTCTATAACGCATCAATTAAAAGAATTAGTGCGTATATTTGATTTATCAAAATAAGTATATTTTGCTGTATTTTATCTATATTAAGCAAATAAATTAATTGACTGTATTTCACAAAGTTGCTACTTTTTTGTGAGTTATGTCTCAAAACGTTTTTATAACCGGCGTGGCAGGTTTTCTTGGAAGCCATCTAGCGGATCGGATGCTTGAAAAAGGAAATCGAGTAATCGGAGTAGATAATTTGATCGGTGGGTACTTGGATAATGTACCCACAGGTGTTGAATTTTATCAATACGACTGTGCTAACCATGATGCCATGACTAAGCTAATGCGCGGTGTAGATGTGGTTTATCACTGTGCCTGTACAGCCTACGAAGGTTTATCGGTTTTTTCACCGCATCTTGTAACACAAAACACCTTTGGTATCTCGATGTCGGTTTTATCTGCTGCAATCGCAAATAAAGTCCGTCGTTTTGTGTATTGCTCCAGTATGGCGCGTTACGGGACGCAAGAACGCATTCCATTTACCGAAGATATGATACCAAAGCCACAAGATCCGTATGGAATCGCAAAATATGCAGCTGAACTAGCAATTCGTGAATTGTCTGAAACCCATGGCATGGAGTATGTTATAGGAGTTCCGCATAACATTATCGGCCCTCGTCAAAAATACGATGACCCATACCGCAATGTCGCTTCAATCATGATTAATCTCATGCTTCAAGGTCGTCAACCGGTTATATACGGGGATGGAATGCAAAAGCGCTGCTTCTCTTTTGTAGATGATGTAGTTGATCCACTTGAACAATTGGCGATTTCTGATCATGTAGTAGGTCACACGATTAATATTGGTCCAGATGAAGAATTTATTACGATTAATCAATTAGCAGAGATAATCGCAAAGTTATTGAATTTTAATTTGCAGCCAATTTACATGCCAGATCGTCCACGCGAAGTAAAACATGCGACGTGTTCAGCAGATAAAGCACGTGAAATGTTGGGATATAGAACAACACACAATCTTGAAAAAGGCTTAGGTGAGTTAATTAAATATATCCAACTTCGTGGGGTAAAGTCATTTAAATATCACTTACCTTTAGAAATCATAAACGAAAAAATGCCACAAACCTGGAAGGATCGTTTATTCTAAAATTAATGCTGGAAAATTAACGCTGTACATATGTATCGCAATAGGAAAGTAAGCATCATTTTGCCTGCATATAATGAACGCGAAAACATTCGAGCATGTATCGAAGAGTTTTTTCTTCATCCTGCAGTAGATGAAGTAATAGCTGTAGACAATCGTTCTACGGATGGCACAAAAGCTGAGATTCAGCATACTCACGCGAAATATGTGTATGAAGAAGTACCAGGGTATGGATCCGCTTTACGTCGTGGCATGAAAGAAGCATGTGGAGAAATACTAGTCACCGTTGAACCGGATGGAACTTTTTCCGTTAAAGATTTAGAAAAACTACTGATTTATTCTGAAGATTTTGAGATTGTCCTTGGTACGCGTACATCTCGTGCTTTAATTTGGTCTGGGGCGTACATGCCATTTAGTGTCCGCATTGGAAATTGGGCTGTGGCAAAATTGCTTGAGTATTTATTCAATGGCCCTTCATTAACCGATGTTGGCTGCACGTATAAACTTATTAAACGTCATGCATACGAGCAGACAGTAGGAGGTTTTACGGTGAACGGATCGTATTTTTCTCCAGAATTTATAATCCGTGGTCTACAGGCGAAAATGTCTTGCGCAGAAATTCCGGTGCATTATGGCAGTCGGATTGGAACTTCTAAAATCACCGGTAATGCGTGGCATGCAATAGTGCTGGGCTTTGTAATGATTAAATTTATTATCAGTGAACGTATATGGCCAACCTGGAAACCCAAAAAAACGTAGGCTATTTTGATGTTCGTTTGCGACCAGATGCGCGACGTTCTATCGTTTGGAAAGAGATTGTAAGTTATCTCACGCCATGGTTACAAACAAGAAATAAAAAAGTTGTTGAAATAGCAGCTGGATATTGTGCATTTATTAATGCAATTTCTTCGAGCTCACGTACAGCAATCGACATAGATCCTATAGTAATGGAATCGGCAGAAAAAGGAGTAACTGCCCATGTTTCTGATCTCCGTCAATCTTGGCCACAGGGTCCTTTTGATATTGTTCTTGCGAGTAATTTTTTTGAACATTTAACAAATAATGAATTCGAACAGATGCTTACCGACATCTGGAGAAACACAGCTCCTCAGGCAAAACTCTGCATTATTCAGCCGAATTTTCGTTATGCTTGGCGTGAGTATTTTGATGATTATACGCATAAAAAAATATTCACACATGAAGGAATATTAGGGATTCTGCGTGCATCAGGTTGGAGTATTTTGCATGTAGAGCCTCGCTTTCTCCCATTCTCATTAAAGTCTAGTCCGGGAAGAATCCCCTTAATTTTCTACGCATACATCGTTCGTTGGTACCTTCGTTCACCATGGCGCCCACGAGCTGGACAGATGCTCATCATTGCTCAAAAACCATGATTAATTTCCGTAGAGTATATACTTCAATCGCGATTATTATCGCTTTTATTGGGTTACGCGCTGCCGCTCTTGGGCAAATTTATCATCAAGATGAGTATAAGTGGGCACAAATTGTCGATCATGCATACGGACTCCAGGGAACAATTCCTCATCCGCCACTCGGTGAGACATTGTATCATATATGGGGTTTAGCATTTGGGTATGGGGCCTTACGTGGTCTTCCATTTTTGATTTCGATACTGAATCTTATTTTGCTCGCAACCCTTGTTTATAGGCAGTGGGGTGAGAAAAGAATGATCGCAGTTATTGGAATGCTCACGATATCCCTTGCTAACATAATTGCTTCGGTACAAGTAGATATTGATGGTTCTCTATTAATTTTTTGGACAATTCTAACTTGGATAGCATATACCCTATGGGTAGATGAAAGAAAACATTTTGGAAAATGGTTGATGCTTGTATCACTCATCGGGGGATTATTATGCAAGATTTCATATATTTTGGTTATCGTAGCCCTACTTGCACCAAAAATTCTTAAACAAAGAAGACGTTTGTCAAAAAAATGGATTCTTGCAGGCATCGTATTTTGTCTAGTGGGTATAATTTTTTGGTGTTCATCGTGGATTGATTATATTAATTTTGTACAATATGCCAAGGGATTTGGGGTTGGTAATCTGCAGACGCGTTCATTCTCGCAACTATTTTTATTAAATACCAAAGTTTTAGTTTTGCTTGGACCGGCGTGTATCTTAGCCCTCTACGGGATTATTAAGAATCCAAAACGCTATCAGCGTGAGATGTGGTATAGCATTATGCAAATACTCTTTTACGATGTAGTTTTTGACTTTACTCATCGTACAATAGATCGTTATTTGCTTGTGCTGTGCATTCCCGTTTCGCTCGTAGCGGGAGATGTTTTGATGGAATGGTTAGAGGCTGTTCCGTATAAAAGTGTATATAAAAAAATACTCCCAGTAACTTTTGGGATTATTTTTACAGCAGTGTTGGCGATTCCAAAAGATATTCTACCACTGCATCCAAAAAATGCGTTTATCGAAAGATTTTTTAGTGGTGACTTGCGTTTTCTTATTCCAATAAGTAGTGGATCTGGTCCGATAGGGTTTTTTGTTCCAGCAGATGTAATTACGTTCTCGATGTTTGCAGTGGTAGTCGCAACTTTATTCACGTTACGTCATCCGATGCGACGTCAAATTATGGTTCCTCTTGTATCAATTATTATCGTACTTTACGGTTTAACGTTTGGAATCGAATATGCGCAAGGACCTTTGTACGGCAATGCGTCACGTATCGCTAAAAAAGCATTGAAATTCATCCAGAATGATGCAGAAATAAAGAATGTAATCACCTATAACGACATCGGAGGATGGGAATTAGGCGAAATGAAAAAATATTATAAACGTTTCTACTTAAATCCTGAGTTTCTTGGATCAACGGAACGTCGTTTTGCGAGTTTTCAAGGTCATTATTTAGTGGTCGGAATGCCACCAATCTCACGAGAAACAAAGCAAGCAAAATACTTAGAAACCTGTAAAAATATTCATCAAGAGACTTCAGGATACATCAATGCTACAGTCTATGACTGTAGAGGTATTCCATATCCAACAGAAAAAAAATAAAAGAGTTAAACTTTCTCAAGAGGAAGGTGCTTGATTTGTTCAAATTGTTGATCGGCAGTAGGAAATAGTTTAGCGCGTCGCATTTGAGGAATGAAGCCTTGTTCAACAGTGACTTCTTCAATCTCAGAAATCATTACATCATTACGAATAAAAAAGGCATTTACTCCACCTGTTGGTTCGCAGCCGACAAATGTATAACCTTTTTCTTTCCCAAGCTTTACTGCAGCTGACAGAGAGGTTCCATAGTAGTAACCAAATGGATGAGATGCATAACGGTCAAAGTTTGGATCAAGTGG
This sequence comes from Candidatus Uhrbacteria bacterium, assembly GCA_020850575.1. Taxonomy (GTDB): domain Bacteria; phylum Patescibacteriota; class Patescibacteriia; order 2-12-FULL-60-25; family 2-12-FULL-60-25; genus JADZEJ01. The sequence continues at coordinate 15,722 of JADZEJ010000003.1, forward strand.
GATTGTAAGAGGTTCATGCTTACCTAGAAAGCTATTATATTCGATAACGACAACTCGAGGCGAGATAACTTTAATTGCTTTCCAGACCCAGTAATCATGACTGTCGATATCAATGGAGAGAAAATCAATTTCACCTGTCATTTCGGCAGAACAGAGAAGGTCATTAATATTTGTAGGAGTAACAAGCGCTTCAATTAATGTAATGCGATCAGCAGCTGGTCCGATTAAATGCGTGCGATAAAAAGAACGGGCTTTTTCAGAAATTTTTGGGTTTGCTTCCATGACAACGCCTTTCCATTGACACAATAAACCAAAAATATTGCTTAAATTCTCGCGGCCGTCACTTACACCGAATTCAACAAAACGGAAATACTTCACTCCGATCAATTGAAAAATATGTAGCAACATCCCATCTTCTCCATACTGGGAAAAGATTTTTCCTTGTTTTGCATGAATTGCATTCTGTGGTATGTAGGGAGCAATGATGGAAGGAAAGTTCTTTTTTAAAAAGAGCTCAGCAAGACCTCGAAAACTCCTCTCATCGTAATCGAGGCGACGTAAGGTAAACTCAAAGTCTGCTGTGAACAAAAGTTTAATATTACGGTAGACACGCCTCCATGAAGTAGGGAGTATGGACTTGATAGAAGATGATGAACTCATATGGGGCTACTTTGCCTGAATAATTTAAATAATTCAATGTTTATATTGTTTGTTAGTGCTGCTAAAACATGCTAATTTCAAAACATATCAACATATATGTTAAAAAAATTTTTGAAGTTAATAAATAATCTTCCCTTTAAATTCACGATTGCACATGTCGAAACTTTTGGCTCACAAACAAGAGTTCTAAAAGAAGGGAAGCTAGACTCACCAGAATCCTGGGATCTCTTACGTCGAGATCATCCGCATTTCTCTATTTCTTCAAATCGTAAAGAGTGGCTAGAAATCTGTAATTTAAAGACAAAAAAGGACGGGCAAGATGGCGGGCTTATAAGACGCGCAAAAGATATTGTTGCTCTATTGAAGGAGAGCTATGTTACTTCACTGTTTTCCGTAGGTGCTGGGGGAGCTGGTTTAGAATATCATGTGAAAAACATGTTTCCACAGCTATATCTTGTCTGTTCAGAATACGCTGCAGATAATGTCGACTTGTTGAAAAAAGTTTTTCTAGAAGCAGATGAAGTCGTGTCTTTCGATATGAAAGCCATAGACTGGAAGCAGGCGCTTCGTCAGCGTGAAGTGGGCGAGCATCTCGTATTAATGTATCGAATAGATCCTCATGCGACTGACAAAGAATGGCGAAAGATATTTGAACGAATGCATGGCGAAGACGTAAAAAATATTCTTTTCATTCCTTGTGGTTTCCTGACTCTACATTCTTTAATCAAGCGCAAATGGCGTATACTGAAGCTCTCTCTTCAAGGAGAATCTTTTGTTTTTTCAGGTTATCTACGTACACGAATGACCTATGAATCATACTGGGATGGATTGTATAGGGCTAAATTGCATAAATTTGGTGGTTTAGATGGTTATTATTTGCAACATAAGGACATTCCTGTACGATAATACAAGCATGAAAATCTATGAAAATCATTGAAACAAAAGTAATTTTTCATGACGGACGTGGGGATATCCGCGATGTGATTTCTGATACACCGATTAGTACTATTACACACATGACATGCGAGCCAGGATCGGTGCGCGGCAATCACTGGCATAAGGCTACCACTCATTATGATTATATTTTGAAGGGCTCTTTCGAGCTGTATATAAAAACAAGTGATGGGCGTACTGAAAAGACGATTATTAAAGCAGGAGATGTTGTTTTCTCCCCACCTGGAGAAGCAAGAGCATTTAAGGCTTTAGAGTACAGTGAATTTCTATCCTGTACCTATGGTCCTTCTCGCAATAATTCAGAGGATTTTTATAAAGATACGGTAAAGCTTGAAACGCCTCTTGTAACCTAAGTAACAATATGCTAAATATCCCAGTTTCTCGACCTTTTATTGGTGAAGAAGAGGCGGATGCGGCGCGTGATGCGGTTATAAAGGGTGACATCTCAGGGATTTTTGGTTCATATATTCAAGAGTTTGAAAAAGGGTATGCTTCTTTTTGCGGAACGAAGCATGCGATTACAGTTAATAGTGGAACAACAGCTTTGCATCTTGCTATAGCTACACTTGAGATTGGTCCAGGTGACGATGTATTGGTTTCATCTTTAACCAATATGGCGACATTTTTTGCCGTCCTCTATCAAGGTGCTCGTCCAATTCCAATCGATATTAAACCTGATACCTATAACATTGACCCGGCTTTACTCGAGGAAAAACTCACTCCAAAAACGAAAGCTATAATCATCGTGCATCTGTATGGTCATCCTGTTGATATGGGTCCAGTAATGGAGTTTTCGCATAAGTATAGATTGCGGGTTATCGAAGATGTGGCAGAAGCGCACGGAGCAGAATGGAATGGACAACGTGTAGGATCTTTTGGGGATATATCTTGTCATAGTTTCTATGCAAACAAAATTTTGACAACAGGTGAAGGCGGTATGCTGACCTTAAATGATGATAGATTAGCAAACCGCGCAAAAACACTGAAAACACTTGCTTTTGGAAAAGAAAATAAATTTATTCATCAGGACATTGGGTATAATTATCGTTTGACGAATATTCAGTGCGCTATTGGTGTGATTCAATTAAAAAAAATTAATGAGATTCTTCGTTTAAAACGCAGTATGGCAGCATTCTATACGCAAGAGTTAAATGATATTGAAGGCTTACAACTCCCTGTCGAAAAATCATATGCAAAGAATGTATACTGGATGTACCACGTTGTATTAACTGGTTCATTGGAGGGAAAACGCACTGCTATTATGTCCAAATTAAAAGAACGAGGTATTGAAACGCGTGAGAGTTTTGTTCCGTTTAACCAACAGATCGATATTATAAAAAAATATCATCTTGATCAACCACACGATTGTCCAATAGCAAATCGAATTAGCCGCGAAGGATTTTATTTGCCAAGTGGCACAGTCATTAGTCAATTAGAACTTGAAACAGTTGTTCACGAGGTAAGAAGCATTTGTCGCAAAATATCCTGTATATAATATGAAAATTTTAATCGCTGGAACGACCGGGGAAAGCATGCCACCACCATACGGTGGAGTTCCAAAAGCATCTCTTTTATACGCACGCGAATGGATTCAGCGATTAAACGAGCGGGTTGGAATTGCTTTCGTCTTTGCTCCTCCAAACCCAGATGATCTTGGTGCCGGCGCAGATTATTTTTTTGAATTTGATTCACAGCCAAACAAATTAAGTAAGATATGGTTTTTGTTACGTCACTCGCTTGCACACCCTATTCTGTATCTACGAATTATTAATGCTTACTTTAGAGTGCATCCTGTTCTAGTAAAAGATATTTTTTTATATGCTGCGTATGGTATTTGGATCGATCAATTACTTCTAAGGTATAAACCGGATGTTCTTTTACTAGAGAGCGCCCTGATCAAAGGTGTTGTTGCCGCTTTTGTAGCAAGTTGGAGAAAAATTCCTATTGTTACAGACAGTTATGCAGAAATATGCGATGAACACATGGGGGTAAATGCTTACCTCACATTTGAACAAAAAAAGACGTATTGGACAAAGGTTTTAAGCATGTCTGAGTATGTATTAGGTATTAGTAATTGTTCGATTGGAGCTCTGCACTACTTACCAAAAGAAAAAGTAAAAGTATTCTACGATACGTGTGACTTCACGCTCTGTCGTTCCGAAATTCCATTTACACAAACAAAATTGCGTCAACAATTTCAATTAGCGGAGCATCGTTTCTTGGTTGGAGCTGTCGGTGCTTTTGAATATCGCAAGGGACATCATCACCTTATTCAGGCAGCTGCTTTAGCGATAAAAAAAGGATTAGATATTGGTGTTGTTATCTGTGGCGGATCAGGTGATCCAGAAAAATGGCGTAAGCTGGCTACTGAATTTGGGATACAGGATAGATTATCAATTTTTGAAAAATTACCTGAGCAAGAATTAGTAAAAATATTGCATTGCCTTGATGTTTATGCAAATCTTTCAAACACTCACCGTTCATGCGGTTTAGATCTAGCCTTGCTCGAAGGAATGGCTTCCAGTATTCCTGTGATAGTGTATAAAAATGGGGGTTTACCAGAAGCAGTCTCTGAGGGAAAGAATGGCTGGATCGTTAATACAGATGATATTCCTGGGGTCGCAAAAGTTCTAGTCGATGCCTATGCACTATCACCAGAACAGCGTCGAGAAATGGGTGCAGAGAGCTCTCGAATTGCATCTAAGTATGATATTCGTTTCACGTCTGTCATAAAACATGATTGGTTACGTGAGGCTGTATCAAACTATACATCAAGACAAAAGTCTGCTTAAAAAAATAAGCTTATCATATTATGTTTCAAAAACGTGCACTGATTACGGGTATCACGGGGCAAGATGGTGCCTATTTAGCTAAATTTCTTATTGAAAAGGGGTATAAGGTTACAGGCACGTATCGACGTTCTTCAACCCGTAATTTTTGGCGACTACACTATCTTGATGTAAAAAAAGACATCAGTCTACTGCCAGTAGATCTTCTTGATCAAACGTCTATCATGCATGCGTTGCGAGAGGTCGAGCCTGATGAGGTATATAATCTGGCAGCTCAGAGTTTTGTTGGGGACTCATTTGCTGAACCTCAGGCAACTGCCGAAATTACCGGTATCGGTAGTCTTCGAGTTCTAGATTCTATTCGTTTCTTAAATCCAAATATTCGTTTCTATCAAGCTTCAACAAGTGAGATGTATGGAAATGCTAATCAAACAGGTCAGTCTGAAAATACTCCATTTCATCCAGCAAGCCCGTACGCAAACGCAAAGTTATTTGCCCACTGGAATGTTGTAAATTATCGTAAAGCATACAATTTGTTCGCCACAACTGGTATCTTGTTCAACCATGAGTCTCCAATTCGTGGTATTGATTTTGTTACAAAAAAGATTACAGATGGTGTTGCGCGTATTAAATTGGGTATGTCAGAAAAATTATTGCTCGGTAATTTAGAGGCAAAACGAGATTGGGGATTCGCTGGTGATTACGTGAAGGCTATGTGGATGATGATGCAGCAATCAGTCGCAGATGATTATGTAATTGCAACAGGAGAGACGCACAGTGTTCGTGAATTTTGTGAAGCTGCTTTTTCGCGCGTTGGCTTGGATTACACTAAGTACGTAGAAGTAGATAAAAAATTTTTACGACCACACGATGTCGTATTTTTGAAAGGAGATCCATCTAAGGCTAAGCGTATTTTAGGCTGGGATCCATCAGAAACATCTTTTATTAGCTTAGTAAACATGATGGTAGATGCCGATATGGAAAAGTATCAAAATCCTGAACGACAAATGAAACAATTCTTGAAGCATATCTGAGAAGGAGGAGAATTTTTAGGTTTACGTAAAATATAATAAAAAGATTTATCAAAAATAACTGCAGTGATTCTAGCGAAGCGCTCTTTCCATTTCATATTTATGTTTATCGGAATAAGAGAATAACGGGTAAACATCAAAACAGATTGATAATATTTTTGAGCGAACAGTTTTTCCAAAAAAGGCACACGGGTATATGTCCACAGACTTTTTTCAGTACTATGAATACATGTATAATGAGGATTTTTTTGGATTAACCATTGTTTTAATACTCGAGGAAACAAAAAATTATGCATGTTATAAATAACGGTGCCAGTCGATTTTTCTATTTTTTGACAGGCTTTAATGTATAATATGCGGTGTTGAATAGGAAAGATAAAATTTATTCTATGAAATGGGAACCAGATAACATCAAACGTATCGGGAAGATATGTTTGATCGAGAAAAGCTGCATCAAGAGTGTAAAAATTAACTGAACTCTTCAGTAGAGCTTTTTGTGATTCGGCAGCTCGAATCATCTCCGGTGAAATATCACAAGCTGAGACGGTATAACCCAGTTCTCCAAACGGAAAGACAGTACGCCCAGTGCCACAACCAACAACGAGAATATGTGCCGGCACAGACGGAAAAACGTTTAACAATGGTTTTTTCATCTTCACGAAGACCAATATGAGTATAAGATTCTACAGTAGAATCAAAATTTTTCGTATTTTCAAGTTGGGCATCCATAAAAAAATCGAATCTTACATAGTGATATTTATACAATAATATAAAATTATAAAAGAATAAGCATTATTTCTAAGTATACAAATAAAGTAACAATTTGCAAAACAAATTATAACCTGAAAAAATATTAAAAATGATATGTCAAAAAATTATTCATATGTAAAAAAAATAAAAATCTGGATTGTACGGCAATTACGCCTTCTAGAGAAATATACTAAAACAGATAATATTTATATTATAAAAAGTGGAATTGAGATGTTTCTTGGATCATCCCTTGGACTTGTTACTGGGGTTATCATGTATATATTGTATTCATATTTTCTCTCTACAGAGACGCTCGGTGTATATAAGTACTACTTAAGTCTGTATGCATTATTCGGAATAACGACATTCACAGGAATAGACTCATCCTTAGGTCGGAGCGTCGCACGCGGATATGACGGGTCATTAGCAACTGCATTTCGACAAAAATTTTTCGGTGGTTTGTGTGGTTCGATAATCGGTCTCATCATTGCTATTTGGTACTTTATGCACGGTGAAAAAAACCTTGCATTGGGTTGTATCTTAATTTCAACATTGGCACCAGTCATATATGCTTCAAGTTTATATGGAAATTTTCTGGTGTCAAAGAAAAAATTTACGGAATATCGAAAAACAGTATTAACCGTGGGCTTAGTTTCATTTTGTATTTTAGTGGTAAGCGTTTTAATTATTCGTAATCCTGTTGGTTTATTCGCAATGAACCTCATTTCAAACACGACTATTATAGCAGCATACATACATGTTAGTCGACGATTCGTCTCAAATGAAAAAAATGATCCAGAACTCATCCCATATGGCCGCCGCTTATCATTAGTAGAATTTATTGGAACTTTCGCATCTCAAGTAGATAGTCTATTAGTATTTCATTTTTTAGGTGCTGCACCTCTCGCAGTTTATAGTATTGCAAATATGCCTGTTGATCAGGTTCGTGGATTTCTAAAAATAGGATCAGCAATTGCTTATCCTAAAATTTCTGCTCAATCAGAGATTAACGTAAAGAATATTTTGCATAAGGCTGGATTAATGATGCTTGTAGCATGTTTTACTGCTGTTATTTACGTGTTTCTTATTCCAATCTTTTTCCACACGATAATCCCAAGGTATAATGAATCTATTGCCTACTCCCAGGTTTTGGTATTTACTCTCATTTTTGCTTCTCCAACAACTTTTCTTGTGACATTTTTTTATGCACGCGGAGCAACAAAAAATATTTTTGTATTTAATTTAGTGAATTATGGAAGTCTAATACTTTTTAATCTGATCGGTGTCTTGTATTGGGGCATCTGGGGTGTTGTATATGCTTCTTTCGCAAATCGTACACTTATTTGGATATTCGCAATTTTGCAAGTAATCTGCATTGATAAAACAAAACCCGGACTTTCGCGCGCATAGCAGAGATATGTTCAAAAAATATAAATAAGGATGATCGCCAGGAGTATTGATATTCATTTTCTATCTGTGCACCGAAACCGCTCTTAAAGCGTGCGATAGATGCTTTTTCAGGATCTGTTAAGTTGATTGATGCAAGATCAATAATAATGACTTGATGAGTTATTCCGTAGATGCATAGCTCATAGATCAGTCTTTTGGTTGCGTATCCGATGACTTTATAGAGTTCAGAATTTTGCTCATCAAGAGCGGTCATGCGTGAAGAGAAGATTGAACGCACACGTATCACATTTTCTGATTGGTAAAAAGTAATTCCTGAAACATATTTTTTCTTCCAACGGGCACTTACGATAGTAAATAGATTAAATTCTTGTTTACTAATAGGGGATCTTTTTTGTGAGAGTTCAAATGCCCGATAAATTTCGTAAGCCTCTGTAGGACATATATCGGGTAGTTGAATAGTGAATCCAGGAAGTTTTTTTGTACGATGAATTTCATTGCGGACAGTATCTCGAAAACGTCGAAATACAGCTTCCATTCCATCTTGGAGGTATATATTCGGTGTGAGCTTTTGTCTAAGCTGAAAGTCGGGTACATGAACCTGAGGATGATGGTGAAGAATGGTGATTCGAGCGTATTTTTTTTTAAGTTCGCGGATATTTTCCAAAGAGAGATCTTCAAAAAAGATATCAATAATACGAAATGGTCCGCGTTTTTGTTCGATTCTCATATCAAAAACCCCATGCCGCCAAACGTAGCACACGTGCCCGGAAGAGACGAAAAGAGACGTCTTTTGTTATCGGAAGTCTCGGGATTGCATATATCGGCACGCCATAGGTTACACTTCCATGACCAGCAACAGCTAACTTATAACCAGATTGTTCTACGATGCTGAAGCTAGAAGCACGAAAACGTCCTTTTGGATAGCTAAGTTCAGATACATTTTTTCCTGTAAGATGTTCCAGAATATTACGCGATCTTGTGAGTTCATTAACTAATTCCGTATCAGAACAGTTTGATAAATCATGATGAAGATGAGTATGGCTCCCGATAGTAAAACCTTGAGAAGAAAGTTTAGAAACTAGTTCTGGTTGCATTGGTGAAAGACCGATTTGCGGAACGCTTGTGACCAGTGTGAAAGAAGTAACGACAAAGAAAGTTGCTGGTAAGAGGTGTGATTGAAGAATTGGTCCAGCATGTTCGATCCAGTCCGCATATCCGTCATCAAAGGTAATCCCAACGATAGGGCGTCGCATGAATATTTGTCCAGATCTTGCCGTCACGAGTGCTTCTGATACGGGTATGGGTTTGGTATATTTTTTCAACCAATTCATTTGCAAGGAAAATAATTCCGGAGAAACTGCATGGATCCATGGGCTATAACTAATTGAGTGATAGGCTAGCAAAACAACGCGCCTACTTCCAATACAACGTAACCAAATCCAAGCAAGGACACCGATACTGATTTCTGCGGCGTTGATAAATTTGTTTACGCATAAGAACTTACGGATATTCATAAGAGATTCCGAATAAAATCAAAAATCTTCCGACCACGTATTTCCCAGGTATAAGAATGAGCATCTTTTTCGGCCTTTTCAGAGATAGATTTTGCTAATTCCGGATGATCAATAAGTCTCCGTATGGCTTCAATCCATTGTTGTGGTTGATCAGCATTTATCAAAAGAGCATTATCTTCATGATGAAGAATTTCGTTGACAGGAGGGGTGCTCGCGGCGATAATTGGCTTTTTCATTGCCAAATAATCAAACATTTTTGATGGTGAAGATCCTGGCGCCGTACCAACACGCGGCATTAATAGGATATCGGCTGCACCTAAGTATGACATAACAATACTTCTATCTGTCCACGGACGCAGGATAACACGATGATTGACGCCAGCTTGTTTTGCTCGTAAACGAAGAGTGTCAGCATCGCGTTCATCACGCACACCAACTATCACGGAGATATAGGATTCAGGTAAAGCAGGAAGGATGTCGACGAGGGTTTCTACTTCATAACTGATGCCTTGAATTGTTCTTCCGAGTGAACCAGTATAGCACAAAATGTTTGATTGAAGTGGTAAGTCCAATTGCTTACGCAAATCAATTAAGGAAGTTGTCGGGACAAGCTCTGATTCACTTGCATGACAAGGGGTGACGATGGATTTTTCTTTCAACAAGTTATAGTGGACACGAAGTGCATCTGTAATACACACGACGCCGTCTGCAAAACGAACGGAGAACCACGTCAGTGCTTGGGCTAACCAATTATATATATAAACATAGTGAGATTCGAATATTACACATTTGCCAAAAACAAAATGCCAAACAAAAGCAGGAAGAGAAATAAGGTGAAATCGATAGTAAACGACATCTATTTCATTTCGATGAACGATGAGATATTTGGTAAATAAAAAATTAATTTTTAAGAGTGTTAAAGTACGTCGCCATCGAGACGGATGAATAGTCTCAGCGAACGGAGCAATTTTGAGAAATACCATCTCAAAAGGAACACGAATATCATGATGATCTTTGATTTCTTTAACAGTAGATTCAGTAAGAGGATCATCATTACTAATAAGTGAGATCTGCGCACCCGCTTGAGAGATGGCTTCAACGGTCTTTAACGTATTATGAACATGCGCCCGAGTACCACGAAAGTTTATGTGGGTGAAATAGGCGATGCGCATACAGCATTAGATGGAATAGGCGAGTTTAACAGCAGTCTCAAGATACGAAACAAAAAGTTTTTCGGATTCAAGACTAATCGGCTTTTTATAGGAAAGATTTTTCCTCCATTCTGTACCAATTGAAGTGAGGCAGACGAGAAGTGGAATACTATTTGGTTTAAGTTGGAGTATTTGAAGGCTTTCAAGAATATGTGTTTTATATAAGGTATAGACTTTTGATGGTTTTTTCTCAAGATGCTGAACTAGTGTGAGGACGTCAAATAAGGGGAGTTGGATTCTTCCAAATAGATCACAGTCAATAAGATACAAAAGATCTCCATCAACAAGGATATTGCTTTGAGTAAAATCTCCGTGCTGCGGAATAGCTGGAAGCTGGATGTCATTGCCAGCATGTTCTAAGACTTTCAAAAAAATTGCCTCGACACGTTGTTGATTTTGAGGATGACTGAGTCTTAATCCGTCTTTCCATGAGTCAAACAAGTCTCGTGGATTTAACGGTACATGAGAAGCATCTTTTCCGTATGAAAGCCAAATATTCAGCGCATTGAATATGCGCTCGATGGATTGTTGATCCATATACGAAAGAGCACATCCAGGAGCAACAGATTCTGCAGAGACTGGAACATCTCCGACGCGTGTAATCCAAAGAGGCTCAGGAATGATTAAAGGTGTGCGACTTTGGCGTATCCACATTGTTGCCTGATGCAAACAGCTGAATGCTGTTTCAATAACATGTGCATCTGTGGGATGACGTACTGTTTTCAAAAAAGAGACAGGATTATCACCACGAAAACAGATAAACGAAACTTTTGGATTACTGTAGGCTAATCCATTATGAAGTTTGATGAAAGAGTAATTTCTTCTTTCTCCACCAAAGTGCTCAACTAAGAGAGATTCAAGCTGCGGAATCATATGTAATATCATGTTTTACCGCGTACAAATTATAGCTAAAGAAGAAATAACGATAGAGCCAGAGGATGCCTGGTATACGAGCAAGTTTTTTCACAATTCTTTTTTTCCAGTTCAAATTCCCCATGAGATGATCCATGGTGTAAGCTAGGCAGGCGGTATTTTCAAAAGGAATCAAAATACGTTGATCATTATATCCGGGAAAAGGCATCATGGTACGTATGTTAGTAAAACCACCTTTCTGTAGAAGACGAATATACCCAGGCTGGCTATGCGTGTATGTTCGATAATCGATTCCGAGACGAAGCTTTGTATATGGTCGAGCAAGAAATCGTGGCATCCAGCTCGTCCAACGAAGTCCGACATGATCCGGCGTGCCAGTGAGGTAAGAAATAGCCCAACGATTCTCAATACCAATGTAGAAACGTCCTCCAGGTTTCAATAGTCGAAAAACTTTTTGCATAACCCAGACCTGAACATCATAAGGATCTGCAAATTTCATATCTTGTCCGATCCATTCAAGAATTCCATTAAAAATAACAACATCAAACTGCTCTTCCTTAAGAGGAAGATTGATAAAATCCGCCGAGAAGACTTGAATATTTGTTTTTCCTTCATGCTGCGCTCGAAGCTGTACAAACTTCGCTCTCATCCAAGAGAGGTCGAAAGAGACGATCTCTTTGGCGATATCACACAAGGCGAATGTGTTGCCTCCCATTCCACACCCAACATCAAGTACCCGATCTGTTGATTTGATTTCAGTACCAAAACGCCAGTCCGCGCGAGAAGAGTCAAAGAAAAAGCGGTATAGGTCTATATTATTATCAAGCTCATGAATTAAATCTTGGGTTGCTTGTTCTATGCCTTTTTTGGGAATAGTGTCTAAGTATGAGCGCATATTTTGTTCCGGCACCTCTCCCCAATATAAATCTGAACCAAATTGATAAACACCTTCACGTTTTAGCCAGGAAGATTTGCACGCAGTGCACTCAATGGAGTTGACTGAGGCATTCTCAATCAAGCTCGTCATACATTTCGGACACTGAAAGATAAGATCACTCATAGAAGCATGTAGAAAACTGTAACATAGATATCATCCTAACGTCATTTTGTTCTTTTGCCCAGAGCATAGCTAAGAAATAGCTCATATGAAAAGTGGATACCGTGGATATCTATGAAGAATAAAGTGCGTTTGTTAAGATGTGAATCTATCCATCCCTATGTCCACCTATCTCATTACCGGCGGCGCCGGCTTCATCGGTTCTAATCTCGCTGAAGAGTTATTACGTCAAGGTCATACTGTACGTATCCTTGATAATTTTTCAACTGGTAAACGCGAACATCTTCAGTCGGGAACTCAGTTATTCGAGGTAGATTTCACCAATCTTGAAGCAATCAAACCCGCATTCCAAGGAGTAGATGGAGTTTTTCATATGGGAGCACTTCCTAGTGTGCCATTTTCCATCGAACATCCGATTGAATCAACTAAAATAAATATATTAGGAACCGTGAATGTTCTTGAGGCTTGCCGTTTGGCAAAAGTGAAACGTGTCGTCTATTCCGCTTCATCTTCTGCCTACGGCATTCAGCCGGAGCTTCCTCAGCGCGTCGATATGCCGACTGATCCGCTTAGTCCATATGCCTTGCAAAAACTAACCGGCGAAAAATTTTGTCAGCAGTATGCCAAGCATTTTGGCGTTGAAACCATCTCACTTCGATATTTTAATGTCTATGGACCACGCATGAATGATACTGGGGCTTATGTGCCAGTTTTTACCTTTTTCATTCGTCAAAAGCTAGCAGGTCAACCATTGACCGTATTTGGTGATGGGGAAACCTCGCGTGATTTTACTCATGTATCCGATGTTGTTCAGGCGAATATCCTTGCCATGCAATCACCCAATGTTGGCCATGGAGAAGTATTAAATGCAGGTGCTGGTGGAAATATTACCTTAAATCAAGTCGTAAAATTATTTGGCGGTCCAGTTCAGTATCTGCCTTTTCGGGAAGGGGATGTTCCTCGTTCACAGGCGGATATCTCCCTCACACGTAAATTGATTGGGTACGAACCAAAAATTGCTTTCAAAGATGGATTACGCGAAGTACTTAAATCGCACGGCATCGTGATGATTGAAGAGTGAATCTTAGGTTCCTTGTCGACGCAACACGATACCAATTGTTTTGAGTAAGATTGTGATGTCTAAGAAAAATGATCGATGACGAATATAATACAAATCGTATTGAAGTTTCTTTAAATTATCATCAATACTTGAGATTGGTGTGAGGAAGCGAGTTTGTGCCCAACCGGTTAATCCAGGACGTGTTAAATGGCGTAAGGCATAAAATGGCATACGTTCAATAAGTGGAGTTACAAATTCCGGTCTTTCCGGTCTTGGACCAATCAGAGATAAATCACCACGCAAAACATTCCAGATTTGTGGAAGTTCATCAATCCGCAATTGTCTCAGTATTCGACCAACTGGAAATAAACGAGGATCGGTTTTTGCATCGGTAGTGAACTGTGCACCGGATGTTTCCGCACTTCCGTCAGCTGATAATACATTCATGCTACGAAATTTATACAAGGTAAATGGTTGTCCCAGCTTTCCGATACGTGTCTGTCGAATCAAGAAGGGTCCCGGTGAAGATAAACGAATAGCAATAGCGACAAAGGGAAAAATCAAAATCGTAAATATTCCAAATGGAACAGCCATGAACAAATCGAATACACGTTTTACACCTTCGTACCAAGCTTTTTCAACTTCACGGAGATTTTCCAGGAACCAGGTTTGTGAAACGAATTCCAAAGGTACCCGACCGGTAATCGCTTCTTCAAGCGTAGCTCGATCGAGAACGCTAACCGACATAAAGAGCGTTTTGTATAAAGCATCACGTAAACCTGGAACTTCATCCGGTTTCTGACCAAGGACGATGGTCTGGATGGATCGTTCACGAATAATACGATCAATTTGCGAAACATCAACATACCAAAAAACGGAATGATCTTCTATACGACTACCGGGAGCTGTTTCGATAACTGCTTTTAATTCATAACCTTGACCATTCTGTTTAAGGATTTCTTGTAATTTACGCGTATCATCTGCATGCCCGATATACATAATCGCATTACGAAAAAACAAAGGAGCAATCATGCGTGCATGAAAAATACGCCAGGCATACCCCAATAGTAATGCTATAGCTACGTATAAAAATAAATTAGTACGAGGTTCGATACTGAATGGAATAATATAGAAAAAAGCGAGACCGAGTAACAAATTAACAAACATTGCTTCGACATATTTTCGAAATTGTAGGAATTGATCGCGAGCGAACAACGTGTCATATAATCCATTCACATAAAATGAACAAATCCACAACACGCCTAAGAGACTAAAAGGTAAAAAATGACGTTGGAAATCTATATACTGAAACGCACCATAACGAATGACGAGTGTAAGAATAAGTGCAATATGCAAGACGAGATAGTCTCCAACCAACATGGAAAGTCGTTTAAAACGTAAACCAAGATGAATCATATTGACATAAAGCTTGACAGATGCAGCGAATTGTCGCAATTCGCAATGATCTCGGGTACACTTATATCATGATAGTAAAGCAAAAAAAGTGGCTAATAAGCTTCTTGATCGGATTCTTGGTAAGCGTGATGCATAGTGGATCATTTGCGTATGCGCAGACTATCGGAATCAATGACACTTTTTTGGAAAAAGAATGGCATCTATCGGCAATCAACGCTCCAATGGGTTGGATACAAACGACTGGAACGAGTGATGTTGTGGTTGCGGTGATTGACTCGGGTGTGGACATTGATCATCCGGACTTACGATCCAATATTTGGACCAATCCAAATGAAATTCCAAATAATCAAAAAGACGATGATGAAAATGGTTTTGTTGATGACGTACATGGTTGGAATTTCGTTGAACAGTCAAATGACGTGCGTCCAATAATATCGAAAAATGGTATTGACGAAGCATTTATTCATGGGACAGTAGTTGCTTCCTTAATTGGTGCGCGTGGCAATAACAATGTCGGCATTGCAGGTATTGCTTGGAATGTACGTCTGATGCCGATTGTGGTACTGGACTCGCAAGGTGAGGGAAGTGATGTTGACATAGCACAAGCGATTCGATACGCCGTTGCCCAAGGTGCGGATATTATTAATTTGAGTTTCGTTGGATATCAAAAAGATGAAATCCTAGCTACTGCGGTGAATGAAGCTACGTCACAAGGTGTCTTGATCGTGAGTGCTGCGGGAAATGGAGAAACCACATCGGGTGAAGATTTGGATAAGACGGCAGGTTTCCCGGCTTGCGATAAAGGGGCTGGTGGCAAAGGCGCAATGAGCGTCACCGCAATCGATAAAAATGGAAAGAAAGCAGACTATGCCAATTTTGGAACTTGTGTTGATGTTTCTGCACCCGGTGAAGATCTTTTTGCCGCAAGACCGACGTATAAATCATCAGATCGTAATCTTACCGCTGCAGGGTATCGCGGAAATTTAAGCGGTACATCGGTTGCTGCCCCTCTTGTCACGGGATTAGCGGCTCTCATCAAGTCACAACATCCGGATTGGACGGCAGAAGAAATCGCGCAACATATTCGGAGTACCGCGCAATCGGTTGATCAAAAAAATCCAAATAATAGTGGCAAAATAGGTACAGGACAAATTAACATTGCCCGCGCACTTGCAACCGATCAACTGACAAAACAGCCTCGAAGTCCATTCTTTCTTGAAGCGTCTTTAAAAGGGCAGAGATCTATGGTTCGGATTCTTTCTAATACGGGCGAGGCAATACAGTATATTGATCTTGGTCTGTCCAAAGCAGCGCAAGTTCGTGCGAGTTTCTTGCATTGGCAGATCGCATCTTTGCCTGATATCGCTGTGACTTCTGATGATGCATCCGGTTCATGGAAAATCAATCGATGGGATGGAATTTTGCTTGCTGCCGGAACGGTTGGAAAAAGTGATATAAAAGGTGGATTAATGCTGGCATCACAAGATTTGGATGCAGATGGAAAAGATGAGCTGCTTTTACTCGAAGCAAAGGGATCACGGATGTGGTTAGTGTCGGCTAACAACAAGACACCTCTTGAGATAAAGCCTTTTGAGCATCAAATATCACAAGGAAGTTCAGCTTTGTCTGTTTCTCGCCCCCGATCCGGATTTTTAATAGCATCACGTGGAAATGATCGACAGATTGTTATTATTGGTCGCAATGGGAGCATCTTGGCCCACGGTCCAACGAGCACTGCGCGTAAATCATCCGGATGGAGTATTCGACGAGCTGCAAGAAAAGGAAACGGCTCAGTATATGAATTACAAGCTAAAGATGGCAAACTTATTCTCATGAATGATGGTTCTGGTCTAACTCCGACGAACAATGGAATTCCTGTAACGCGTTGGACTCAAGTTCCTGATGGACAAGTGTTACACGATGGTTGGCTTTATTATGAATCCTGGCCTCGATAAAATTTGGCATCGATGTAAACCGGAATTGCCACGTCTCCTGAGATTTATCGGCGTGGGAATTTTATCACTTGTTTTGACAACGGGTATGTATGCTGTAATCACCAGATTTTTATGGAAAGAAGGCAACCGTACATTTATTTACGCTTCAGTCATTATCATCGTAACCTGGATAAATTATATTCTGAACAAAAAACATACATTCAATGCGCAAGGTAAGTGTGCGCAAGGAGCAATTGGTCGTTTTACGACTGTCGCCATCATCGCTACTGTGATGAATAATGTTTTCTTTTGGATTGGGCATGATATCTTCCATGTATTTGATCTCTTGGTGATTCTCTGTAACACGGGGATTATAGCGGTATTCACCTTTAGTTCGCATCGTCTTTTCACCTTCCATCACGAGCCTTGGCGTTTTATAAAAAAACCCATAAAACCAACATAATTATAGAATAAACAGAACGGTATTTTGTTTTGAAAAAAGAGATAAACCTTTGTAATAAAATGATAATTGTATAACCAGATAACGATAACCAGATAACGTCTTAAACGGAAAATGTAAGTACCAAAAGAAGATGGCTTTTGTGCTACACTAGTAAAGATGACATATGCCAGACCGTCCAATTTTTGAAAAACGAAACATACTTGTTACCGGTGGTGCAGGTTTTATCGGATCTCACTTATGTGAGCGCTTGGTTCGTGATGCTCATGTAATATGTGTTGATAATTTTTTGACGAGCTCAGTTTCAAATATTGATCATTTGCTTCAAGATCCGAATTTTGAATTTATTAATCACGATATTATTAATCCATTGGATCTAGAAAAACTTCCTGAGTTAGAACGTTTCAAAATTCGCTTTCAAGGTATTCAAGAGATATACCATCTCGCTTGTCCAATTTCAAAACGCCACTTTGATGATTACAAAATAGCCACAGTTTTAACAAATTCAGTCGGTGTAAAAAATATTTTAGATATTGCTGTCAAGTACGGATCAAAAATTCTTTATGCTTCTTCAAGTGTGCTGTATGGTCCACGCCAGCCTGGAAAATTATTCTATTCTGAGATGGATGAATGTCATATCGATCATCTTACATCTCGTGGTGCGTATGATGAAGGAAAACGTTTTTCAGAAGCCATTCTACAAACTTATGCCGATGTATATAACTTAGATATAAAAATTGCTCGTATTTTCCGAACATACGGTTCACGCATGAAGATTTTTGATGGGAATTTGATACCTGATATGGTTTTGTCCGCATTGGATAATCGCGATATCATGATCTCTGGAGATGAAGAAACCCGTATTTCTCTCTGTTATGTGACAGATATTGTTGATGGAATGATCCGTCTCATGGTCACGCCAATCGACATTACATTGTTAAATCTAGGCTCAGATATAGAAATTAGACTCGTTACCGTAGCACAACGGATTCTAGAATTAACTGGTTCAGGCTCACGCGTTCGTTTCGAGGCGCCATATAATCATCTCACTGAAGCTGGGTTACCTGATACCATGAGAGCGCGAGAAGTTTTAGGCTGGGTACCATTGGTTCGGCTTGAAGACGGATTAAAGAAAATGATTGATTATACTCAATCTCATCGTCACTTGATTGCATTTTAATACTCATTACTATGGAAAATGGTCAACAAAAGAAAAACGTTCTTGTTACCGGTGGAGCAGGATTCATCGGTTCATTTTTATGTGAACGGTTGCTCGAAAAACATCGAGTCATTTGTGTCGATAATTTCATAACATCGCAAGAATCAAATATTGATCATTTACTCAAAAATTCAGATTTTGAATTCATTCGTCATGATTTTAATACACCATTTGATCCGGAAGTATACCCTGAGCTTGCACGTTTTCGTGTGAAGTTTGATGGTTTGCACGAAGTGTATCATTTAGCATGTCCCACGAGTCCAAAAAAATTCGATCAGTATCGAATACAAACATTACTTGCAAATTCACAAGCAACAAAGAATGCACTTGATCTTGCGGTAAAATATCGTTCTAAAATTCTACTTGCTTCTACATCAGTGGTATATGGTCCGAGACCGGCAGATAATCAAGCATATAAAGAAGAGTATGTCGGCATGGTAAATAATCTTTCACCTCGTGCTTGTTATGACGAAGGAAAACGGTATGCCGAAACAATGTTCGAAACCTATGCCCAAGTCTATGGCATCCAAGTAAAGATCGCCCGTATTTTTCGTACATATGGTCCACGTATGCCATTATTTGATGGTCAAATGATTCCAGATTTCATTACAAATGCGCTTGATGGAAAAGACTTGGTAATATATGGCGACGAAACATTCCGCACATCCCTTATATACGTGTCCGATGTCGTTGATGGAATGACAAAATTAATGAACACTTCATCATCCGACATTGGTCCGGTGAATTTTGGTAGCGATTTAGATATACCATTGATTGAAGTGGCACAACGTATCATAGAAATGACAGGTTCGACATCTCGCATCGCATTTGAACCTTCGTTACTTTTTATGTCGCAACTCGGTTTGCCTGATATCACCAAAGCGAAAGATAAATTAGGCTGGTTGCCACTAGTTCGGCTTGATGAGGGTCTTAAAAAAACTATTGACTATACAATAGCTCATAAGAGTTTATTAGGATTCAAATTTGGCTCTTAAAAAAAGTAGTAAAAATACTTTTGTCGACCAAAACAAAACGAAATTTTTTTTCACGACGTCTCATATTTCTGCGTCTCGTATTGTCTCAAGAATAGATAGTAATCTTTACTTTATTTTTTGAGTCGGTAAGCCTTCATGGTGACACCGCTAATCGTCAGTGGAAAAGATTCGAACGAAAACTTCTTTTTCAATGATTTTTTTGCAGCGGAAGTGATTAAAATTTCACCACGTTCCGCAACATCTTCTCCAAGTTTAGAGGCGAGATTGAGTTCATTTCCATACATATCATCACAAGCGAGTAGCGTCGGACCATATCCAATACCTATTGATACATGTACATCGCTTTCATCCGGTGTTGCCAAGTTTGCGACTTCTAGATCATGTTGAATTTGTAAGCTCGCATGTAGCGCATCATCTGTATTTTGGAACACAGCAAAGCAATTATCCGCTTCAAATTTAATCACCATCCCACGAAAAGCCTTGATAGCCGGATTAACCACCCGTCGCATGCGTAATATCATGGCCAGGTAATGAATAATGCCAAATTTTTGAACTAATTTTGAAAAACCGCTCATATCTAAAATAAAAATGGCTGTAGTCCGCTCAAATTGCTTTCTAATGGCAACGTCAATTTGTTTCGTTTTTTCCGGATGCTCAATACGCTGAATCAGTAGTTCATCTAACAAATTGCAAGAGGGGAGATTGAGAAAATGGGTTTTAGATATATTAACGTTTTTTTTGATAGCGGTTGAAGATTGGGTTTTTTTAGCAGGCATATGCTAAAAGCATAGCAAAATGTATCACTCTACCCAATATTGACAGCATCGGATAGAGTACCAGCATGAAGTTCATGGCGATTATCCCGGCTTTTCAAGAAGCTGGACGCATCAAAAATACGATTGAAGCCGTAAAACCGTATGTAAACAGGGTTATTGTGGTTGATGACGGTTCAACGGATACAACCTTTATTGAAGCGATACAAAGCGACGTGACTGTATTGCGACATATGGTGAATCGAGGTCAGGGCGCAGCTTTACGTACGGGTACCGAAGCGGCATTGCGATTGGGCGCCGAATGTATTATTCATATCGATGCCGACGGACAACACGATCCATCGTTCATTCCGAGCATAATCGAACCGCTTAAAAAAGGGGAAGCGGAAATCGTTTTCGGCTCACGTTTTCTTGGAATTACTTCGGCAAATATGCCATTTATGCGTCGCATGGTATTAAAAGCGGCAAAAACCTTTAATACCTTGCTTATGGGGATACCGCGCCATGTAACAGACCCACAAAGCGGGATGCGCGCTATGACTGCAGCGGCTGCTCGTCGTTTGAATTTTCGACAAGATCGTATGGCACATTGCTCTGAGATTCTTCGTTTAACAACCCGTGGTGCATATAAATGGTGCGAGATTCCGGTACGTATTCACTATAGCTCAGAATCACTCGCAAAGGGACAAAAATCAAGCGATGCATTAGTCATTGTGTGGCAATTATTCTTAGGTATTTTTGCGGATTAAATGAATATGTTACTCATTCAAATTATTTTAGTGGCAATACTCATAGGAGCTATTTACATGACCTGGAAACGCTCCAAGGAACAAGCGATTGGTTTTCGTGAAGCGGTTTTGTGGACGATTTTATGGGTAACTGCGGCAATGATTATTTTACTCCCACAAACCACGACCACGATTGCAAATATACTCGGCGTTGGTCGTGGTGTTGATGTGATCTTGTATGCATCGGTCATTCTGTTATTTATTGCCTTATTTCGTCTTCATGTCATCGTTGAAAGGTTAGAGAGAAAATTGACTGATATTGTGCGTGCTGAGGCTTTACGAGATATAAAATAACCTCAGTTCAAGTATTGTCTGTATGTCTTTACCAACCGTCGATGTTATCACCGTTCTCTGGAAGAGTCGGTCTTTTTTACCCACACTATTCGAAGGATTGGTCGCTACGGATTACCCTCACGAGCAATGGCGTGTACATATTGTTGACAATAATCCGGGAGACGGATCACTGGATGAAGTTCGCCACCAAATGGAACGTTTCAAAGGATCGCTTCCTGAAATCATCATCCATGAGCCTGGTAAAAATACTGGATTTTCCGGGGGGAATAATATCGCTATTCGTCAAGCGATCGCAGAAGGACGTGACTGCGTGTATTTACATAATCACGATGCTCAATTTGAAGCCAGTGCCTTACGTGAAGCGGTAGAAGCTTGGATCACTGAAAAAAATGTTGGTTCGGTTCAGTCCTTATTGGTATTGGCGCAAAAACCCGATGAAGTAAATTCAAGTGGAAATGCCATTCACTATATAGGTTTTGGCTATGCAGCAGACTATCATGTTCCTCGCAATGCGATTCCGTTAGATATAAAAGAGATTGCATATGGATCAGGTGCTGCCGTGTTAATACCCACCAAAGTTTTAAAAGAAGTTGGTTTATTGGACGAAACCTTGTGGTTGTATCACGAAGATTTGGATTTAGGATGGCGTATTTTGCTGGCAGGATATCGGAATATTATGGCGCCAAAAAGTGTCGTTCGCCATCGATATGAATTTTCTCGTTCAATGGCAAAGTGGTTTTGGATGGAGCGGAATCGTGATGCCGTTATGTTAAAAAATTATCGTTTGGGTACGATATTTTTATTGGTACCGCAAATCATTTGTGCTGATATTGGTTTACTCGCATTTGCCATAAAAGGGGGTTGGTGGCGTGAAAAACTTCGTGCAAGTTATTGGTTATTCAAATGGTCAACATGGAAATATATCTTTGAAAATCGTAAGAAAATTGCAACCTTACGTAAGGTTGGTGATGCAGAAATTTTAAAACGGTTTACACCTTTTATTTCCTATCAAGATATTGAAAGTAAAATTGTGAAAAAATTTCTTAATCCAATTTGGGAAGTATCTTTTAGAATATTAAAAGTATTCGTAATTTGGTAAATTAAATATGCGCATTATTCATCTAGCCTGCGTTGCACCGCCTGTTATCGGAGGTATAGGACGTGTTGCTTATGAAGAAGTCGTTCGTCTGCAAGCTCAGAAAAATGATGCAATGTTGTTCGCCCCTCACGGAGAAGATGGGCGCAGCATTCGACGTCTACCGACTTGGATGAGCGTTGGAAATGCCTGTATTCCGAATCTGAAAAAACTAGAAAGTTTGCTAGTGAATGCTGATATCGTACATTTGCATTATCCATTTTATGGTACGGATGGGTATATCTCACGTTTGCGACGACAGGGAAAAATTAAAAAACTCGTTATCACTCTGCATATGGATGCGATTGCAGATAATTGGAAAGGTTGTATTTTTGATCTACATAGAATGCTTCTTCAAAAGAGAGCGCTGCAAGCGGCTGATGTGTTAATTTGCGGTTCATTGGATTATCTTGCGAACGCGTCATACGCGTATCTCTTGCACGATCCACGTTTGAAGGAAATACCATTTGGCGTTGATACGGAAAGATTCACACCAGACCCAATAAATAAAAAACGTTTTAAATTACCCGATGAGGTAAAGACAATTGGTTTCATTGGTGGGATGGATCAAGCGCATGCTTTTAAAGGCATAGACATTTTGTTGCGTGCTGTAGCTCGTTTACCCGCAAATATTCATGCACAGCTAACAGGTTCTGGATCATTACAAGCTTCATATGAAACGCTTGCAAAAGAACTAGGTATCAGTGAACGTTGTCATTTTCTTGGAAGAGCGACTGATGATGAGTTGGTGTATCGGTATCGTTCGATGGATGTATGCGCTTTTCCTTCGATTTCCTCGGCCGAAGCATTTGGTCTTGTTGCACTCGAAGCACAGGCGTGTGGAATTCCCGTTGTAGCATCAGATTTGCCCGGAGTAAGAACGGTAGTCAAAGACAAGCAAACAGGATTCCTTGTGCCGGTGAAAGATGTCGAAGAAGTAGCCGCGCACATACGATTGCTACTTGAAAATACAGAAATGCGTCACTCTTTTGGAATCGCTGCACGTGATCACGTTGTGCAAAATTTTTCTTGGGATGCGCACATGACAAAACTCATGCAAATGTATCGTCAGTTGATTGCATAAGTATGCGTATCGCAATTTTGACTAATGCCATAGATGAGAAAGATGGTGGAGCTGGTCGCATCGCTGCACTTGGAGTACAGGGTTTGAAAGATCGTGGACACGAAGTTCGTACATGGGGACCAAAGCCATGGTTTGTACATCGTGCATCTTTACCTGTTTTGTACCGACTATTTGAACATATACGTGACCTCGCTGCTTGGAAAGAAACAGGAAAAGAAATCAAAGACTGGAAGCCTGATATTTTATTGACACATAACCTTACTGGTTGTGGGTTCGGAACACCGAAAGGTGTTCAAGCTTCCGGTATCCCATGGATTCACATTATTCATGATGTTCAGCTTGTCGAACCATCTGGGCAAATAGCATTCCAAGAAACAAAATATTTTTTTAAATTAGCCTGGAGATATTTTTGGTCAGAATTACGTAAGTTTGTTTTCGGTACACCAAATATCGTAATCTCACCAACCAGATGGTTAGTTGATTTTTATAAAAATTGGGGCTGGTTTAAAAAAAGCAGTATTCGTATAATTCCAAATCCGGCACCAGAATGTAAGCCTGTGGAAACGCATCAACCGGGAACGATTTTATATGTTGGACGTCTTGAATCAGATAAAGGTTTTGACGATATTCTAAAGGCTTGGTTAAACATAACTTCATCGGATGCAAAATTAATTTGTATCGGTCAAGGTTCATTACAAAAAAAAGCTGAGTCAATGCACGACACAAGAATAAAATTTCTGGGTCAATTATCTTCTGATCAGGTGCTTGAAGTAATGACGCAAATAGCCGTCGTAGTAGTACCATCAAAGATAATTGAGAATCAACCAACGGTTATTTTAGAAGCATTGGCAAGCGGCTGTGAGGTGGTGGCAAGTAATCTTGGTGGTATTCCGGAAACGCTGAACGGTCAAGGATATTTGTTTTCACCGGGTGATATTCAAGAACTTGCACGAATCTTAAACGAAGTATTGATGAAAAAAAAGAAAACATCTGATAAAAAACTTTCGAGAGTTCACGAGTTTAGTAACTATATTGATCAATTGGAAGCGGCTTTGAGAGAAAAACGGTAGACATCAACACTTGCGCCAATACCGC
This sequence comes from Candidatus Uhrbacteria bacterium, assembly GCA_020850575.1. GTDB lineage: Bacteria > Patescibacteriota > Patescibacteriia > 2-12-FULL-60-25 > 2-12-FULL-60-25 > JADZEJ01. The sequence continues at coordinate 40,224 of JADZEJ010000003.1, forward strand.
GTTCGGGATTCCCAAAAGTCCAGTGATCTTGAGCGATTGCACGTAATGCTTCATTGAGAATTGTCGCATTCCACCAATAATCATTAATGATAACGTAAATCTCATCTGATTGTGTAAGTTGAGCGGCATCTTTGATCGGATAAAGAGTTTGGTCACGATATGTTAAGCGTAAAAACAACTCATACAGTGGACCCCCGGTTGGAATCGGATAAAAGAAAATATCATTATTCGCATAACGCTTAAAACCAAGTTGTGAAACCGCAGCCGCGCTTACACTTTGATTTGAAAGTACGGCATACGGTGTTTTTCCGGCTTGCCGATCGATAAAACGTACGGCTTCCATGTCCGCCTGGCTCGTACTCCAACCGCGTCCGGTAATCAAAGCATCATGTCGAGGTAAGGCATTGTAAATCATGGCTCCGGTTACACTCGCATAACTAAGAAGAACGATAAGACTTATAAAAATAGGTTGTACTCGCAATAAGCTGAGTCTTGAACCAATCCATGGAGCGGCAGCGGGTAAACAGAATAATACCCCAAGGGTAAAAACACGATCGGCATAATTTCCGCGTTCATAATCTATCAAGAAGGCAAAATCTCCGGTTGATTTCAAAATGACGTAAGATACAAATAAACTGATTCCAATGATAAGTAGGCAAGCGATTGTACCTGAAGAGGGATTAGGTTCATCTTCTTTTTGTTTGCGTGCTTGTAGCCACGATAAAATACCACAAATAAGACATATTAGAGGGATGCTTGCTTGTACGAAAGAACTCCAAGCCGGCCAAATGACATAATAATTTGTAAAAGACGGAATGAGTTGCGTAAAGAGGTCTTTCCAGGGCTGAATGGTTGTCAGAAGAGAAAATTGCCAGTTGTCAGCGGTACCTTGCTTTATGCTTAAAAGATAAAACAGTACTGGGATGCTAAAACCGGCGAGAAGGGAGCTGCCTAAAAAAACAATACGACGAAACCAGGCATGAAAAATAGATGATGTTTTTGTTTCGCAAAAAATAATAGCTAAACTACCAAAGAAAAATGGTATCCCTGCCAACGGGTGCACAGCAATACTCCATAAACCAATACTGAGCGGGGCTAGCCAATGAATATAACGATTTTTTGTACCGAGACTTAAAAGCAATGCGGAAAAACCAAGAACATAAGAAAAAGATTGCGGAGTACTTGTAACAAATACCCCAATAGGGAGTAAGGCCAATGGAAAAAAACGATACGAAGAAATGTGAGATGAAATTAAGAAAAGAATGAAACTAAAACCTATTGCCGTCGCCAGCGGTACTAACCAATGGTCAATCGTTGCCAGCGGTAGATCCGTTAAACGACTAAACCAGGTTGTAAAAACATATTGCCCAATATAATAAAATGGTTTTGGTTGAAGGGTTCCGGTTGCAAGTAAGATTTTTTCTGAAGCTATGTGTAAAAAACCATCAAATCCAAAACCGATCCGATATATAAGTGAAGTAATCGCTGTAATCGAAAAGAGACTGATCGCATCAAGAAAAAAGATAACGAGCCGTCCAAGTTGGAATAATCGTGCACATAAACTGACAATATAAATACAGGTAAAAGCAGCGATTGATCCGATAGGTAATAGCGGCCAAGGTGATCGAATCGAAAGTGTCGTTCCCGAACGCCACGCAGGTAACAAAATAGAAACGCTTAAAGCAATTGAAAGGAGAATAAGAAAAAGTGGGAGAAGTCCGTTTTTCCAATTTTTTTTCTCGGGATAATAATCTGCTTCATTTTTTTCTAAAAATAAACAAAATAATTGAGCTAATCCAATACTAAAAATAAGACTCAAAGCATCGCTCGTTTTTCCCAATGATCCACCAAGATAGAACCAGGTGGTTTGACAAAGGGCGATAAAAGCAAGAAAAACCCAGCTTCCGGCAAACACGGCTGAAATAGATCCTGAACGTGTAAATAAGCGCTGTCCGAGCAATTGTCCGTGGAAGAGGATGCTGAATAGCACCACAAAGTACATAACAAAAGGAACAGGGGATGGAAATATCGTTCCCAAGCCAGCAAGACCAATCATGATGACTCCGACCAAGATGTCCTTGATTTTGTCTCCCATATCTATAATTATGGTAGCATGCCGTTATGATATGTTGATGACGAACGAGAATGTAAAGTTAACTATTTATGATCCAATCTTGGCTAAGACGATCTTGGTTTTGATTCCTCAATGGATTAAGCCAAATCATTTTACCATTGCAAGGATCTGTATAACACCTGGTGTTTTATATGCCATTTGGTCGGGAAATTGGACCTGGTCGATTTCACTTTTCTTACTGGCTGCAGCTACCGATTTTATCGACGGATCTTTAGCGAGAACGCGAAAGCAGATCACCATGTGGGGAACAATTGCGGATCCGGTGGCAGATAAGATACTTATTTCCACAGCTGTTATCGTTTTCGTCGCTCGCGAGATTAATCCAATTTTTTCATTGATTATTATCACGCTAGAAATATTAATCAGTCTTACCAACTTGTATCGGAAATTGAATGGTTCAATGATTAGTGCGAATTGGGCGGGTAAAACCAAAATGTTTCTTCAGTGTGTCGGTGTATTAGGATTGTTTTGCGCAAAGTTGTTCGACATCGACTTATTTGTTCCTTTTTCAATTGGAACATTTTCCTTAGCGATTGTATTCGCAATCATTTCTCTTGTAACGTACGGATTTTAATGACACATGTATGTTACATCGTTTAAAAAAAGTAATTCCTGATTGCGTATTAAATCAGTATCATCGCTTTTTATCTTGGTTCGCTGCCTTGATATACGGAAATCCTTCCAGAGAAGCGGTCGTGATCGGAGTAACCGGAACCAATGGAAAAACAACCGTCTCTTATTTGATTGCAAAGGCACTTGAAGCCATGGGTGATCAAACGGGTTGTACTTCGACAGCCATCTTTAAAATAGGAAAATTAGAATGGTTAAATGATCGTAAAATGACCATGCTTGGTCGTTTTCAATTACAAAAGCTGCTTAGGCGAATGGTTAACGAAGGTTGCAAATACATTGTTGTAGAAACATCATCACAAGGTATTTTGCAATATCGTCATACGAATATTGAATATGATATATGTGTTTTTACCAATCTAACGCCTGAACACATCGAAGCGCATGGTGGGTTTGAAAATTATAAACAAGCGAAAATTGAATTATTTCGTCATCTTGCTCGTGGGTATCAGAAAAAAATTTTTGGAAAAGTCTGGAAAAAAACAGCCGTTCTAAATCGACTTGATGAACATGCGAACGCATTTGCACTACCTGGTCTGGAGTTGGCTTGGTATGGCATAGGTGAAGGACAAGGAATGAATGCACTTGATTTGAAAGATGAAGGTTGGGCGACATCATTCACGGTGAATGGAATACGCGGAAAAATTAATCTTCCCGGTAAAATGAATGTTGAAAATGCTATGGCTGCCATTGCGGTTGCTACAGTTTGCGATTTTCCTTTGGCGGAAGTAATAAAAAAAGTGGGAATGGTTTCTGGTTTACCTGGTCGCTTTGAACGTATCGATGAAGGTCAGGATTTTACAGTCATTGTTGATTATGCTCCTGAACCAGCTTCTCTAACTAAATTGTATGAAGCGGTTCAAAATATACCTCACGAGCGAATTATTCATGTATTTGGTTCTTGTGGTGGTGGACGTGACATTGCACGTCGCCCGATTTTAGGTTCAATTGCTGCCAAACATGCTGATGAAGTATTCATTACGAATGAGGATCCATATGATGACGATCCACGTATTATCATGGAACAGGTGGCTGAGGGGGCGCGTAAACAAGGAATAGCTCAAGAATATCTTCATATAATTTATGATCGAAAACAAGCGATTGAGCAGGCGATTCAATCAGCAAAAACCGGAGACATAGTTTTATTGACAGGAAAAGGTTGTGAGCAAGCTATTATAGGCGTTGCGGGTTCAAAGCAAGCTTGGGATGAACGAGTAATAGCGCGTGAAGCTTTACGTACCCGTCTGTTATACTCAAAACATGTTTCATCTTGAAGATGTCCTACAGCTAAAGGAAGGGGAAAATGTCGTGCGCCTCACTCGACGCCATGTGCTTACTCTTGCACCGGGACTTATTTTAGCGCTCATTTTGATCGTATTGCCATTTTTTTTGCTATTTCCACTTTTTAGTTTGGGTGTTCTTGGGGTAATGATGTTCGGTATTTCTGTTTTAATCGGTATCGGTATTGCCTATCGAACCTTTGTTCTATGGGATGCGGATGTTTTGCTAATGACCACCCATCGTTTAGTGGATGTTGATCAAAAAGGGTTATTTACCAGAAATGTGACCGAAGCACAGATGCAAAACATTCAAGATGTTTCCTGGTCTAAAAAAGGCATTTGGGAAACCATTTTCCGGATGGGTTCAGTGAGTATCCAAACGGCTGGAGCTTCAAGTAATATAGAGGCGATCAAAGTTTCTGAACCTCAACGTTTGGCAGAATTTTTGAATGATATTCGTCATCAAACGGCACCTAAAAAAACCGTCATAGACCCAGAAAAATATGAAAAAATGAAAACCATTCAAACGATGTTGCAGCAGTTTTCGCTGGAAGAATTAGAACGTATCGAAACTATTTTGAAAGCACGGGAACGCCAGACAGTGACGGATGCTTTTATGGAAGACGCGAAAAAAACAACGTGATAATATACAAATATGCAAGCATCGTCCGTAAAGCCAAAATCATCACGCATACGATCAATGTTGCGTTGGCCGGCTTTTTTGGTAGCGAATCTCGCACTTTTTGTTTTAGTTGGAGTTTCCACTGCACGCGAAACCTATCGCGGCTGGACAGTTGATCATGAAATTCAAACTCTCCAATCTCAAGCAACAGCGTTGGAAGCTCGTAAATTAAAGCTAGCCGAATTAGCTAGTGGCATTTCTTCTCCGGAACAGGTAGAGTTGGAAGCACGAACGAGACTGGGCTGGAAAAAACCGGGTGAACAAGTCATTGTATTGACTGGGTACGAACCAAATACCGCCTTAAATGAGCCGGAAACCGTCGTTCTGCCTCCCGAGCCGCCCCCGGTTTCAATCCCGCATGCTTGGTTTAATTATTTTTTTCATTCTAAAACGAAATAATTCCTAATCTATGAATAAACCTTCAAATAAAAATTTGGCAATTTTTGGTGGAATCGGACTCTTTTTTATTGCAACTTTCTTCGTTGCCTGTTTAGCGAAAGGTGTTTATCTAGATCGAAGTGATTCAAAATTTGTACGCACTTTCGGTTCTTGGCTACCTGCGGCAAAGATTGATGGCGAAAAGATCTCGTATGGAGAAGTCTTACAAACACGAGATACATTAAAAACATATTTAAAGAGTGATGCGGCTAAAGCGCAAGGATTTGCTCAAGATCTAACACCAGATCTTGAAAAGAAAGCAACAGTTGAACGTTTGATTCGTGATCGTATCGTTGAAGGTCTGGCTCGTGAAAAGAAAATCGAATTGAATGGAGCAGATATTCAAGCGGAATATGAAAAAATGATTTTAGCTGCCAGTACGACAATGCCAAACGTCAGTGAATTTCTCTCAAAGAGCTTTGGTTGGAATGAAGAAGATTTTCGTAAGAATGTCGTACGCCCAGCTTTACTTGAAAATCGCGTTTCCATGACTTACGGAACATCAACTGAGGAGCAAATTATGGGTTTTCAGCAAGATGTGGAGAATCGCATGAAATCTGACAAAATTAAAATTTACCTCAAATATTAAAAACGTCTTCTCGCCGAAGTATTCTCAGTTTTTTAGCCTTTTGGAGTCTTTCCAATAAGGCACATGCGGGTATCGTATAGTGGCTATTATGTGGCCTTCCCAAGGCTAAGAGAGGGGTTCGATTCCCCTTACCCGCTCCAGAATGAGATTTTAGTCGGAAATAGTAAAGAATGAATGGTATAAGCATACCCTTGCCTGATTTTTTTCATTTTGCCTCTTGCTCAAAAGAAGAAGAGTTGATAATCTCCATCCGCATTTAATAATAAGCCAATTTAGCTCAGTTGGTAGAGCAATGCTTTCGTAAAGCAGAGGTCCCGGGTTCGACTCCCGGAATTGGCTCCATGCAAAAACATGCCGAAAAAGCATGTTTTTTTGATATTGAGATTCTTTGATAGAAAAAAAGATGAAGATGAAAAAAATATTTCCAACAACAAGATATGATCGCTTTCGCCACACTCGAAAAAGACGGTAGAGCATGGTATCCTTACAAAGGATATTTGGTTTTCTGTATTAGTTAGTTTTTCAAAGTCTCCAACCGTGACTATCTGATTGAAAAGAAAAAAAATTTGTTCATGTGACCACACATGGTGATAACTAGGTTTTCCGTAGAAATAAAAGATATTACTCTAAAAATTTCATGATTTTCCTCGAGCATGTTTCAAAGATGTATCCACCCGATGTTCACGGCTTGCGTGATATCTCTTTGCATATCCAACCGGGAGAGTTTGTTTCAATCGTTGGTCAAAGCGGTGCGGGAAAAACGACCTTGGCAAAAATGTTGATCGCGGAAGAACGAGCAACGCGTGGTAAAGTCACAATAGGGGGTTGGGATATCACGCATATAAAAAACCGAGATGTTCCTTTTTTACGACGTCAAATAGGAGTAGTCTTTCAAGATTTTAAATTATTGGCTCAAAAAACAGTGTACGAAAACGTAGCATTTGCCTTAGAAGTTGCTGGGATAACTGGTAAACGTATTCGTGAAGTAGTTCCGCAGGTTTTAAAAATTGTTGGACTCGAAGAAAAGGCATATCGCTTTCCACGTCAGATCTCTGGCGGTGAACAACAACGTGTAGTTATCGCTCGAGCATTAGTTCATCGTCCGAAAATTTTATTAGCTGATGAACCAACAGGTAATTTAGATACCATCAATACGCGTGAAATTATTGAACTTTTGCAAAAAATAAATAGTTTTGGAACAACAATTGTTTTGGTAACTCATAATCGTGAAGTGGTAAATTCATTAAGGAGACGCGTGATCACGCTCGGTCAGGGAAAAGTTGTATCAGATCATGCCGAAGGCAAGTACTTACTTCCAACGTAAACACATGACGATACATATCAATTCTTGGCGTATCATCGTCGCCGCTTGGAAACATTTCGTACGTAATATTTGGTTATCACTAACCACAGTGTTCGTATTATTTTTAGCCATTCTTTCCGTTAATGTTTTAGTCGGTGTAAATGCATTGTTAATGAATGCCGTTAGTCTTTTAGAAAATAAAGTTGATGTTTCCGTGTATTTCAAAGCTGATACGGCACAAGGTGTGCTCGATCAGGCAAAGTTTTTTGTGATGGGTTTACCGCAAGTCCGTTCTGCCGAATTAGTTTCAGCCGATCAAGCACTCGATGCTTTTAAAAAACGTCATGCCGGAGATGACACGACATTATCGGCTCTAAATGAAATTGACGGGAACCCTCTAGGCGCAACCTTAATCGTAAAAGCGAAACGCACTTCAGATTACACATTCTTACTGGAGGCTTTACAAAACCCACAATTCAATTTTGCAATTGAATCAAAAAACTTTGAAAGCCATGAAGACGCAATCCAGCGCGTGCGACTCATTGGGCAGTCTGTTCGTTCTTTCGGAGTTGGTCTGATCGCTGTTTTCGCTGCATTTTCTGTACTCATTGTATTCAATACGATACGTGTTGCAATTTATACTCAACGTGAAGAAATAGGGGTCATGCGTTTAGTCGGTGCTTCAAATGCCTTTGTTCGGTGGCCTTTTGTTATCGAGGGATTGTTCTTGGCTGGTTTGGCGCTTTTTGCAGCCACCGCAATTGTTGCGGTAAGCGTAACGTGGCTCGAACCTCATATCAATCCATTTTTTGATGGGCAGGCTGGGTTGGTAGAATATTTTATGGTTCATGCTCAACAATTGCTCTTAATTCAGGGATTGGGCTTGGGTGTTTTGGTTGCCTTATCCTCTTGGGCGGCAGTTGGAAGATATTTAAAAAAATAATAACACATGAAGATCGCAATTCTTAAACCGCATAAAGAAATTCCTGTTCTTGCAGGTCACCCTTGGATTTTTTCAGAAGCATTTGCGTACTCACCCGAAGCAGAAAACGGTGAAATTGTTATTGTTAAAACAGCTGAAGATAAAGATTTGTGTATCGGAACTTGGAATTCACGCAATTCTATTAGATTACGTGTTTTGTCACGTGATACGTCAGTTCGTATTGATGATGATTTTTTCGTACGTCAATTCACGACGCTAAGAAATTGGAAATTATCTCGCTTACCGCAAAATACAAATGGGTATCGAATCGTACATGCCGAAGCTGATGGCATCCCTGGTTTAATCGTTGATCAGTACGGCGATGCGATTGTATTTCAAATTCATACTGCCGGTATGGAATTGCTGCGTGAGCCGATCTTGCAAGCACTTAAAAAAGTGTTTCAACCAAAAATACTTGTCGAACGATCTGACTTGGATATTCGTCGCATTGAAGGTTTATCAGATCAGCCGGTCACGATTCACCAAGGTTCTATTAATGAACCGATACAATTTAATGAAACGGGTATTCGCTTTGAAGCGGATATCATTCATGGTCAAAAAACCGGATTCTTTTTAGATCAGAGAGAGGCGCGCCGTATAGTGGGTCGAATCGCAAAAGGAAAACGCATCTTAAATTTATTTTCGTATAGCGGTGCATTTAGCGTTCATGCAGCGCTTGGCGGTACATCATTCGTAATGAGTGTCGATGTTTCCGTATCAGCATTGGAATCTGCCGAACGACAATTTCGGTTAAACGGATTAAATCCAGACGATACAACGAAGTATGGCTTTTTAGAAGCGGATATTTTCGATCTGATGAAGGAAGAAAGTGCTCCTGAAGGTCCGTATGATGTGATTATTTGTGATCCTCCGGCTTTGGCAAAATCGGCAGCGCATCTCCCACAAGCCAAAAAAACCTATACATCATTAAATGCGCAGTGTCTACGTTGGCTTGCACCCGGTGGAATTCTTCTTACAAGTTCCTGCTCAGGACGTCTTCAACCGGAAGATTTTCGGTCATTATTACGTTTAGCTTCAGGTCGTGCAAAACGGGATGTTCGCATCGTTGACTGGCTCCCACAACCCGTTGATCATGCAGAGCGTCTGGCGTATCCGGAGGGGAGATATCTCAAAACAGCTATTCTAGAGGTTCAATCAATTTTGAGATAGCTATTACAATAAATTGTTTGTTAGCTTGCCAATAAGGTCAAGAATGCATATACTTCCTATTTAGATAGGTACCTGTTCTTTAGAAGGAGGATTTTTTGGCTAAAAAAAAGCAGAATCTGAAAGGTAGCGGAACATCGATTGATTTTCTTGTGAAAACAACGCGCGCAGAACGCGGCTCTATGAGCGAAAATCGTTTTTTCAGCATAAGTAAAAGCTGGGAAGACAAGCCCGATTGGTTTTTGAGAGTTGTTCAAAGTTCAGTTGAAGAGGACCATCATGATGGTATTGATGCTTGGGTTGAAACCACGGATGCAGGGCGCATTCCGATTCAGATAAAGAGTTCGGATAAAGCTCGTGTTGTTTTTGAACAAGGAACAGTTCTGAGAGGGCGTCTTCCAGTAAATCGTCCTCTGGTCGTGGTGGTTCGTCCGGATTCGTCAGATGAGCACATACGTCGTTGTATTCTCATCGGTACAGGTTATTTGCGCCACCTACGACTCATTAATGGTTGCAAACAAAGTGCTTAAATCTATACAACCACCCTGATACGGATCAGGGTGGTTTTTTAATGGCAAAAAATTTATAATAATAAGTTTTTTGAGCAAATTGATATAATACAAATTACAGAAATCAAAATTTTTCGTTACTGAAATAAAAGAATATCTGTTTTAAGTTAAAAATTTTTCGAAGGAAATAGCAGTTAAGTAAGTTTTTAAAACGGAAGACGTTCATTTTTTCTATTCATGATCACTCGATAAATCTCTAGCAGTGCCAAAAGAAGGCTGATTGTTAATGGACCAAAAATAAATCCTAGTGGTCCAAATAAACCAATTCCACCAATAACTGAAAAGAGAATAAGCATTGGATGAATTTGAATATGCTTACTTAATAGGCTTGGAGCAAGTAAATTATCGATGAGACCAACGGCAAACAAGCCCCATAGAGTCATACCGATCGCTCCAATGATATTTCCGGTTAAAAATAAATAAACAATAGATGGGATCACAACCAATGAAGTTCCGACGCCTGGAATTAACGCACAAACAGCCGTGATACTTCCCCAGAGAGATGGATTAGGAACTCCAAAAATTGTAAAGCCGATACCGGTTAAAGTTCCTTGAATAAGCGCAACTAAAAGTGACCCACGAAATACGGAATACACCGCTGTTCGAAGTTTATGTAAAATATCACGATCATATCGATCAGGTAATGGACTGTAACTCATGAGCGCTTTTGCGAAGATGGGACCGTCTTTTAAAAAATAAAACAAGGCAATTAAGCTTAAAAATACGTTGACGATGGTTGTAATAGTTCCTGTAAAAATATCATCAAAATGATTCACAACCCATGAAATACTTTGTTTTAGAATAGTAGCCGGATCGATTTGTAAGTAGGGTAAATGCGGTTGAGCATAATTCATGAAAAGGGTATTTATATGTGCGAGATATTCACTTCGATTGCCGGTAATTTCGACATAGAGATCACGTGCTTCTTGAAAGATTTGAAAACCAATGAGACTGATTGGAAGAGCGATAGCAAGAACAACACCAATGGTCACAATAGCTGCCGATGTTGCCGGTTTTCCTCCAAGAGTAATTGAAAGTCTTCGATGTATCGGTTCAACAAAGATAGCCAAAGCTCCAGCCAGGGCGAGTGTTTCAAAATAGGGAAGAAAAATACGCCCGACTAAAATCAATATCGCGATAAGCAATGTGAAGAAAAACAAATGTTGTAAGTCATGTTTTTTCATGAGCGTGTTTGATTCAATGGTTTTTTTTCAATTTTTCTATGTTTCAAACGTTGTTGAACTGGTAATTTTATTGGTAAATTTTTTGGGTGTAAACGAGCAATCATACATGTTGCCAATGCAACAATGACAACATTTTTCAAAATATATTGTCCTTCAAGCGTTGGTACGAATGGTTTAATCCAAGTTACATCAGGTAACAGAACGAGTGGCATAAATGTCATGATCAGATGCACAGCAAGTGCACTAAAAACAATCCGCTCAAACGATTGAAAGAGAAATAAAAGACCTATCGTCATTTCAAAAATACCAAATCCAATTAAAAATGTTTGTGGATCAACGAATGGGAGCGTGTGACGCAGTAAATCAAGAACCAGCGGTTGTGCGGGGCTTGTATCAATCACTTTTAATGCACCAAACCAAAAAAAAATGAAAAAAAGTGAGGCACGGGTTAATCCCACGTGAACCTTACGCGCTATTGAGATCACTTTCTGATCAAACAGTATACGAATTGTATGGAATGAATACATCATCTTACATGAGTATATCAAAAAACCGACAGGTATGTCGGATTTTTGTTTGAAGTGTTGAACCGGTTGAGTTTAGTAGTTTTGAACAGATCGTTTAGAAAAACGGTGAGAACGATTTTTGCCGCCTTGATGACGACCGCTATGATTTTTTTGTTGATTCCGATTGTGTTGAGGACGAGCTGACGAACGATCAGATAATTCAAAAGATGTGCGATTGTCGCTGCTACGGAATCCTCGGAATCCGTTTCTGTGAGAAGAGTCAGCTTTTTCAATTGAAGGTGTTTCGCGGTGTGGAGGTAAAACGGGTAATTGAGATTGTTTGATATTTGAATTAAGCAAGCGTTCAATATCACGCACGTCTCGTTTTTGATCCGGTGTCGCAAAAGCAATCGCATGACCAAGATGATCGGCGCGACCAGTACGACCAATTCGATGCACATAGTCATCAGGATTATCAGGGAGATCGTAATTAATAACGAGCTCTATACCTTTGACATCGATCCCTCGAGCAGCGATATCAGTTGCAACAAGGACACGATATTTTCCATTTTTGAAACCTTCAAGTGCCGCTTTTCGTTGATTAAGAGAACGATCAGAGTGGATATCGGCAGAAGTATGTCCCATTTGCTTGACTTGACGAGTTAAACGTGTCGCACCGTGTTTCGTTCGACTAAATACAAGAACGGTTCCACGATATTCAGATAAAATCTTCTCCAAGAGACGCGGCTTATCTGTTTTGCTGACGAAAAATAATTCTTGCGTGACACGTTTGTTCGCTGTACCCGGTCGCGCAATTTCGACACGTACAGGCATTTGCATGTATTTCGAAGCGATATTCATGATCTGCGGCGGCATGGTGGCAGAGAATAACATCGTTTGGCGTTCAGCTGGTACGGTTTGCAAAATACGTTTAATTTGGGGTTCAAAACCCATATCAAGCATGCGATCGGCTTCATCTAAAACAAGTATAGCAATGCCTCGTAAGTCGGTATTTTTTTGATCCAAATGATCAATTAAACGTCCAGGAGTCGCGACGATGATATGTGGTCGTGCGCGTAATTCCTGAATTTGTTTGTACATACTGGCACCGCCAATTAAAACAGCAGTACGTAAATTGATTGCTTTACCAAATTGCTTTAATGCTTCTTCAACTTGTAGAGCAAGTTCACGTGTTGGAAGAATAATCAAGGCACGTTTATCTTTTAATTGTGCCAAACGTTGAATGGTTGGGATACCAAAAGCCATAGTCTTCCCGGTACCAGTTTCAGCTATTCCCATCACATCTTTTCCTTCGAGAGCTATTGGAATTGATTTGAGCTGGATTGGAGTCGGATGGACATACTTCATCTGCTGTAAAATATCAAGCAGACGCGGAGCGATTCCGAGTCCGTAAAAGGTCGGAGTCGTAGGATGGACAGAAGAATGGATTGTCATGTAATTTGCGGCTTTAATATCATAAAAAACAGAATTTGTCAAGCGTTTTTAGTAACCTAGAAGAGAATAGTGTATCACAAAAAAATAGAGAATCTCTCAGTTGACGATTACCGAACCTTATCGTAAGCTTCTGCGTGCACTATTCGGAGATCGTCTAATGGTAGGACAGCGGCCTTTGAAGCCGTGAATCTAGGTTCGAGCCCTAGTCTCCGAGCCAATAAATTAGACACTAACTTAATCTTCACATGAGTTAGTATTTAATTTATTGGCTCCGTTTATATGATGAAATTCAAACATATTTCCAGTTGCTTAGCGACTTGAAAAAGTTTTAATTCCATCAACATAAGCAAAACCCATTGGTTAACAATATGAGAATCAAAAACCAGAGATTGTATTTTATTTTATAGCACAATTGGATAATCACCATTTTTGGCAATTTGTTATTGTCACAAGTTCTAAAAAAAGAACACGAAAACATAACTCGCAAGGGAACGCTTCTTTTCGAGTCAAGAAAAATACTTGGTCGCATCAAAGAAATGACGTCAGAAATAATTACATACGAACCTATAAAGAAAATAGTAGCTTAATCCATAAGTGAAGGATCAATATAAGCGACTGTTAGTATTTCCAAAACCCATTTTTCAAACGATCAAAAATCCATCGTAGCCATGGAAGTAAATTTGACTGGTAAAGGAATTGGTAAAGCATTGGTTCTATTTGCTCGTCAAGACAATTGCCGAAAGATATCTAAGGATTTAACAAGGTTAAAAGAATGTCTTGAATCCGCGAAAGAGTAGCTTTTTTACAAGGCAAAAAATATAAATATAGGTATACACGGGTGTTATTTGGAAATTTGTTATTTGATCTTAGGATAAATACAAGGTATTTTCAGTAAATGAAAATTGCATTTATCCATAATGAAAAAAAATTAGGAACCGGTGCACATTTTATTAATGATTTAATTGCTTGTCGTTTACGAGATTCAGGTGTTAAAGTAAAAAACTTTTACCCAAAACATCCATTGATTGATGCGCCGCATCATTTGAAAGGAATAAGTAACATTTTATTTTTTTACTCTCTCCTTGAACATAAAGATGAAGTATTGAAATACGATATTATTCAAGGAACGACATATACGCCTTTAGCATTTTTACCATTTAGGATTCCTGTTGTAAGTCATTTTGGTTCAACGTCATGGGGTTTTTTGAAAGCAGTTCCTTTAGCAAAGGACATGGATCATGAATTAAGAGAGATCTGGTTAAAATTAAAAAAAAGTAAAGCCATTAAAGAACTGAATGTCCGTACAAGACGACCATTAAAAGATATTGCGGAAATCGAAAAATTTGTTGCCCTTCGTGCGAATGCGGTTATAGCTACTTCACAAATCGTAAAAAGTAACTTACTTGATATCGGTGTATCTTCAGAAAAAATTCACGTTGTCCCGAATGCGATAGAAGATTATTGGTTTACGCATAAGCCAGTACAAACGAGTGAAAAACCGGCTTTAATTTTTTTGGGTCGAATTGGTTCTGATGCCTTTACTCTTAAATTAAAGGGGATTGATAGACTGGTTGATTATTATCAGCGATATCCATTGTTAAAAAAATATACGATTGGGATGACGACCGATAATCATTTTGTAAATTGGTTCAAAAGTGAAATACAAAATCATATTTTTCATGTGAATCTGATAAAAGAAAAAATTCCAGAAATTTTATCTGATAAGGCGGGGAGCATTTTACTTATTACTTCTCGATATGAAGGTTTTTCTTTGAGTTTGGTCGAAGGAATGTCTCAAGGATTGATCCCGATTACATATCCGGTTGGGATTGCGCCTGAAATAATTCAAAATGGGAGTAACGGTTTTATTGTTACTTCACAAAATGAAGGAAAGAAAGTAATCGAATATATACTAAAACTCTCAAAAGATGATAGATATGTACTTGCGCAAGCTGCAAGAAATACCGCACGTGCGTATGCGTCAAAAGCGATCAGTAATCGATTATTGACCGTTTATGAAGAAACATTGAAGACAAAAAATAGAAAATAATTTGGTTTACATAAACAGGCACTTCGTTTTTTAACAAAATACGTAGTGAAAAATAAGTATAGATATATTTGTGTGATTTAGTTGTCTAGTTTTTTGAATACTTCTTCATTTTTCTCTCCCGTGACTCGGAGTTCAATCCAAGCTCCCTTATTTATTCTGGCTAAGGCATGATCGACAATTGTATATGTTCCGGGGACATCGGCGACGAATTCAACAATTGTCGAACCACCTGCCGGAATAAGTGTCGTTTGGACATTTTTAAGAATTGTGGAACCTGTTCCAATTGCACCTTCGGGATAAACGGTATCGAATATTTCACCGATGATATGAAAAGATGAAATGAGATTGACGCCACCATTGCCAACAAAAATCCGAACTCGATCTCCGCGCTTTACATCCATTGTATTTTGGGACGAAATTTTTCCATTGAAGGTAACATATGACGGCTTTCCATCTACCAGGTTTTGTGAATCAAATGGAACCAAACCTTTTTTTCCGGTGCCGCCAATCGTATAAAGCTCACCTTGCATCAAATAAAATTCTTTATCGACATCTGGTAAACCTTCTTCCGGTTCAACTAAAATCAAACCATATTGTCCATGGGCATTATGTGTACTGACATTCATGGTGCCGCAATGATAAACATACAATCCGGGATTCAGAGCTTTCCATTGGAATGTTTTCGTTTCCCCAGGCTCAACATTTGTAAGCGCAGCACCTCCTCCCGGCCCTGTTACGGCGTGTAAATCAATATTATGTGTATGGATGCTTGAAGCATCATTTGTTAGTGATACTTGAACCACATCCCCAACACGCACGCGAAACATTGGACCGGGAACTTGCTCATTATAAGTCCAGTAGTTGAACGAAATACCGGGAGCTATTTCTGAAATAACTTCTTTCGCAGTCAGGTGTATTTGTTGAATTTTAGGAAAATTTCGATGCACTGGCAGTGGAACGGCATTTGGATCTCCTGCGATATTCTGTATTTTTTTAATCTGTGCTGATTGAAATAAAAATCTAACAGCATTGACTAATGGAAGCTCTGGACCGAATCGATGCGGTGCAAAATTCTGCATCCATGGGGGCATGGCGAAGTGAGGTGCATATGTTTTATTCGCATAAATACCAAGCAAAAAGGCTATCGTTAAGGAGACGAAACAAATTTTTATTGATTGTTTGCGAATCGCTTTTTTCAACGACTTCGTTCGTATTATTGTGGTAAAAATGATCGCTATCGACAGAATCCCAATAATCCAAGCGAGAACATTCAGGAGAATATAAAAATACATATGTACATTAAGTACGAATTTCAATTGTCAGATCAGGACGACGGGCACGCATTTCGTTGGCGATATGTTCCAAATCTAGTTGCTTTTTTTGCGGTAGATTTTGTTGAAACATTTTATCATAGCGAATGCTTTGAAGCGCATAGTGCTCGCCGACATTCAACTGATCAACAATGAGATCCAAGTCTTCTTTCTCGTGAAAGCCTGAATATACAGTCGTCCTGAATTCATGTGGAATTGTAGAATTTTGGATAAGGTTGAATGTTTCTCGACAATTATCAACAACGTGTTTTTGACGGATTCCTATCACCTCAGAATATCGCTCCCATGTATGCTTAATATCCATTGCAAAGAAATCCACCATTTTTTCTTTAATGAGAAGTTCGACCACACGCGGTGATATTCCATTTGTATCTAGTTTCACTAGTAGACCCAACCGTTTTACTTTCAGTATAAAATCTGGAAGATCATGGTGAATGGTTGGTTCTCCTCCGGTAATACAAACTCCCTCAACAATATGTTTTCGTCGATGTAG
Source organism: Candidatus Uhrbacteria bacterium (assembly GCA_020850575.1). Classification (GTDB taxonomy): domain Bacteria; phylum Patescibacteriota; class Patescibacteriia; order 2-12-FULL-60-25; family 2-12-FULL-60-25; genus JADZEJ01. The sequence goes on from JADZEJ010000003.1 coordinate 57,017, forward strand.
ATGTTCAAGAATAACTTCTTGTTTAAGATATGTCGTAATATCCGGTGCTTTAAGCGGAATAAGCTCTGGATTATGACAATACCCGCAACGGAATGGGCAACCTTGAGTAAAGATAATAGAACAAACAATTCCAGGATAATCAAGTAAACTCAGTGGTTGGAAGCCGGAGATAATCATGAAACTTGAAGTACTTTAGGAGATTCTGGTTCGATATGTTCTTGTTTTTGAGATGTAACAACGTATTCCTTTCGTTCAACATATTCACTTTTCTTTCCCTTGTTCCACTGGTCGACTGGACGGAAGTATCCAACGATTCTTGACCATACTTCACATGTTGAGGAACAAGTCGGACACGTTTGATTTTCACCAGACAGATAACCGTGCTTAGGACAAATACTGAAGGTTGGTGTAATGGTGAAATATGGTAAGTGGTAAGACTCAGCAACCTTTTTGACGAAAGTTGCACAGGTTTTCCAGTCACGAACTCGTTCACCTAAGAAAAGGTGGAGTACCGTACCTCCGGTATATTTCGTTTGCAAAGAATCCTGATGGTCAAGAGCAGTAAGAGGATCATCTGTGTAACCGACAGGTAGGTGGGTTGAATTGGTGTAATAAGGTGCGTCAGATGTTCCTGCTTGTATGATGTTTGGGTAACGTGATCTATCTTCCTTTGCAAAACGATAGGTTACGCCTTCGGCAGGTGTCGCTTCAAGATTGTAAAGTGTACCAGTTTCGTCTTGGTAAGCAATCAAACGATCTCTCATGAAATCAAGGATCTCTTGAGCAAATTCTTCTCCTCTCTTCGAACCGATATTCACACCCAAGAGATTTAGACAGGCTTCGTTCATTCCGTTTAATCCAATAGTAGAAAAATGATTACGCAATGATGGTAAATAACGCTTAGTATATGGCAGGAGACCTCGATCGATATTTTCTTGAACAACCTTTCTCTTTATTTCAAGCGATATCTTTGCCGTATCCATGAGTCTCCCGAGTCTATCAAAAAACTCTGATTTTGTTTTTGCTAAATAAGCAATGCGAGGAAGATTAATCGTGACGACTCCAACACTTCCGGTCATTTCTGCCGAACCAAACAAGCCACCGCCGCGAGCTCGTAAGACACGGAGGTCGAGTTGTAACCGACAACACATGCTACGAACATCACTTGGATTCAGTGAAGAATTCATGAAGTTTTGAAAATATGGAATTCCGTATTTCGAAGTCATTTCAAAAAGCAATTTGGCATTTTCAGTATCCCATTTAAAATCTTTCGTAATGTTGTACGTAGGTATTGGAAAGGTAAAAATACGTCCCTTTCTATCTCCTTTGGTCATGACTTCAATAAACGCTTTATTAATGAGATCCATTTCCGGTTGACATTCTGCATAGGTATACGGCTCTTCTTTACCTGCAATGATTGGACGTTTATTTTTTAAATCATCTGGCGCAACCCAATCAAGCGTGATATTGGTAAACGGTGTCTGCATGCCCCAGCGAGATGGGACATTCAGATTGAAAACAAATTGTTGTATACCTTGAAAAATTTCTTCATAGGTGAGCTTATCTCGTTTGACATAAGGAGCGAGCATTGTGTCGAATGAAGAAAACGCTTGAGCGCCAGCCCATTCATTTTGGAGAGTTCCGAGAAAGTTAACCATTTGACCGAGTGCGGTTTCAAAATGTTTTGGAGGATCTGATTCGACTTTCCCAGTAACTCCGTTAAAACCCTCTTCAAGCAGTTGTCGCAAACTCCAGCCGGCGCAATATCCTGAAAACATTCCAAGATCATGAAGATGGAAATCTCCTTCAGTGTGCGCTTCACGCACTTCCTTTGGATAGATGTAGTTTAACCAATAGTTTGCCGTGACTTTACCTGAGGTGTTCAAAATCAACCCACCTAATGAGTATCCTTGATTCGCATTTTCATTAACGCGCCAATCTGACTGATGCAAATATTCGGTAATAGTTGATTCTACATTGATTGAGACTTTTGCTTCATCTCGTACGTATTTTTGTTTTTCTCGATCAATAATAATTTTTTTTGCAGTTTTAAAATATCCAGATCCCATCAAAGTGGACTCGATACTATTTTGAATTTCTTCAATGGAAATCTCTGCATTATCTCCGTTTCTTTTTAGAATGTCTTCGACGATAGTATTGGTAAGTTGACGAGACATCGTGAAGTCAAATTCATTCGTCGATAGTGACGCCGTATTGATTAAATTGAAAATTTTTTCTGCGTTAAACGGAATTTTTTGACCGTCGTGATGTAAAACAGCTAACGAGATGGTGGATGGTGTAATCATAATGAAATTAATGAACAAAATAAAAACTCACGACATGTGAGCTTCTGGAGCTTCTATGAAAACAAACTGATTTAGGTGGATTCTTTTGAATCCCAGCTAACACGATTAGGACATTTCTTGATCAAGCATAGTAGTTCGTTGAATTGAGTAGCTGAAATAATATTCAGCTTGTTGCAATACCTACATTTTACTTCGATATTGCCCTCAACGAGCAACCCCTTGAAGAACAGTTTATGACAGGACGTGCATCGATATTCATTCATGCAATTAGCCATACTCTGTGTACACACGATAGCGTCAAAGACGTGTAACGTAAAGGTATGTTAGATTAGCGAAATTTTTTGGTTATCCACAATATATAGTGGTAAAAATATTTTTATAACACAATATGTTGTATTGCTAGAAAATAGAAAGTTATACGTTCTGAGTTAAAAATAACAGCATGAAATCAAAATTTCGACCTCAAAAAAAGAGTTTTCATGGTACAAAAAAATGGGAAGAAAATGATGAAGATAGCGTTTAATATAAAACAGGGGTATAACAAATACGCAAAATCATATGCAACAATATTATGCAGTTTTACAAGATACGATAGACATGTTTGAGTCTTGTGGTTGCACAGTATCTTTAACGTCTCCTTCACTGAATCATGTGACGTTAACGATTAATGGACCGATACAGATGTGTCCTAGCAGTATCTTTGAAGAGTATGTCGATCAAGCAAAAAAAATAATGAGTGAAACATTTACTGATATTGCATTTGAAGTGTGTATAATTGAAACTGAATACTAAGTCAGTATTTTTTCATCAAGAAGAACAACATTCTATTGAGTTTGACGTATTTGAACTGTTTCAGCGGTAATGCTTCCATCCGTATTTTTTTTTCCAATAATAAATACCGGCATGGAATCTTTCATTGCATCTTGTTTGATTTCAGACATTTGCATAACTTTCGTAGAGGAACTCATGATAATGAGTTTACTGCCACCATCTGGAGTTTTGAGAGTGAGCATGCCGTTTTCAATGTTAGATATTTCACCCGCTGTCATACCACCGTTCGCTCCACCCATACCTCGAAAAAGGTTGCGACCAGTAGCAACGCCTTTCTGACCACCGTTTCCATTTTCGCTCGACCCAAAGGCGCCATAACCAGCCCTAGCTTGTTGTCCACCAGAAAAACGAGAGTTGTCTGGAGATCGATATTCTGAGTATTTTATACCAAAAAAGAAAGAGAGTCCTGCAAGAATGATCGTCAGAACGGTACTAAACATGATGTGTGATTTTGACATATGGTTTTTTATAAAAAAAGAATTATTCAAAACGTAAAGCTTCAATCGGATTCATCTTTGCCGCTCGCCGCGCGGGATAATAACCAAACAGAATACCGATAGCGGCCGAAACTCCAAAAGCGAGTCCTATGGTGGAAAATGTGACCGATGTTTGCGTTATGCCGAGTCGTTCAACCGTATAGGCAATCAACCAGCCGAGAATAATTCCAATCGTTCCTCCGATAAAAGTAAGAGCAACGGATTCAAGGAGAAATTGCAAGCTAATATCTTCCTCTTCTGCACCGATAGCTTTACGCAAACCAATTTCACGCGTACGTTCGGTAACGGTAGTTAGCATCATATTCATGATGCCAACACCGCCAACTAATAGTGAGATGCTGGCAATCGCCGCAAGCAAAGTAGTGAAGGTAGATGTCACACTTGATGCCGTCGCCACGATATCCGCTTGATTCAGTATATTGAAGTCTGCCAAAGAAGGATCTTTAATCTTATGACGTTCGTACAAGAGTTCGGTTACTTGTGTTTGAATAGACATCATCGAGGCTTCATCCGGAGCTTGAATGCCGATACTGGAATTATAGCTTTCCCCGGTTAAATAACGTTGAGCCGTGGTAATTGGGATAAACACGCTATCGTCCGGATTTGAGAAGCCGCTACCACCTTTCGCCGTGGTGACTCCAATAACGGTAAATTCTATTGAATTAATACGAATTATTTTTCCGATAACATTCGCATCAGTCCCGAATAAATCATCACGAGTAGTTGGTCCAAGGACGGCAACTTTTGCGATTGATGAAATATTTTTATCGGTTAAAAAAATACCTTGTTGAATTGAAAAGTTACGAACAGTCGCATAATCTTGCGTTGTTCCAATAACTTGTGTGTTTGTGTTTGCGCCTTTCGTTGTTACTTGGTAACGACGGCTAAGTTCCGGTGAAATGCCTTTAGCTATGGTCACGGTCTTTTTAATTGCTTCTGCATCTGCTTGCGTTAGTGTTTGCGCCGAACCTTGTCCGGCGCGGATTTGAGTGCCGACGCCACGTTGCTGACCTGGATATACGGTGAGCATGTTTGCTCCGGCGGATTGGATACTTGCTTGGATACTTTTTTGTGCTCCTTGCCCAACGGCAGTCATTGCAATGACAGAAGCGATACCAATGATAATTCCAAGCATTGTCAAAGCAGAACGCGCTTTATTCGCAGAAAGCGCAATATACGTTTCTTCAAAAAGATCTGTAATAAGCATACTTATGCGTGGATAGTCACATTATCAGACAAAACGAGACCGTCACGAATCGTGATGATCCGTTTAGCATGCTCAGCAACGTCTTTTTCATGAGTGATTAAGACGATAGTGTGACCGGCTTCATGTAATGCACGAAATGTTTCAAGAACAATCTCACCCGTTTTGGTGTCCAAGTTTCCGGTGGGTTCATCAGCCAAAATTAAACTAGGATCATTTACGAGAGCTCGTGCAATTGCAACACGTTGCATTTGACCACCCGATAATTGGTTTGAGGTATGGCTAAAACGTTCTCGATCCATACCGGCAGAAAGTAATGCTTTCTCCGCTCGCAAGTTTCGTTCTTTTTTTGGTACTTCAGCATACATGAGCGGCAATGCGACATTACGTAGCACCGTTGTCCGAGGGAGCAGATTAAATGCTTGAAAAACAAATCCGATTTTCCCTTTTCGAATACGAGCAAGCTCATTAGCTGAAAGTTGAGCAACGTCTTGGTTATCTAAAATATACTTCCCTGAAGTTGGTGTATCTAAAGCGCCTAAGATATTCATGAGTGTAGATTTTCCTGAACCTGAAGGACCCATAATGGCGACATATTCGCCATTTTCAATTTTAAAACTAATCCCTTTCAATACGGGTACGGATTGTTCAGAGTTTACATACGTTTTCGTGATCTTTTGTAATTCAATCATACGGCTCTTGTTTAGCGTATACGCATAGCACCGCCCCCAAAACCACCTACTGGGAAGCCTGTTGTTCGAGGGCTTGTTGTTTTCTGTGTTGTGGCAGCTGGGGCAATCGTTTGAAAGATGATCTTCTCTCCTTCTTTTAATCCTGAAGTGACCTCAGTTATTTCATCATTTGAAATTCCGGTTTCAATCGGCAGCCGAGAAGGTGGTATGGTTGACTCAATCAAACCGGTTGTTGATGACGTGTTCTTAGTTTCCAATGTTTCAACATACGATTGTTCGTTCTGAGTCTTGATAGCGGCATTTGGTACCACGAGAACATCTGGACGTACATTGGTAATAATAGAAACTGAAGCGCTCATACCGGATTTAATTCGTTCATCTTCAGAATCGAAAGCGATTTGAACGGTGTAGTTCACGACACCTTGGGTCAATGTTCCTATTTGACTGAGTAGAATCACTTCTCCAGTTAAACTAAGTCCATCGATTGCATCAAACGTAATGGTTGCTTTTTGTCCATTTTTAACCTTTGCCGCATCAATTTCGTTTAGTGGAACTGATACAATTTTTTGAGAAGTCATAAGCGTCGCCACGGATGATCCGGGTGAGGCATCAGAAGAAATACCAAAAAAAAGAGCGACAATCGTTCCGTCAAACGGCGCAAGAACGGTGTAACTGTTTAAAGCATCCTGTGCATCGGCTAGTTTATTTTGAGCACTCGTTAATGAAGATTGACGTTGTTCTAGACTGTTTTTTGCAAGTGCTGTGTCGATCGAATCAGGTTTTGAACGTAATGCTTCGAGTGAAGCTTCTGTTTCACGGACACGCTCTTGAGCCGTAGAGATATCCGAAGACGTGGCACCGGCTTTAATTTTTTCTAATGAGTTAAGCGTCTTTTGATAACTGAGACGATCGCTTTCATAAGAATCTTTTGCTTTCTGAATTGCTTGAGTACCAGTCAAAAGAGCGCTGGATTTAGAAGAAATAGAAGAACGATCGCTTTCAATTTTATTTTTTAATCCATCTAATTCACTCTGACTAAAATCAGAAGCGGTCAAGCTGGCTTGTAATGCATCCGACGTGTGCTGAAGCATTGCCGAAGACTGATCTAAAGCCTGGGCAACTAATAGGCGTGTATTTTCGATGGTTGATGGATCTTCGTTCTTGGCGTTGAGAGATTTCACGGCATTTGATGCGGCTAAAATAGAGATTTTCGCACGACCATATTCCTGAGTGGCAGTATTTTTAAGTGAGGTATCAAGTAAAGAAATATATTTGATATAACGCATGCTCGTGATTGTTGAATCAATACCAAGTACGCTATCCGCATCATTTAAATACTGATCAAGATTGTGTGAGATGTCTTGTAATGTGATAACGAAAGAATCATAAGAATCACGTACGGTAGTCGGCATTGATCCGTCAGTTAGGCGGATACGAAACTCGGCATTCGCTACATCGGCTTCAGCTTGTTTTACATCGTAGTCAGTCGGTCCATTTTGTAAATCAGCTAAATCACGTTTTGCTTTTGCGTACGCATTCTCAGCCTGAATTAGGGTAAGCGAATCGACAGGTTTTTGAGATTCTTTAAACTCAAGTTGTGCAGAAGCTAAGGCGATTTGCGCGTCACGCATTGACTGCGAAGCATCTCTCATTGTGCGCAAAGCGTTTTTACGATCCAAATCAACGAGAGGAGTCCCTGCGCTTACCTTATCTCCGACTTTGACGTGAATGGCGGTAATACGCCCAGAAACTTCAGGAGAAACAACAAATTCTCGCAAACCGGCGACTTGACCGGTACCTTTTACCGACGTGATAAGCGTTTGCTTTTCAGTAGTTCCCAGACGATAACTGGGTACCGTACTTGCTTCAATTTTTTTGCTGTAAACCAGATAACCGCTTCCAATAGCGATTAATAAAAATAACGCAATAAGACGTAAACGAGTGAGAGATGCCGGTAATCGCATAATTGAGATCAGATATAATCAAGAAAACAGTAAAAAGATGATAAATGGGCAATATTTATTTCGGAGAAATGATTCGAATTAAATCAGCTTCAACATGTCCCTCTGCGTCTGGTTGACCAAAAACTGAAACCATATCTTGTGCATGGATATCTTCAAAAGGAACTGTATTCATTCCACGGCGAATAGTTGCGGAGGATTGAGGAACGAGAATATTTTTTTCAATTCCATTCTGGTCCTTAATGATGATGTTACGATTATCAATACGCATGACCCTCCCAAATGCTCCGTGTGGATCGGGTAATCTTTTCATCATCGAAGGACGCCAAACGCCATGCGGAGCTGATCCGCCAAACAGAGGAGCATAGTTTTTATTCCAAGCGCAGGAAAAAGATGCTTTGCGAAAACCAATGATGGTACCGACATGGAAGCTTAATAAAAGTAAAATAGTTAAAATGATGACAAGGATTATTGCAAGAGAAAAACGTCCCGGTTTTTTATTATTTTCAGGAGTCGATGTCGTAGTCGTAGTTTCAATGACAGCTGGTATGGGAGAAACTTGTTCATTCATATTCATAAAGATTAAAAAAATGAGGTAGCCGGTTTAGAACGAGAACGATGTTTTTGAACAAATGAATAATGTAAAACGCTGAAGTGGAAAATAAGTGCAATAAACCCGCTAAGAAAGAGGCCGGCGAGAAGACTGTAAATCGGCAATGCATCCAAAAATGATAAGATGGCATTTTGCCAATGAGAAATAAAGATATCTGTATCTTGGTAGGCGAGTGAAAGATAAGAAATAAATGCAGAAGTAGTCATTTCTTCACGCAAGATATCGTGAAATGCTACGGTCAAACTAATAAAACTGAAAAAAGCGAGGCTGCATAAGGTCACATGTCTCTTAAAAAGCCGTAATTCCTTTTGTTGAGCGATCGTGAGTAAAATACTCTCCAATAAGGCGTTCGGAGCTGGTAGTTGCTGTAAGCGCCTGAGAGCTTGTTCTAAATTCTCTGTCATATGGAGGTATACGTGTCAGATGACAGTTTTGGTTCATAGACGAAAAAAAACTATAATAAACGATCTTTTTCGGGCTCTAATATCATTTTTAATTTTTGTAAGCTTCTACGATAACGTGTTTTAACGGTGTCCATGGGCTCTTTGATGGTGTCGGCGATTTCTTGAAAGGTGAATTGCTCAATTGCGTGCAGTAAAATGACTTCTTTTTGTGAGAGGGACAGTTTTTGTAAAGCTTCTTCTAAAATACGTTGATTAAAAACATGATCAATTTCGAGATACGGCTTAGTAAAGCGATCATCTACGATATTTTCTTCGAATGGTAATCCGTCTTCAGTATCGAGATCTGTAAATGCAGTCGGAAGTTTTTTTCGAATTTGATCGCGCAAGACATTGCGGGCAATCGTAAAAATCCATGTTCGAAATGAGTAGCTCGCATCGTATTGTGTGATATTTCTCCAGGCTTTAATAAATGCATCTTGAACAATATCTTGCGGATCAATCGAAGGGGGAGCGAGTCGTGTGATAAAAGTAAAAACAGAATTCACATGCCTTTCATACAAGATGCGAAGTGCGTCATCATTTCCTCGAATGATAAGTCTTATTAATTCTGCATCAGAGTTGGAATCTGTTAACGGGTTCATGATCGTTGAATCTCTGGACCATGGATGGTATCTACGACGTGAAATCCCGCCTCTTCAATTTGTTTACGCAAAATATCAGCGCTAATATAATCTTTTCTTTCTTTCGCCTGTTGGCGTTGATTGGAGAGTTCAATAATTGAAGCGGGAATTTCTTCGTCAATTGTGTGTGTAAATAATTGTAAGCCTAAAAAAGAATCAAAGCACGCCAGACTATATGCTTTCTCTTCGTCTGAAATATCGCTTTTCAACATTTGCCACATAATAGCTAAGGCTTGTGGCGAATTAAGATCGTCTTCCATCGCTTGACTAAACGATTCAATAAAAGCGGATTTCGTTGGTTTATGCGGCTGTATGGTTTTAAGTCTCTCAGAGTAACCACGTAATTTTTCCAAAGCATTCGCAGAAGCTTGTAGCGCTTCCCATGTAAAATTAAGTTTTGATCGGTAATGTGCGCCAAAATAAAATAATTTTAATGCCAATGGATCTATCCCACGTGCAACAATATCTTGTATTGTGTAAGCATTTCCTAAACTCTTTCCCATTTTCCCGCCATCAACTTGTAAGAAGGCAACATGTAACCAGTATTTTACAAATGGTTTTACACCGGTTGCACTTTCGCTTTGCGCAATTTCATTTGGATGGTGCGTACTGCGCAAATCTTCACCACCAAAATGAACATCGAATTGCGGTCCGAGATATTTCATTGCCATCGCGCTACATTCGATATGCCAACCTGGAAAACCTTTGCCCCAAGGGCTGATCCATTCCATGTCACGTTGTTTATCCCTTGGTGAAAATTTCCACAAAGCAAAATCACGCGGATTCTTTTTCCCCTCGATCATTTCCACACGTGATCCTGCTTTTACCTGATCCAAGGTAGAGAGCTCGCCATAGTCTGAATCTTTTTCAGTATCAAAATAAATACCGTCAGCCGTGGCATAGGTAAAACCACGTTTTTCTAGTTCTTGAATTAATGAGATCTGTTCTGAAATATGATCCGTAGCTTTTACCCAAGCTTTTGGTTCAGTCAAATGTAGCGCACGATAATCCGCAATATAGGCATCGGTATAAAATTTGGCGATATCCCAAGCTGACTTCTGTTCTTTGACAGCCGCCTTTTCTAAACGGTCTTCGCCGGTAGAGGAGTCGCCGAAATTATCACCCGTAAGATGTCCGACATCTGTGAGATTCATGATATAGGTTACATCCAATCCTTGAAATTGAAAGGTACGTAAAGCCAAGTCGGCGATGACGTACGTGCGAAAATTCCCAATGGTTGCGTAATCGTAAACGGTCGGACCGCAGCAATACATACCAACTTTACCGGCATGAAGTGGGATAAACTCTTCAAGCTGTTGATGGAGTGAATTGGTTAATTTCATGTCTGATAAGGTGCCACTCGTTGAAAATCACGTCAACGTCGATATAGAACAGGACGAACTGAATCTTAATAAATACTATAATTTCCATCGTCAGATTCCTGAAAAGGTGTAAGTCAGTCATTGTATAAAATCCAATATTTGGATGTGATGTTGGCAGATCAGGAAATACTATGAAGAATGACGATAGTAGCTGCACCTTGTTGACTTGGGCATTCAGCGTCACTGAAGCCTGCGACTCGGATAGCATCATGTTCGAGTTGTTGATGAATTCGTTTTCGTAGAATCCCTTTTCCACGTCCGTGAATGATTTTTATCGCCTCGGTTCCCGCTAAGAATTGTTGATCAATAAAGCGATCAGCGGCATATTCTGCCTGATCAGGACTGAGATTGTGTAGATCTATTGTTGGAATTTCACCCAACTGAGCAGCGAAGAGCGAGGTACTTAACTCTGTATGTGGTAACTTCATGTCGATAGTGCCTTGTTTATTCAAACGAACACCCTTTAGTAATCTTTGGTATTAAATGAGTATAAAACCTAAACAGAAAAAATTTCCATGTTCGAGTTTAGTATTGGTATGTTGTACCATAAAGAAAACAGTGAATCGATTAATCTACACGTATGCCTCTAAAGCTCGTAAAATTTCTGAGTGTTTTGCTTGCGCTCGCCGCTTTGACTGTTGGGGTGAATATACTGTCTCAGTTTTTAGGAAATCCAAAAGCAAATGTCGGAGATGAAAAAAAAGAAACAATAATGAATGCAACACCAGTTCATAGCGAGTCACTCGAGCAAAAACAAAATGATACAGTTACTGTAAAAACAGAAACAAATGCCTTAGTTACGCGCGTTGTTGACGGTGATACGATTCATGTAAAACCAGACGGTCAAACCGAAGATGTAACCGTTCGTTTGCTTGGAATAAATACCCCGGAATCAGTTGATCCACGCCGTCCGGTGGAATGTTTTGGGAAGGAAGCATCAGTACACGCAAAGGGATTGCTGGAAGGAAAACGCATCAGACTCGAGCCGGATTTGCAAGCCGATGACCATGATAAGTACAACCGTTTATTACGTAAAGTTGTAATGGAAGACGGAAGGAATTTCAACACACTAATGGTCGCGGATGGCTTTGCATTAGCCTATACGTCATTTCCAATGAATGCCGAATACAAACGAGAGTTGAAGAAATTACAAGAAGAGGCTAGGCTCGCAGGACGTGGTCTTTGGGCGGCTAAAACATGTAATGGAAAAAAATAATATGTTTCCAAGAAAAAACGTTCAAATAAAAACCATAATCTGGATACGTCGCATCATGATTATCTCTGGATTAATTGGGTTATTTGCCTCGATTTATTTATTGATCACCTATACTTCGGGTAAACCAATTGTATGCGGAACCTCTCATGGGTGTGACATTGTCCGTGCTTCGGAGTGGGCGTATCTTGGACCGATCCCACGTCCGGTTTTAGGTGTCATTTTTTATCTTGGATTTATTGGTCTACTGATCTATCGTCTAGTTTTTACAAAAACAACAACACAAAAGATATTATTTAACGTAGCTTGGCTTAGTGCGTGTATCGGTTTTGTTGAGTCAGTTTGGCTATTTTATTTGCAAGCAGCGGTCATTAAGTCTTTTTGCACTTGGTGTCTCACTTCAGGAGTTACGGCGACGATGTGCTTCTTACTTTCCTTTTTTGATAGTACGGAAAAACTGGAAGAACATTCTGTAAATAAGGAAATTCGTTGGATTTTTACGTCGGTTCTGATTGCCGTTCTAAGCGGCAGCATTTTATTATGGGGACTTCTGTATCGAGGATCTGGAGAAAATAGTCAGCAGGGATTAAATGTTACGATAACCGAACTGATACCAACAGGAACGCCTATTGAAGGTCCAGCAACCGCAACGGTCACCTTGGTTGAATTTTTAGATTTTGAATGTCCAGGCTGTGCAGCATATCATCCGGTTCTCCAACAGATCAGACAAGAATTTGCCGGTCGCATTAAATACGCACAAAGATTGATGCCGTTGAGCGAAATTCACAAACATGCAAAAGCATCTGCCGTTGCGTCTTTATGTGCGAAAGAGCAGGGGAAATATTTTGAAATGGCGGATGCGCTAATTTCAAATCAACGCAATTTAGAAAGATCCGATCTAGTGCATTATGCGGATGCATTACATCTTGATTCGGCGAGCTTTAAGACATGTCTTGATAATCCGGTGATAAGTTCGCGGGTTGATGCGGAAAGAAAAGCGGGCGATGCATTAGGAATTACTCAAACTCCAACAATTTTTTTAAACGATATTGAATTGCAGTATTTGCCTTCGCTCGAAGAATTTCGTAGCTTGATACAACAAAAATTAGGGTAACTAATAGTTCAGAGAAATTTTTGTTGAAATGTACTTTTTAGATTTTGTTCAATATGAATTGACAAAAATGTAAAAATGATATATAGGTAGAAATCTTATTTGCTGCAATCGAGCGTATAAGGAGCGTACATTGACACAAGAAAATGGAATGAAATCAGACCAAGATCAAGACGATCAAGAATGCCGACTACGAAGCATGATAGCCGGGTATACGGTAGTCGCTTTCGATAGGTATGAAATTCATCCGAACGGTTCGGTTTTTCCCGCAGATGCATTGAAACGTCTACAACAACACACATTCGAAATAAGAATGTGATCATCACAAAACGTAAGGAAAAAAAGATGAACGATTTGAATACGATGCTGTTGGTTGTGTTGATTTTTCTATGCATGGGTCAACTTTTTGTCGTTCTGAATAAACGACTCGAGCGTAATGATCTTGAGAATATTGTCCACATTTTCGTGCAGGATAGACAAACCGGACATGTGGATCGTGGGAGAATCGATCTACGCGAGAATTGGGCAGTTTTCTTTGAAAAAAAGGGGTTGACTTTCATTGCAAAGCGTGACAAACGGAATCCGGATAACATTGGTATTAAAATCACGTGGGAAAATGGAAATGAATATGGAGTTAGTTTCTCGAATCATCAGGCAACTCTGGATCACGACCACTTCCGTTTTGTATTCGTACGGTACAACTGCGATGTTTCTGCAGTCATGCACGAACTTGAAACTGATTATTTTGGAACAAACGAGGGACCTGAATTTCCACCACCTGTCGATACGGATCAGGTTTCTTGGGTGGCTGAATCTCCAACCTGATGCTTTTTCTTCGCCGAACATAGCGCATTTGATCATGTAGTTTTGACGCCGCATTGGTGGCGACATTTGCGCGGTTTCATGGATAAAGAACGTATGCTGGACTTGCCAAAAGCAAAAAATGTGTTTGAGCAAGTAGGTGTCATGTTCGATGATGAGAATGACAAGCCGGTTGATCCACGGTATTGGAATCGACAACTTCCTTCGATTGAAGAAGTGCAAGCTTTTGCGGACGGTGTGGATAAAACCATAGTATTTTTCGTAGCATATGGGAGTGGGCGTAATGGGCGTTTCAAGATAGAGCAGAAGTTTCTTGTAAAGCCGGTAAAGTTAGTACAAACTCTCGCCCGCGACAGATCATGTTGCGGGTTATTTTGTTTATATAGTTGCATCAAGATAAAACACTTGACGGATCAGTATATTTCTGTTTTCTTTGAAAGAGTTCATTCGTACTTTTACAAGGAGATATTGAATGTCACAAGATAATACGCAGTCCCAGCCCGGTTCTGAAGTAACGCTTCCAAGCGCATCACGTCATCCAATAGCAGCATTTGATATCGATGGAACTTGGTATCGTTGGCAACTCTCATTCGAATGGATAAATGTTGCGGTTGAACAAGGTATCTTGCCGCGCATCGTTCTTACTACGGCAAAAGATGTTCTGGATGCATACCAGAGCCGTAAAGTTCCTTGGTCCAAGTTTGTTGCTATCCAAGTGGCGGCATATCAAGAACAGGCGCGAATGGGAAATATCCGCGTCAGCGATGCGGAGCTGGTTGCAAAAATTACCATGGATCGGTATGGCGACAGAGTTCATGTTTTTACATCTCGTTTGCACACAGCTGCAAAAAAAGCTGGCTACGCCACGGCAGCAATATCGGGTTCACTCCAAGAAATTGTCAAAGTGTTTTGTCATGTCAATAATGTGATGCATCATCTTGGCACAATGCATCCACATGAAGATGGATTTTACACCGGTGGAACACCGATAGATTTTTGCACGGATAAAGGCGTGGCGATTAAAAAACTGGCAAATGAACATAATCTCGACTTGAGTGAGGGGATTGCGATTGGCGATAGCGAAACAGATGCGCGCATGCTCGAATGCGTGAAATATCCGTTGTGCATGAACCCGAACACAACGCTAACAGCCATCGCGCGCCAAAATAGATGGCCAATCGTCATCGAGCGCAAGGACTGCATCTTGTATTTTTTGCCGGACGAACAAGGGAATTTGAAAGAAGTCAGTCTAAGCGAAATTTTGCCTCAATCTGTTGCGGGACATTTGAGCAGCTTGTTGGATCTCCGTCTTTAAAAACGAGCCCCTCTTGGCAAAAGGGGCTTTTTTTGTTGAAGTTCATCCATCTTATGAAGATAGAAATTATCAAACGCCGTCCACAAGCGCTCGATTGTGACATGCTTATAATTCCACTTTTTAGTGATACAAAGCGTCCGTCAGAAGTGTTTATCGAGATTGATGAAGTACTCCATGGTGCACTTCAACAAGCTGTTCAATATGATCAATTTGTTGCAAAATTAGGCGTCAGTCTGATCTTACCAACTCTCGGTCATCTCCCGGCGAAGAAAATTGTTTTGTTGGGTTTGGGAGAAAAAAAAGGAATAAAAGCAGACACTTGGCGCAAAGCTGGTGCATACTTAGTGAAGCTTGCCTCACAACAAAAAGCGAAGCAGATTGTATGCAGTTTTTTGCCCGTTGAAGCACAGGGGTTTAGTCAAGCCATAGAATCACTCACTGAAGGCGCATATCTTTCCGCCTATCGTTTTCATATCTACCATGGTCGTTTACGTAAAATGGAAACCGAACGTCAATCAGTTGAACGTTTGGGTGTTTGTATTTCAACTGATAAAGAAAAACGTCTAGCATCTGATGCGATTGAGAGATCAAGAACGCTGACCGAAGCAACGTGCGTAGCGCGAGACTTAGTGAATACGACATCTCAACACCTTGCGCCAAAACAGATGGTCGAAGCGGCTAAACAAGTAGTTGGAAAAAATATCGAACTTCATGTGATGGATAAAAAACACATGGAAGAATTGGGTATGGGGGCAGCCTTATCTGTTTCCGCGGGTTCGATTGAAGAGCCATATGGCGTGCATCTCACGTATAAAAATCGAAAAGCGAAAAAACGCATTGCGATTGTAGGAAAAGCAGTTACCTTTGATTCCGGAGGTCTTTCACTCAAACCGGCAGAGGCGATGATGGGTATGAAAATGGATATGAGTGGTGGCGCGACGGTCATTGGTATATTTAAGGCTCTGTCTGCAATGAAACTAAATGTCGAAGTTCACGGAATTTTCATAGCCGTTGAAAATATGCCAAGCGGTTCTGCTTACCGTCCTGGTGATGTAGTGACGGCAATGGATGGTACAACGATTGAAATTCATAATACAGATGCGGAAGGTCGTGTAACTTTGGCGGACGCAATTGCGTATGCAAAAACACTTGAACCGGACATGATTATCGACATTGCGACCCTAACAGGCGCATGTATCGCCGCCTTGGGTGATGATATCGCAGGATTGTTTTCAAATAATGTGCGCCTCACGGAACGTTTGAAAGCAGCATCTGAAAAAACAGGAGAATCCATTTGGGAAATGCCAATGCCGCCACAATATATGGAGTTCGTAAAATCTCCAATCGCTGATTTAAAAAATGTTGGCAAAAAAGGAAGCGCGGGATCCATCGCAGGAGCAATGTTTCTAAAACCGTTTGCCGGCGACACTCCTTGGGCGCATCTTGACATTGCCGGTCCGGCCTATGTGGAACGTGAAACAAGGCCAGATATGCCATACGGTGGAACTGGCTTTGGCGTGCGTTTGCTGACCGAATTTTTAGAGAGATTCTAAATGTGTTATACTAGATTCATCAAAAAATTATTTGTTCTTTTAGACCTAGTTATGAACATTACCATCTACTCAACGCCAACCTGCCCGTACTGTAAACTCGCTAAAGAGTATTTGAAAGAAAAGAAAATTGATTTCAAAGATATAGATGTCTCAGCAGATTCTGTAGCCGCTAATGAAATGGTAAAAAAATCAGGGCAAATGGGTGTTCCGGTGATTGATATCGGCGGTCAAATTATTGTCGGCTGGAACAAAACCGCGCTTGAAGAAGCATTGAAGATGAAAGCTGCGGTATAAAATCGTAAGAAACGTAAAATAATAAAAACACTCCGACTTTTGCGGAGTGTTTTTATGCTTCGCCGAACTTAAGATGCCTTCCCAAGAGTCTCCATACCAGGTTTCCATTCCATTGGACACAATTCTCCGGATTGTAAAGCCTCAAGAACACGTAGAGTTTCGCTAACGGAACGACCGACTGAGCCGGCGCTAACTAAAATGTATTTCACGATACCCTCTGGGTCAATTAAGAATAAGCCACGTTGCGCTTCGCCATTCGCTTCATTTAAGACTTGATAGTCTCGAGCAATTTGTAAGCTTGTATCTGCTAAAACAGGATATTCCACGTTTGGAAGATCACGTTCGAACCAGGCTTTATGACACCAGACCGAATCTGTTGAAGCAGCTACTATTTCACAGTTCCGTTTACGGAATTCTTCAATTGCATTTGAGAATCCTTTTAATTCCGTTGGACAAATAAAAGTAAAATCACGTGGATAGAAAAAAAATACAACCCACTTACCTTTATAGTCCGATAAACTGACGCTTACGTCTTTCTTTCCTTTTTGGTAGGCCGCAACATGAACGAATTCAGGCGCCTTGTTATCAATAAGAATCATACTGATATTTCAATGTAATGTAATTTAGGTGTAATGAGAATTTCGATCCTTACTTATTTTATCGCCTGCAAGAACAATTCATCTGCCTTATTCCAGTTAAGATTCTTCCAGAAGTCTGTAATATAGGCTTTGCGATCAGATCCGTAGTCAATAAAATAGGCATGTTCATATACGTCTAGTACAAGAATAGGTAAACATCCCCAGACGCCGCCTTGATTATGCGTATCACCAGTGTATACACGAAGAGCTTTATCGTGTGTATCCCAACACAGAACAACCCAACCACGTGATGCCATGCCGCAAGCGCTAAAATAGGACATGAAATTTTCGACAGAAGTATATTCTTTTTTCAAAGCTTCTGCGAGACTGCCCGTTGCGTCTCCCGTACCACCAAGAATATCGAAGTACCATTCGTGCAGGTACACGCCATTAGTCGCAAAGGTTTCACCGTCTTTTAATGCACGTAATTCAGAGTAGCTTTGGTTGGCTGATGAAACATCTCCACCTTGCGACAGAGATTTGAGTTTATCTTGAACTTCATTTTTCTTGGCAACATAACCTGCGTATAACTTGTCATGATGAATTGCTACTGTCTTATCCGAAATACCGTGGAGCGATCCAGAAAAAGACAGCGGCTTCGATTCCGTTAACATAGAAGATAGATTGTTATGTAAGTGAAAAAGTTTTGAGGATGTCGCTATCCTTTGGCATCCCATGCATATAGAACAGGATCTTACCTTGATTGTCTATACCAACCACTGTTCGTTTTATGAGATGAAAACCCAAAAATGAATGGAGTGCCCCATAAGCTTTGCTTATTTCACGATCAGTATCAACAAGCAATGGAAATGGTAGCGAGTGGGTTGTGCGAAATAATCGATGGCTATCAGCGTCAGCATGATTAATGCCATATACGGTAATTCCTGCTTGTTGAAACTTCGACCAATCATCACGAATCGAACAGAGTTGCACTGTACATCCGGGTGACAAATCACCCGGATAGAAAATTAAGACAAGTCCTTTCGGACCAATCGCAGAGGTTAAACTGACATCGTTTCCCTGGTCGTCTAATAATGTGAAATCTGGGGCTTTCGAGCCGGGTTGAAGACGTAAAACAGAACTTGGTGACATATGAATGATGCAAGAATACGCCGTTCGGCAACCTTGGACAATTGTCTTGTACTCGGTTATTCTTTGCAAGTATGGACAATACTCAACAAAGTTCAGTCGAAATTGCACAAAAAATTGATGCGGCTCGTCAAGGACATTCTTGGTGGAAGGCTTGTTGTGCTGGCTGTGGAACCTTTATTATTCTTGGATTTATTATAATCATTTTTTTATTTAGGTACATGTTTGGCTTATCGGTAGAGATACGAAAAGATGTACCGCCTAATTTTCCAAAAGATGTTTCAATATATGCACCTGAAAAAGTGGTTTCTGTCACATATGCTTCCGGCGCACAGAAGAGCCGCATCATGCAGGCGCTTTCAAAGCCGGCTAGTGTGATAGATCGTGTTATTAATACGAATAATAAAGACAATGAAACTAAACAAGTAATAGAATTTTACGGGTCAGCAATGTCAACAAATGATAGCGTCACGATATCTTGGTCTAAAATTGACGTGAAACCGCAAGAAGTAGTTTCTTTTTACCAAAACGAATTACGTAGTCGTGGATTTAATTTTAACGAATCTACTTCTGAAAATCACCTGATTGAATTCACGGCAAGTCGCCCGGAAGTCGCTGTTCAAGGGATCATTACCTCAACAGTCGATGAAAAACAGGTGAATGACATGATACTGACGATTGTCTACGACACGCAGCAAGATGCGGTAGAGAAAAAATAATGCTATGCAAATTACCGTCTTTTGGAAACATGCTTCTTTGTACATTTTGAGTTTCGCCTTTCTGCTGGTATTGGGTGCTGGTTGTACTTCTCCACAAGAAATAAAAACGGTTAGCCCGGATGTTGCAACTGGTCCAAAAAATGCTTCATTTGAAGACGTGCCTCCGGCGGAAGCAACGAAAAAACTTGTATTAACACCTGGCTCCGTAATTGTATTGAAACAGTCTTTTCACGATATCGGGGAAACTTTGGCTGCGGGCATGAATCTTGGGAAATCGGTTGAACGTATCTTGACGATTCGTAATTTTGCGCCTGGTAATTTTGCGAATATTGAATGGAAAGCGGTTACCGAGGTTCAAAAAGATAATAAGACAGAAAATCGTCAGCTCGTCGGAAGTATCTCAGGTATTGGATTAAAAGATGGACGTGAACTTGCGTTGCCCGCACTTTGGACAGAGGGGATACGAAATGCGGGTGGCTATTCAGCAATTTGGCTACCAGCCGAAGTATTTGAGAATTTCAGCAAGGCTCAATCGAGTACGTTTGTTCCTGGTCTTGTAAGCGCTCAACTAGTAGATCTATTTGATCCGCCAAAAACAATCAAGGATCAAATAATCAAGCTTCGAGCAGCTCTGGAAGCCGAAATAAAAAATAAAGATATCGAATACGCGACATCGGAAATTGAGCATGGTCGTAAGGACGTGAATGTAAATGGTTCTCGTGTAACGGTAGAGGTTTTAAATATTTCCAGCTGGTATGGAAAATTTAGTGTATTGAACAATGAACAAAATCCAATAGTATTAAAATTTACTCCCTCAAAAGAGCTTGAAGCAAAGGGCATGTCTGGATTCTTTGGGTTTGAAGTGACGGATTTTAAAGATATTCAGGAATGAAGTGCGCAAACGAAAACACCCCTTTACGGCAGGGGTGTTATTGAAAGATGGAGGTGCTTGTAAAACCTCAAAGAAAGAACAAAATGGCTATTCGCAAGTCATGGACGTATTTTTATACGTTACAGCGACTTGTGTGTGAGTTTCCTTCTTGGAAGAGATGATCCGTTCGTGATAGTCCGGGTCTTCTTCAGTCAACACGTCGTCGTCAATATAATCACCGGGGCTTGCAGCGGTAGCGGCTATCCTAACTGTATCGTAATCAACCAACTCGGTACATGAAAGACTGTAACAGCCGCTATCATCTGCTTCATGAAGAGAGGCAGTTTCTATCCTCGGAGTACTCCGAGGAACGTCCTCTCCATCTGCCTGCCATGTATGTAGATCGATGGCTGTTTGATGAGCTCCACCGCTCCGGGATTCGAACTCAAAAGGATCGGGACGACCCTTGTTGCGACGATCTTCCGCCATGAAAACTCCAGATATTCTGCAGCAGAAACTTACCCTTTACGCCGGTAAGCGAAGCGCATCATATCTATGGCTTTTATTTGTGTCAATGTATTTGATTATGTTTGTTTTGGTCGATCGTTGTTGGATGTCGTCTTCGGCTTCCAAGTTATAAGACTTGCTTTTGCTTGAATGGGATAAAGGCGTCGATAATATAAAAAATTTCGTAAAGGACGAAGTTGGATATACAAATCCCTCCAGTGGGTATATTGTTTTTCTTTCCCGGTATTAACGGCATTTATTTGATCTTGTAATGCAGGTATATTTTTTTCTGATTTCAGATATAGTGAAAAAATTTTTTCATGTAAATCTTCAATTGTTCGTGTGGCATCTTCAAGCTCTTCACCGAGAACATTTTTCGATATTGCTTGACTAACCATATCAAGTTCTAGCAGAGATTGCTCTTTAAAGTTTTCATATTCTTTTTTTGCGTCAGGATCATGATGGAAAGGTCCGGCTACATGCATACGCCAATCCCAATATTCCGAGGTAATAAATCGAGCTTTTGACACCAAACTTAGAGCTTCTTCCGTTGTTCGAATCTTGATTGATTCTTGACCATTGCTCAAACGATCAAAAGAAAAAACCGATCCTGCTCGTAATAATCCACGAACATGATTGAGATGCGTTTGATCGATAGGTTCATGCGATCTTTCCTTAAGGACGTCGGCGAATAAGTACGGTTCAAATTTCCATGGATCACAACGAAAGTTATCGCATTCTTGCGCAGCCTGTTTAAGTTGTTTTGCTTTTTCAACCAAGGCTGCTTTTTTTTTGATGAGCGTGTCACGAACCTCCCCTTGCTCATGATTTTCTTGTAACGCAATATCGATTTGGCGCAAACGGGGGAGATGATCGATTTGAATTTTTTGCAGCAAATAACGTTGAACATCTTCCATACCATACATATGTTCCGGTGCGACGCGTTCTCCGTGAGTATGATTTGAAAGAGTTTGATTAAAAGGACTTTTTGGCATATTGCTACACAAAACGCTCCTGCCATTTTGGATCTACTTTAACTGTTAATTCTAAAAAGATTTTAGTACCTGTGACATGTTCAAGTTCATTTCGAGCTGCTGCACCAATTTTTTTGAGCATTTGAGCTTTTGCACCAATAATCATGCGCTTGTAGCGTTCATCAGTGGTCCAAATTGAAGCTGCGATATAGCGTGAACCGTCCGGTCGAGTTTCAAGTTCGTCTAAACTCACTTTGATGCTATAAGGCAGCTCTTCGTTCAAATTCAAAAAAATTTTTTCACGAATCAATTCTTCAAGCCATTGATTATGACCGATATCCGTTAATTGTAAATCGGGATAATGAGCATCACCGTTTTGAGATAAGGTAAATAAAACATCGATCAAGCGATTTAAATTTTTTCTGTTAATGGCGGATAATTCAAAGTTCTGTGATTGACCAACATCCACGGCACGGTAGGTTTCAGTAAATGATCGTTCAGATTCCGGTAAATCCATTTTATTTATGAGGGCAATCACAGGTACTTTGATTTGTCGCAATAAATTTTGGATATAAAGTTCTTCGGCACCAATGTCACGAGAAGGATCCATCACGTAGATAACGGCATCAACGCCATCAAGTGTTTCATGAACAAATTCATTTAAAGTCGTGGAAACTCGATCTTTGCGTCCTAAAAAAACGCCCGGTGTGTCAACGAAGACGAGTTGACCGCGGGCATCATGCAAAATACCCCGAATCGGATGACGGGTTGTTTGAGGCTTTGGCGACACAATTGACACCTTAGTACCGATAAGGGCATTTAACAAAGTAGATTTGCCGACATTTGAACGCCCGGCAAGCATGACAAAACCTGATTTCATGAGTAAAATGTATCATGATGAAAGAGATTAGACAAACCGAAAAAGCGACAGAACGAAAGACTGTTTTGCGCGGTTTTGAGGTCAAACCGGATTTCATAACCACATACGAACCAAAACTCATCGGTCGTGGCGGAGAGCACATGGTTTTTACGTTGAAAGGAAAACCGGATTTAGTCGCCAAGGTGAATATGAATAGTGTCGAACGTTTTTATCCGGCCACGATTCATGAAATTGATCCTCTTCACGGATATGAAAATCGGTGGCAGTCCTTTTTGGATGATCATCGTAAAAGACGTATGGCACTCCGTGAAGCATTTGGTGCCGAACATGTTCTAACTCAAAAAGTATTTCTCGCAAAAGTACCTTTCGTCATTGAAATGAAGTTTGCGCTAAAACAACTCGCAGAACAGAATGCGGGATTCGCGCCTAAGCAAGTTTGGGCAATTGTCAGTCTTCAGAAAAAATCAGAATTACTTGGAAAAGAAGGAACGAAAAGTATCCGATCAGGCTATGTCGAAAGGCGTGGCGCTGTGAATGAAGAGGGATATGCTCTTGCCACGCAGCAACTTCTAAACGGAGAAGGTATTTCTGAACAGGTGTTTCGAACGATTCAAGGTAAGCATATGGAAGATTTGATTGATGAAATGAAACAAGACCAAGGGATAAAAGATACGATGAAAGAATTTACTGAAAAAGCGATTCAGTTTACTACAAATCAACCGCGAGCTTGTCTTGATTTGGCTGGTGAAGAAAATATCGTCGTCGGCAAAAAGAACGGCAAGGTAAACTTTGAAATCATTGACCCATTCGCTGGCATGATAACCCTCGATCAGGTGCAAGATGCCTGGCGTCGTTTTGCAAAAAATCAACCGCTTAAAGGTTCAGATCGATACTCTCTTCTAAATGGCATTAACTATATCCGTACGATTAATGGTCTTTCGGTGCTTTCTGATTCTGTAGCACGCTTGCCATTGCTTCCAGAGGGAGTGCAGCTAAACCGTTTTGAAGGTCGTCGCTTGTTTGAATTACTTTCTCAAGACTAATCACAACCTCAACGTGCGGTGAATGAGGAAATAAATCAAAAGCTTGTAAGGTTTTAATACGATACGCACCTTGTAGTAATTTCAATTCTTCAACGAAACGTTTGTAATTGCAGGAAATATAGATAATTCGTTCTGGAAGTTTGGTTAAAAGAGTTTTTATAACTTTCGGATGCAGTCCAGCGCGCGGAGGATCAAGAATGATCAAATCCGCTTCACGTTCAGCCCAGGATAAGTCTTCTGATGGTCCGGCGGTAAAACTGGTGCGTTCAGCGACGCCATTCTTCTTGGCATTAAATTCAGCAAGCGTAATAGCTTCTGCATCTAACTCATGGCCATGAACCTGAAGTTCTGGAAAACGCTTTGCAAGCGCAATCCCAAAAAAACCAAGACCACAATACAAATCAAGAACGTGTTTTGTGTTCGTATCAATCAAATCCAATACCGCATTCTGCAAAACCGCTGCCATGGTGGTATTTGTCTGAAAAAAAGAATTAGGATGAATGCGATAGCGAACATCATTCACTACTTCTTCAAGATACACATCGCCTTTAAGAGGGTAGAACGTTTGTGCATATGACAAGTCAGTAATCGAATGTTGTTCACCAAGCAACAATGTTGTGCATCGAAGATCGAGTACATTCAAGAGTGAGGAACGCATTTCCTCCGTGATTCGTGTCGCATCTTTTACAACCACGATCAGCATGCGCTGATTTGTATTCTTGCCATCACGAAAGACCACATAGCGAATATCACCATGATGGAACTTCGCATCCCATGGTTGCAAATCATTTGCCTGCATCCATTCACGTACGGCTTGTAAAATTTCACCAACCCCTTCAGCGAGCAATAAACAAGTTTGTAAATCGACATACCTATTCCAAGAATCATGTTCTTTCAAACCAATTTCGCCATTCCAACCAATCGCATAATCCATACGATTACGATGATGAAATTGAATAGGAGATGGCATCACATCGTCAACGCGTTCTTTGTGCCCTGCGCCTTCAAAGGCACGATTGATCATGTCTCGTTTTAGGATTAACTGCGCATCGTATTTCAAATGCTGCCACAAACAACCACCACAAGTTCCGGCATGTGGACACGGAGCCTCGGTTCGATCCGGACTTTCCACATTCACACTTTCGATCTTCGCGACCTTGGTTCCATGATCTCTTTTTTGAAAAACAGCCGTCACTTCATCACCTTTGGCGGTGAATGGAATCACGACTTTTCCCGAACCCATCATATAGCCCGGACCATCATATTCACGGTGCGGTTTTGGAGCTGCCGCCGCATCAAGCGTCATAAAGCCACGACCTTTGTCGTCATAGCCTTCGATTTTTCCATGGAGTCGGTGACCAAATCGCATAGTTTTGCGCTAGGTTAATGCATAATGATGACAATGTCGAGAATAGAGCGCTTCCATTTTATATAAAAATGAGTATGATGGGCTCCGGATATGGAACTTCACTTATTGGCTCACAATATCCGTTCGGCTGAAAACATTGGTTCAATTCTGCGTACTGCGGATTCTTTAGGCGTGGCAAAAGTTTGGATTGTAGGTTATTCGCCCACGCCAGAACATCAAAAAGTTGCTAAAACCGCTTTAGGTGCTCAAGAATCAGTTCCGTGGGAACAAGAGATTGATATCGTTGTTCTGATAAAACGCTTGCGAGATTCGGGTTTTCGCATCATCGGCCTCGAATTAGATGAGCGTTCTCAGGATATCGCAACCTACAAGGCTTCAGAAAAAATAGCTCTTTTATTAGGAAACGAAGTTGAAGGTATTCCTCCGTCTTTGCGTGATATATGTGATGATCTGGTTCAAATCCGTCAGAAGGGAAAAAAGGAATCATTAAATGTTTCGGTCGCCACGGGCATTGCAGCCTTTCACCTGATACAATCTGCTATATAAGGTATGCCAAAGATTTCGATTGTTATTCCAACAAAAAATGAGGAAAAGAACTTACCTTCTTTGTTACACTCCATCAAAGCGCAGACCTTGAGCGATGTTGAGATTATCGTTGCAGATGCGCACTCAACCGATCAAACTCGGCAAATCGCCGAATCTCTCGGCGCTAAAATAATCGATGGAGGAATGCCTGGCTATGGTCGAAATCAAGGCGCTCGATATGCTACAGGCGACATTATTATTTTTTTTGACGCAGACGTTTATTTGCCAACCAATAAATTTCTGGAAGATTGTATTGCTGAAATGGAACGAAAGCATTTAGACATTGCGACCTGTAGGGTAAAGCCAATGTCACGTAAACCGATAGATAAGATCGGGCATGAAGTGTATAACGCATATGTTTTGATGACAGAAAAAATTAGACCTCACGCTCCGGGATTTTGTATTTTTGTTCGTCACGAAGTACATAATAAGATTGGTGGTTTTGATGAAACGGTCGTGTTTGCAGAAGATATGGAGTATGTACAACGAGCTGAAAAGAACGGCGCTCGTTTTGGTTTATTGCGGTCACACCCAATAGCCGTTTCTGTACGACGTTTAGAAAAAGATGGTCGTTTGGCGATAGCATTTAAATATATTTACGGAGAATTTCATATGATTACGAAAGGAAGCTTTAAAGAAATACCATTCGAGTACGAGATGGGAGGGGACACGGGAAAGGAAGAAAAAAAATAAGTATAGCGTATGCAGCTTCATTTACCTGTTGCACGAGTTGGAGAAATTGCTCCAGGATCAGCAAAGTCTTTTCGTTTTGGAGTAAAAAACGGTATTGCTTTTAATGACAATGGCACCATCATAGCTTTTGAAAATTTTTGTACGCACAGCGGTGGTCAAGTCGATTTACATGCAGCTTCAAATCAATTCGTCTGTCGGTTGCATGGTGCTTGTTTTGACGTAAAAAGCGGTGAACGCTTATCAGGACAAGCGCCTGAAAATACAAGACTCAAACCAATTTCTTTAATAGAAAAAGATGGAATGATCCTTGCGATTCTTGAAATAAATGATGGATATTAAAAACAAAAAAGTCATGTACCATGTGATAAAAAAATTCTGGCAAGGTGAAACGCCGGGTTTAACGGCAGCGGCGGTTGTGATTGGATTAGCGTCGCTTGCATCGCGTGTTGTTGGAGTATTGCGTGATCGTTTTTTAGCGGGAACTTTTGGAGCGGGTCACGAACTTGATGCGTATTATGCCGCCTTTCGTGTTCCGGATTTGCTCTACAATTTAATTATTCTAGGCGCTTTATCAGCCGGGTTCATTCCGGTTTTTAGTGAATATCTCAAAAAGAAAGGCGAGAAAGAAGCTTGGGAGCTCGCTGGACAAGTGGTTTCAGTGGTAGCGTTAAGCATGGGAGTTTTGTGTCTTATCATGGCTGTTGCTGCTCCGGTAATCGTGCCACCAACAGTTCCTGGTTTTAGCCCTGAACAAACGCGTCTAACGATTGAATTGTCACGCATCATGTTCTTGTCGCCATTTTTATTAGGTTTATCGGCAGTCATGGGTGGAATACTCCAATCGATGCGCCGTTTTGTTGCTTTTTCTCTCGCACCTGTTCTGTACAATCTCGGAATTATTTTCGGAACCTTGGTTTTGGCTCCTCGGTATGGCTTATCCGGTGTTGCTTGGGGTGTTGTTTTGGGCGCAGTCGCACATGTATCAGTGCAGGCAATCGTTGTAAGAGGATTGGGTTTACGGCACATACCTCTCCCTTCATTTAAATCAGAAGGCGTCTGTCGAATTTTGCTTCTCATGGCTCCACGTACAATTGGATTAGCTGTTGCACAAGTAAATCTCATCATCATGCAGATTTTTGCTTCAACCCTTCCGACGGGATCTGTCGCTATTTTCAATCTCGCGAATAATTTACAAGCTTTTCCGGTAAGTTTAATTGGTATTTCATATGCCGTCGCTGTTTTTCCATCACTTTCCGCCAGTGTCAATAATCAGGATTTTAAAGAGTTTATTTCAACGCTTAGACAAACAATACGAAAAATTGCTTTCTTAATTATCCCCGTCACAGCCTTATTTTTTTTGCTGCGACCTCAGGCGGTGCGCCTTGTTCTGGGTGCCGGTCAATTTGATTGGGATGACACTATTCGCACGGCGAATGTACTGGGTATTTTTCTTTTGTCGTTATTCTCACAATGTCTCGTGGCATTACTTGTTCGAGCTTTTTATGCGATGCAAGACACAAAAACTCCACTTGTCATAGGCGTAGTTTGTGAAGTTGTAAATATTATCGTGGCAATAATTGGATATCATACGTATGGCATTTTAGGTTTAGCCGCTGCTTTCACAATTGCTACTACGGTGAATGCATGTTTGCTCTGGATTGCTTTGCGTAAACATTTTGGGTCGCTTGGTGAACGTACATTGCTCCGACCAATTGCTGTTTCTTGTATAGCTTCGGCAGCCTTAATCGGAGTTGGATATCCGATTCGTCAATTCCTAGGCACAATCTTCCCTCTTGAAACATTTATCCGAGTTTTGCTCCAAGCGAGCGTAACAGCCTTTACCGGACTTCTTGCCTTTGTTGGCGTGTCGTGGCTGCTTAAATCAGAAGAGATTGTTGACTTAGTTTCAGTTTTAAATCGCAAACTGTTCAAAAGTAAGCCGCAAGTTCAAGGTGCCGAAGAAGGGCATGGAATGTGATATGCTTACTGCATGTTTCAAGGTCAAAATAACAATTTCTACTCGCTTTATTTCTTATTGGGTAGTTTAATTATTGCATCCATCGGGTATTGGATAGCAATTTCGAGAATGTAATTTTCTATGTCCTATCGTATATTTGCTCTGTGTTCCCTCGTAATATCTGCGCCATTGTTGTTTGGTATGGGTTGTCGTCCTCGACCACGTATTGTCCAGGCTCCGAGTGTGCCAGTCGAAAAGGCACAAGAACCATCACAAACAGACGAAAGTATTCAAGGAGTTTTGGCGTATGCGAATCTTGCCGGAGCAAGAGCTGATCTCATTCGTGATGGATCCGAGTCGAGTGTGCAAGATGGTCAAGCATTAGCCGAAGGTGATCAAATTAAAGTAACAAATGGTACACTCGAATTGATTTATCCCGATGCTGGCATAAGCCAAGTTTCTGCCGGTTCTGAAATTGTACTATTGGCACAAAATGATGCACCGCGCGATGGAGAGGTTTCCGCTGAAATTGAATTAATTGCCGGAAATATTTGGACGCGTTTTTGAGCGCTTACTTGGAAATACGGAACGCTTCTCAGTCACGAGTAATGGCGTGGTCGCAACGGTACGCGGAACTGCCTTTGGCGTAAGTTCTGATACGGATGGGGTTGATGTGCAAGTAGCGGAACATCAGGTTGAAGTTGTCGATAAAAATGCCGAAGAAAAAGGAGATGTGGCAAAGAATTCAATTCTTTTGCAAGCCAATCATGGCTTAAAGATTAAAACAAACAGTTTTGGGACGCCATCGGCGGTTCGGCGTCTTGTACGTTCGTTATCTCCTGCAGAAAAGGCGAGTATTGGATTTAAGTTTGGAATAAAACGATTGGAAGTTGAACGTCTTCGTCGTCCAATAAAAGTTGTTCCGCTTCTTAAATTACCTAACCTACCGGAAGCTTTTCGTTCACGTGTAGATTTCTTACACAAGCGCGAAAATATCCGTCGCGATGTAATACGTTTTGGTGCCCCATCAACAACACCGGATCTCAATCCTGGAACGGATCCATCAGCTACCGGTTCAGGAGGAGCCAATATCAAGACTGATGCGACCTTATTTTTAAACGGTGAACCATTGTAGGGTTTGAAATATTCATCGGATTCAGCTATGCTGCTCAAGCACCTTTTTAAGAATGGAGACTATAAAGAATGACTCAAGAAACGGTTGTTAAACAAACTCGTTTCATAATGGAACGAGGGTGGGTTTTTCAACTCAAACCAATACCGTCAAAGCGTGCTGAGTTTATCAAACAAAGTTGCTTTGAGCAGCCGCTTTCGCGGATGAGTTTCATAAGATTGAACGAGCTAAAGGCGTGTAAAGATAAAGTATTGTTGCCTATCTCGATTTCATTTTCTTCTCGAACAACCGAAGTTTTTGAACAAAGCCTCAAGGCAGCTGTTGTTAATGGACGTTTGAGTTCAATCGAGATTGAAAACATCCGTGACTTGTTGCGCACTATTAGGTGTAAGAGTCAGGACATGCTTCAACCATTTATTCGGCATCTTTGGCGTCAATACTGGCACACTCATGGAGGACTGAAACAGTCTCTAACATGGGCACATGGACCATTTTTGCTCACTCATCTTGCTCGATTGAAAAAATCTCAGCAGGAAGAAGTGATCGACCTGCTTGTTCGTGAACTCCCGGGTGAAGCGGGCATCATTCAGACCGCTCTAACAGAGTGGTATGGCGGATGGTTTTGGCCAAATCTGGTTGATCTTTGCAGCATGATTCTTTCTAGAACTGCTATGAAAACGATACTGGATAGTCAAAAGCTTGAACCGATTCTGAAGCCTCTGGAAACGCTATTGTTCGAAGATGGAAATCTTCCACTCGGTCTCACGCGTGAGCGTGAACTTCTCATCTTGACGGCCTAGCCGTCTGCATTCCCCTGGGAATCCGCAAAAACAAGCGCGAGCCAGGGGATTTTTGTATCTGAAAGTGGTTGCCAAAGCTTGGATTTTACGGCATAGTTGCCGCCACATGGACCAAAGCCACATTCGCAATTTTTGCATCATTGCTCATATTGATCATGGAAAATCAACCCTATCTGATCGTCTTTTGGAATTAACAGGAACGATTGAAAAACGAAAACTGCAACAACAAATGCTCGATACCATGGATTTGGAGCGCGAACGTGGGATTACGATTAAGCTCCAACCAGCTCGCATGAGGTATAAGGCTGTTGACGGTCAAGAGTATCAGCTCAATTTAATTGATACTCCGGGACATGTGGATTTTACGTATGAAGTTTCACGTTCATTAGCATCAGTTGAAGGTGCGATTTTATTGGTCGACTCAACCCAAGGAGTTCAAGCGCAAACCATTGCAAATTTATATCTTGCACTCGATCAAGATTTAACCATCATTCCTGTTTTAAATAAGATTGATTTACCAAATTCAGAAGTTGAGCGTCGTGCGGAAGAATTAATGCGCTTAATTGGGTGTAAGCGTGAAGAAATCATGAGTGCTTCCGGAAAAACCGGTGCCGGCGTGGCAGAAATTCTTGAACGAGTTGTGAAAGAAATTTCTCCTCCTAAAGGAATTGAAGAAAAACCATTCAGAGCGGTGATTTTTGATTCTAAATTTGATGAATACAAGGGCGTTATTGCATATGTTCGTGTGGTGGACGGTCGTATTTCTAAGAATGAAAAAATTAGCTTTCTCGCTACACAAGGTGAGGGTGATGCTTTAGAAGTCGGCTATCTCAAACCGCAAGCGCAATCAAACGACTCGTTAGAAACGGGAGAGATAGGATATATCGTGACGGGTCTGAAAGAAATTTCTGTCGTTCGCGTTGGTGATACGATCGCTCGTGCAGCGACCGCTAAGCAGACAGAGTCTTTACCTGGCTATAAAGAAGTACACCCAATGGTCTACGCCGGCATCTTTCCAAAAGAGGGCAGCGAATATGAAAAATTACGTGATGCTATTTTGAAATTAAAACTATCTGATGCCGCTCTGCATTTTGAACCGGAGCATTCAACGGCCTTAGGTTTTGGTTTTCGTTGCGGTTTGCTTGGTATGTTGCATTTAGAGATAGTTCAGGAACGTTTGCTTCGGGAACACAATATGGAAGTGGTTGTAACGACGCCATCAGTTGCGTATGAAGTAACAAAAACTGATGGTACGCATGAAGTATGTACATCTCCGTTAGCGTATCCAGATCCATCGCATTTAGAAGAGGCAAGAGAACCATGGGTTTTAGTCGATATCGTTTGTCCTTCTGAATATATCGGCAATGTCATGGCGCTCGTTACTGATCGTCGTGGCTTGTACAAAACGACCGAATATTTTGATACAACTCGTTCAGTTTTGCATTATGAAATGCCTCTTTCGTCGGTCATTGTTGACTTTCATGATCGTTTAAAGAGTGCGACCCAAGGGTATGCATCTTTAAATTATGATTTTATCGGCTATCGTCCGGCACCGATTGTTCTAATGGAAATCATGGTTGCTGAAAAACCTGTTGCCGCATTTGCAACCTTAATTCACGAAGACGAGGCATATCGTCGAGGAAAAGAAATTGTTGAGGCTTTAAAAGATTCTCTGCCTCGTCAACAATTTGTAATTAAAATTCAAGCTTCAATTGGTGCAAAGGTTATTGCTTCTGAACGGATTCAGGCTTTTCGCAAAGATGTGACCGGCTATTTGTATGGTGGTGACGTAACACGTAAAATGAAACTGTTACAAAAGCAAAAGAAAGGAAAAGCTAAAATGATGGCCATGGGTGCCGGTACCGTTGAAATTCCAAAAGAAGCATTCATCAAAGTCTTGCGACGTGATCAGAATTAAATGATATGAAACAAGCGACAAAACAAAAAATATGGAAGGTGTTGGTTGGAATGATTGCCGTTATGACAATCATCTCGATGGTTGCGCCTTTTACGCAATATTAAAATAACAGTTGCGAGAGCGTTGCCTACATGTCAGCATAGTCTTCATGCAAAAGCGCTGGGTTCTCGCCACACTGCCAGAAGGATTTGATCTTTCAGGTATTCCATCACACATTAAACCAGTAGAAGCGAGACTGCTTGCCTTGCGCGGTCAAACCGATATTTCGACCTGGTCGGATTTTTTTGAACCACAATTTGAACAAGGGATACATGATCCGTTTTTATTTGCCAACATGCAGCACGCCATCGAGCGCATCTTTCAGGCTTTTGAAAAAGGAGAACATATCACCGTTCACGGTGACTATGATGCAGATGGTGTTACAGGGAGTGCGGTTATCATTACCGTCTTGAAAGAAGTATTGGCACAGATAAGTAGTGGACAAAAGCCCGTAATTGATTTTTATATCCCACATCGCGATAAAGAAGGATATGGTTTACATACAAATACCGTCGACATTTTGAAAGAACGCGGAACAAATCTGATTATCACGGTTGATTGCGGTATTGCTTGTGTTCCAGAAATCGCTAAAGCTAAATCATTCGGCATCGAAACAATTGTCGTCGATCATCATCAATTTGGAGAAGAATTGCCTGATGGCATTTTGATTCATCCTCGTTTACCGGGTGAATCATATCCATTTCCACATTTAGCAGCTGTTGGTGTTGCGTGGAAATTTGCTTGCGCGCTCTGCATCGAAGCACGTAAACGTGGTTTGTTGATTCCAGAAGGTTTTGAAAAATGGTTATTGGATTTTGTATCGATCGCGACCGTAACCGATATGGTGCCTCTCATCGGCGAAAATCGTGTGCTCGAAACCTATGGCTTGAAAGTAATGAACAAAACACGTCGACCTGGTTTACAGCGTTTGATCCAAGTCGCGGGCAGCGAACTCGGAAAAATCACTTCGCAGGATATCGGCTTTGGTCTGGGACCGCGTATCAATGCGGCTGGTCGCATGGATCATGCCTCGCTAGCACTTCATTTGATGTTATCTGAAACCGAAGAAGAGGCGAGTGTCTACGCGGCACAATTGGAAGCTTGCAATAAAGAAAGACAAAAACTCACCGCCAAAATGATGGAAGATGCGGCTGAAATGGTTATGTCCGCTGACCGTACGCCTTTGTCCGAAGTAAACATTATTGTGCTTTGGTCTGATTCTTGGTCGCCCGCCTTGGTTGGTTTGGTTGCCGGAAAATACATGGAGCGTGAAGGTAAGCCGGTCGTTGCCATTGGAAAACATGGAAAAACCTGGATCGGTTCGGGTCGTTCATTTGCTTCTTACGATATTACCGAAGCCATGAAGCGTGCGGGAGCAGACATTCTGACGCGATGTGGTGGACATGTGCAGGCTTGCGGTTTTGCTTTTGAAGACGATTCGCTTTTGCCTGAACTTGTTCGCAAATTAGAACAAGATGCCGCCGAACGCTTGGTTTTGGCTGAATGTGTTCCGATTTTCTCAATTGATGCCGATCTCAAATTGGATGAATTAACATGGTCGCTCGTGGATATTATCGCCAAACTTGAGCCCTATGGCGAAGGGAATCGTCGCCCGGTTTTTATGTCGCGTAATTTGCAGGTCATGAGCTCAGATAAAATGGGAAGCACACAAAAACATGTGCGCTGCCTGGCAAAAGATGCAAATAATCAAACCATGAAATTCGTCGGTTTTAATTTTGCTGATCGATTTGATCTATTTGCTGTTGGTTCAAAGATAGACGTGGCTTATGACCTTGGAATCAATGAGTGGAATGGGAGAAAAGAAATCCAATGCAAGCTCGTGGATGTACGGATGAGTGAAGTTTGAAGCTAAATATTATAATTTCGTACATGAAGAACGAGTACAGGTAACGGATCTTAACCTCATTCAAAAACGAAAAGCGCTCGTTCAGTTGATTTTTATAGGATTAGGATGGAAAAAATATCTTACATATCTATGTCTCGGTTTGTCAGTCGTATCTTTACCTGCAATTCTCATACGAAATGGGATTTCGTATGTATTTAGTAAACATGCAACTAAAAAATTATACAGCAAATTATAGAGAAAGATGCTTCGTCAGGAGCAAGTATTTCTATAAATCTTGAAGATGAAAAAACAAAAACGGACGTTGCCGAATTCACGGATCTAGCGGGTAGATCTCACGAGGTGCGGAGCTATATCTTGAGCAATCCGCCAAAATACGAAATCGGACAAAAAGTGCGTATCGTCTATCAGTCGATGCGCCGGATAAGGCAAAGATATTTGAAGCTCCAGAATTTGTTGGCTACGGAGTGTTCATCGGTCTTTCATTTGCCGCTTATCTCGTTTTAAGAATTCTTGATATCATTTTCAGTATTCCGTTCCAGATCTACCACAGAGTTCTGAATCCACATAAAAAATAAAATACAAAGATACATCTTCCACTCTCATGAAAAACAAAACCATCGAAATCAAGCGGGCCTACACCCGTGAAACCTTACAATTATTTTTTGCGCATTTTAAACGTTATCCATTTCGTCTGGTGGCGGCTGTCTTAACCATTACCTTAGCATCTTTAGCCTCGATGTTTTCGAATGTCATGATCGGCCGTCAGATTGATTATTTTACGCAAATTAACCCGCAAGTCTTTGATGCATTGAACTTGATTTTAAAAAGCATTCTTCTCGTTGTCGCGGTGCGCGTTGGTGCCTCGTTCGTCTGGCGTATTAGCGGATTTTTAGCGAGTACGGTGGTTCCACGTCTACGCATGGATGCGGAAAATGAGGCTTTTAAAAATTTGAACAAAAAATCGGTTGCCTTTTTTACTGACGAATTCACCGGTTCTTTGGTTCGCCGCGTCAGAAGCTATGGTCAATCCTTGGGGGATTTTGTTGAGATAATTTTTTGGCGCTTCATTCCACTTTTCGTGGAAATATTTTTTTTGTTTGTCGTTTTTCTTCTCTTGTCGCCAGCGCTGGCTGCTTTGTATAGCGTCTGGATTGTGATGATGGCGATCGTCAATGTGTGGTATGGAAAAAAGAAATCAGCTTTGCGTCTTGGTCGAGCTGAACGCGACAGTAAATTGACAGCGATCTTGGCAGACGTTATTGGAAGCATGACCAATGTCATGCTCTTTAATGGTCTTGAACGCGAGCGGAAGACTTTTTCCGAAGCGAATGAAAATCGACGTATCTTTTCAGCCAAGGCTTGGCGTTCAAATGAAATGGCGGGCGTGATGACAAATATCTTAAACGGCGTCATGGAGCTTGTTGCTATGGGTTTTCTCGGATATCTTTGGACCAAAGGAACAGTTGGTATCGGTATCTTTGCTTCTGCCCAGCTTTACTTAGTGCGCATTTTTCGTAGCATTGACGATATGAGTAGTACGCTCCGCCGCGTCTATGAAATATTCGCAGATGCAGACGAGATGACTCAGATCATGCTCAAGCCGGCAACGGTTTGTGATACGAAGTCTGCAAAATCACTTACCGTAAAAAAAGGCGAGATTCTTTTTAAGAATATCCGTTTTGCATATCAAACATCGGACGAAATCTTGCCAGCATTCAGTCTAAAAATTCCAGCGAGACAAAAAACGGCTCTCGTTGGTCCATCTGGAGCTGGAAAAACCACAATTATTAAGCTATTGCTTCGTTTTTACGATGTCGACAAAGGAAATATTTTGATTGATGGCCAGGATATTGCAAAAGTAACCCAACATAGTCTACGTGATGCGATGAGCATGGTTCCGCAAGAGCCGGCGCTGTTTCATCGTTCTTTATTCGAGAATATCGCGTATGGAAAACCGGGTGCTTCCTTGGAAGATGTCGTAGAGGCTTCTAAAAAAGCGCATTGTCACGAGTTTATTTCAAAGTTATCCCAGGGTTATGACACCTTTGTGGGAGAGCGGGGAGTGAAGCTGTCAGGCGGGGAGCGCCAACGCGTTGCCATCGCTCGCGCTATTTTGAAAGATGCGCCAATCTTGCTTTTAGACGAAGCCACATCAGCACTTGATTCCGAATCTGAACACTTGATTCAGGACGCCCTGCATACCTTGATGAAAGATAAGACCGTGGTGGTTATCGCGCACCGTCTTTCGACGATTATGGACATGGATCGCATTATCGTGATGGAAAATGGCCAAATCACCAATCAAGGAACACATGCCGAGCTCACTAAAAAAGGCGGTAAATATCAGGATCTCTGGCATATTCAAGCAGGCGGGTTTTCTCGATGAGTCAGATACAAAAGTGTGATACAATATAAGTGAATGAAACGGAGGTCATTTCAATCCCGAAAAGGGAAACAAGTATGGCATCGCTGGATGTCTGTCTTTGCCGCAGTATTCGGTTTGGTATTTATTGTTTATTCATTTCGTTATATTTCAAATCAAATTCCCGCTCAGGCTGCTTCGGGAGATAATATAATGGGCTGGATTTGGGATGATGCGACGGGTTGGACGTCTGGAAATAATTTAAATGTCGGAGCTTGTGGCGGTGGGAGCTGTGGCACCTACGGATTACGAGTTGATCCGGCAACGTATGAGTTAACAGGTTGGGCATGGAATGATTATCTTGAGTGGGTGTGTTTTGGCTCGACCTGCAATGGAGTCGCTCAATGTCAAAACGATCCGGCTGATCCACTTGGAACATACAATGCTCCAGATGGTTTTTCGCCACGGGCAACCGTCGGATCAGGAGCCGGAACGGTTGAAGTTCGTGGCTGGGCTAAAGTTTGCAAATTAGGCACCAAAGGTTGGATTTCTTTAAACTGTACTGATCCTGGTACCTGTGGAGGTGTTTATGCGTATAAAATGCGCTATAACAAAGCCTCAAAGGTTTTTTATACCGGTGTTCATTCTCCTCCGCTTCCAGCAAATAATAGTTCGCTCGGTTGGAGTGGTTTTAACGATGGAACGGGTTTAGGCTATTTTGATTTTCAGTATTTGACAATGAACACGCCAAACGAGGGAACTATTCCTCCAACCGGCACTATTTGCATGGATGGAATTGACAATGACTTAAATGGTCTTATCGATTGTTCAGACGCTTCTTGTTCGACAAATCCTGCTTGTACGGCAGAGACTCCGGCGAATGGAAATTGTTTTGACGGAATAGATAATAATAGTAATGGAGTTAAAGACTGTGGTGAACTAGCTTGTAGCACGGCATTTCCTGTTCAATGTGCTGAAACAACTTCAAATGGAACCATTTGTGCAAACGGTGTAGATGATGATGGTGATGGCTTAGGTGATTGTGCCGATCCGGGTTGTGTTGGGTATCCTGGTTGTCCGGCAGGTGAATCTTCTTGTGTTGATGGGGGTGGAGTTCCACAGGGAAGTGCGGTCTGTTGTCATGATGGAAGTGATAATGATGCAAATGCTCAGTCCGATTGTTCTGATGCTGATTGTCAGATAAATGAACCAAGTTGTACCCCGGCTTGGTTATCAACGCGTTTTGGTAATGTTTATGCACAACAAGGGATTGAAGGTGATCCGACCAAGGTTTCTACCGCACAGTATTGCTTGTCATCACAAGGTTCAATTACGGGTTTTTCAAGTGACGCCGCCTGTGTTGAATCAAGTTCGAATGCGCTTTCACTTCCAAGTTCAAGTACCGGATATCGCGGTACGCTTGGCACCTTGGATATTCCGGGTATTCTAGCAGGTCGTTATGGACAAGTTGTTGAACTTGGAACGAATGTAGATGTCACAGGATTGCTTGGAACGGCAGGAGTTTTAAGCGGTAAGGTGTATCATGCAACTGGCGATGTGACCTTGGGATCAAGGACCTTTAACAATGCCGTTGGTCCAACATTGCGTGGTTCAGGTTTACTAATTGTTGAAGGGAATTTACGTATTACAGGTGATCTTTCATATAGTTCGACTGCTGGGATTAATTATCTGAGAAATCTTGCATCGCTGGGAGTTATCGTTAAGAAAAACGGGACATCCGGTGGAGATGTAACGATCACACCAAATGTAACAAATCTCGTAGGTGTGTATTTTGTTGAAAATACGATTAATACTGGAACCTATTGTCCAGGCATGAGCGTCTGTTTAGCCGATGTTCAATTGCAAGTTCTTGGTGTGATGGCGGCAAAACAATTTAACCTCGAACGTAATTATCGTGATCCAGCTCGTCCGGCGGAAGAGGTTAAGTTTGATGGACGGGGTGTCGCAAATCCACCTCCGGGCATGCAGGATATCGGTAAATCACTTCCTTCTAGTAAAGATGCATTTTAAAATTTATGGGACTATTCGGTAAACCACCAGTTAAAAGCTATATTGGACTCGACTTTGGTCAAGGAGGTATTAAATTGGTCGAGCTCATGAATGAAAAAGGACGTGCACGGTTAGTGACATATGCATATTCGGAGCTTCCAACTACCAATCTCGAACGAGCTTTTGGTGAAGATATGGAAAAAACGGCGATTCATCTAAAAAAGATGTTAACAAAGGCTAAAGTGACAACAAAGAGTGCGGTTGGTGCATTACCAATTTCATCAGTCTTTTCATCGATTATCAGTGTTCCGGCTCTAAATGAAAAAGAAATGAAACAGGCGATTCAACTACAGGCAAAAAAATTAATTCCTGTCCCGCTTGAAGAAATTTCATTAGATTCTAAAATAATTGATACGGTTTCGACGAATGATAAAAAGAAAGTGACCCGTGTATTGTTAACAGGCGCTCCAAAATCATTGGTAAATAAATTTGTAGAATTAGCGGGGAAAGCAGGACTCGAACTGATCTCGTTGGAAACCGAAGCTTTAGCGGAAATTCGTTCTCTGATCGGAAAGGATCGTTCCAGCATCATGGTGATCGATATCGGCTCAGCTCGCACTAATATTTCGGTGATTGAAAAAGGAATTCCATTTTTGAACCGCTCAATTGCAACCGGCGGAAATTCCATCACGCAAACGATATCTAAAACACTCGGTATTCCATTTGAACAAGCGGATACAATGAAACGTGATATTCGTGCCATGCAATCTTTTTCACAAGCGGGAGATATTTCGCCGATTTTATCAACATTATTAAAGCCTATTTTGGATGAAATACGATACTCATTCAACTTATATCAAGGTCAAATAGAAGATGGTCAGCAAAAACGTATTGATAAAATTATTGTTACCGGTGGTTCCGCGCTCTTACCTCGTTTACCGGAATTTTTAACCCAGCTCATGAACGTGAATACGTATTTGGGTGATCCTTGGGCACGGGTGATCTATCCAATCGATTTACGTCCTATTTTGGATGAAATTGGTCCTAGATTTGCCGTTTCGATAGGATGTGCGATGCGAGAAGTTGAATAACATGTCAGATTCAATCTCTTTTTTGCCAGAAGACCTCCGTAAAAAAGAGGAAACTCAAAGGCAACAGCAAAAAACAACTCCAAACGGAGCGTCGGATTTAAAATTTTCAATTCCAAAAATAGAGCAAGAAGATATTGAAGTCATTGAAATTGACGAGGGCGAAATCGAACAAGTTCTTGCGAACGAACCTTTAATTGCACGCATAGTTTATAGAGCGGTAAATTTTTTTGATGAAGTACGATCAAAATTATTTTCTCGTCCGGAGGCAGAGCCTATTCAAAAACTCCCTCCACAATTTTTTACGCCACCGTCGGCAAAAGCTACCACTCCGACAATAACAAAAAAGGAAGATATTACGGCAACCGGTGCATCAACAACGATCTCTTCAAACATTGCTAAGCCCCCAATGGGTGCATTGACTACAAAGGCTCGCATCGTGCCCATGGCAAGTGCGCCTCGTCGAGTCCGCGTGATTAAACGAGTGCGTAAACCAGTTCGTGTAAGTTTTGTATCCGGTGAAGAACTTCGCTTGATGCATATCGATATCCCAAAACGTCGTTTTACATTGATTGCGATCACGGTAATGTTTTGTGTTCTTATGGGGGGTGGTTGGTATGTATTACGACAAAGTCAAATGCAGGCATTTGCTCATAAACAACAAGCGGAAGCCCAATTGTCGGATGTTCGCACCCAAATACAAACTCGTCAAAAAACCTGGAACGATTTTCAAGATCTTGAACCGCGTCTAAAGGCTTTGAGCGGATTATTGGCGGTTCATATTAGTCCAACCAAACTTTTAACGTTGATTGAAGATAAAACATTACCCAGCGTATCGTATTCGTCATTTTCCATGACGGCTGATGGTCGTGTTCAATTGGCTGTTTCGGCTGATACAATTCCATCGGCGGCGCGTCAGATTCGTTCTTTTCAAAAATCTGGTTTTGTAAAATCAATGGAAACAGGCAGCTATAATGTTGTGTATGAAGGGACGGATCTTACGCCAAAATCAGTACAATTTCAGTTAAACTTACTTCTCAGTCCAGAAGCTTTACAAGTTGCTCGTCCAATTGCAGCCGCTCAATAATATGGAAATGGCACCTCAACAATCAAAGACAGAGGAAAAGCCAAAGGTTCAGACAAAGATTCTGACCCAGTATTATGGTGCGACAGTGTTATTTTTGATTACACTTTTCTTGCTTGTCTCTTTTGGCTTTCTACGTCCGATAATTGACGAGACGAAGCAAACAAATGCGGAAACGAAAGGAATTTTAGAAAATATAAAGAATGAAAATACCTATCTTTCCAGTTTGGATGCCTCAATCGGTGCGGCTCAATCAATACCGTCATTAGTCTTGAAACAGGTGACAGAAGCCTTACCAAACGAAGCAGACACGCCATCTTTATTGATCCAATTAGACGCAGCAGCTAATAGAAATGCGGTTAAAATCCAAGGCGTAACATTTAATGAACCAAAAGCAGTAACTAATCCAACAAATAAGACGGCAGTAACCCAAGTTGTGCCAGTTGATATTACGTTAACCTTAGCAGCTCGAAATTATTTTGACGTAAAACGTTTTCTGACTGATCTGGAAACCAGTTTACGCCTGATGGATGTTGTCGGGATTTCAACGGGAGGTGCTGTTGTCGATGGACAAGAATTTTCGTTCACAGTTCAGGTAAAGACATATACGTTCAATAATTCAAAGACAAAAGGTCCTAAGACGTGATATGTCTCTTCCCGCATCGCTTTTTTCTCGTATCTTAACCGTAGTCGGTGTTTTAGCTGTTTTGATTTCAAGTTATTGGTTTATTACTTCTAGTTTAGCTCCGTATCCAGTCCCGCCAACACCGCCGAATCGAACCTCGGTGACCTTTGATCCGAAAGTGGATGTATCAAAAGACAAGGTTTTTTCAAGCTTACGTCCATTGTCTGGTTTAGAGGTTGAAGTTGGTCAAACCGGTCGCTCAAATCCATTTACACCACCGGTAAACGCACCAATTATTATCTCACCGGTAACGACAACTGAAGCAACCACAACCTTGCCGGTCATTATTACTCCGACCAGCACGGGTCCAGGAGATATGAACACTCCTCAAGCACCCTTAATCGATCAAGTAGAAGCACCATCAAATTCCGTACCAATGCCATAATTCTATGGAAGAACAAATTCTCGCACTCTTGCTTACAAAAAAGTTGATTGATGAAAAAACAGCGAACGTGATCCGTGATCTTGTGGCACGTGGAAAATCATTAAATCAAGCTATTGTCGGTGGAAAATATGTTTCTGATGCGGATTTTTCACGTATTCGAGCAGAAGTTCTTGGATTGCCGTATGTTGATTTGACTGAGCGTGTGATTTCAAAAGAAATTTTAGAGTTAATGCCTTCTGACATTATGAATTCATACCAGGTAGTACCCACTGGTTTTGAAAACAATGTTCTAGAAGTTGCTTTTTTAAATCCGCAAGATTTACGTGGAGTTGAAGCGATTGAATTCATGGCGCACGATCGCGGGTGGACCTTGCGTCAAGTGAGTGCGCCGGTGAGTCAAATTAGTAGCTTGTTAAAGAAAGTGAAAGGACTGGGCGCCGAAGTGGCAACGGCTTTAGCACAAGCAAAGGGAAAATTTGAAAAAAGTGGAGAAAAAAATGAAGATATTGGTCAGTTGGAAGAAATTATTAAAGGAGCGCCGGTATCTCGAATGGTTTCCGTAATCATGCGCCATGCGGTGGAGGGTGGCGCATCAGATATTCATATCGAACCGTTTGGGAATGAATCACGTATTCGATATCGTATAGATGGCGTTTTACGTACCTCTTTAGTTTTGCCGATCTATGTTCATCCGGCATTGATATCACGTATTAAAGTATTGGCGAATTTAAAAATAGATGAAACGCGTACCCCTCAAGATGGGCGCATCACGCAAGAAATAAACGGGAAAAAGATTGACTTTCGTATCTCAACATTGCCGGTTGTTGATAATGAAAAAGTTGTGATGCGCGTCCTCGATACGACTTCCAGTGCACCATCGCTTGAACGCCTCGG
Organism: Candidatus Uhrbacteria bacterium; assembly: GCA_020850575.1. Lineage (GTDB taxonomy): Bacteria > Patescibacteriota > Patescibacteriia > 2-12-FULL-60-25 > 2-12-FULL-60-25 > JADZEJ01. The sequence continues at coordinate 99,484 of JADZEJ010000003.1, forward strand.
ATATCGTAAAGAACACGTTGCTTTAATTCGTGAAGAAGTCAAAAAATCTCATGGCATGTTCTTGGTTACGGGTCCGACTGGTTCTGGTAAATCTACGACATTGTTCGCAATTTTAAGTCTATTGAATGCAGAAGGTGTAAACATTTCAACATTGGAAGATCCGGTTGAATACTATATCGAAGGCGTAAATCAATCGCAGATCCGTCCAGAAATTGGCTATACCTTTGCTACTGGCTTACGTGCCTTATTGCGACAAGATCCGAATGTCATCATGGTTGGTGAAATCCGTGATAAAGAAACAGGAGAATTAGGTGTCCATGCGTCTTTGACGGGTCATTTGGTATTTTCTACTTTGCATACCAATGATGTGTATGGCGTTGTTCCGCGCATGATGGATATGGGCGTTGAACCGTTCTTATTGGCCGCAACATTAAATATCGCCATTGCACAGCGTTTGGCACGTAAAATTTGCACCAATTGTAAAGAGCCACAAGTGATGGATGAAAAAAACGCTTTGAGCATTATGAGTGAGTTACAACAAATTCCAAAAAAATACTTTGCCAATGAAACCTTGCCCACAATGCCTTTAACTTTTTACCACGGCAAAGGTTGCGCTCGTTGTGGAAATAGCGGGTATCAAGGACGTATTTCTTTGGCTGAATTGTTTGTGTATTCACTAAATGCAAAGCGAGCGATTGAAAAAGGATTCTCTCATGATGATTTTCAAAAAGAACGTTTACATCAAGGCTCACTTTCATTGCGTGAAGACGGTTTACTAAAAGCTCTGGATGGATTGACTTCTTTAGAAGAAGTCTTTCGCTTGAGTCAATTGACGCAAGAAGACGCCTGAGTCACTCTATATCTATGCCGAAACAAAAAATCCTCCTTGTTGAAGACGATGCTTTCTTAGCTAGCATTTATTCACAAAAGCTTGAATTGGAAGGGTACGATGTTACATTTGCCACGAATGGTGAAGATGGGTTGAAATTAGCGCAAAAAGATCATCCGGATATCATGCTCTTAGATTTGCTCATGCCGAAAATGGATGGATTTGAAGTATTAGAAAAGCTTAAAGCGGATCCCACTACTGCAAGTATTCCGGTACTTGTATTAACCAATCTTGGAGGTCGAGAAGACGTTGAACGATGTATTCATTTGGGGGCTGTTGGTTATGTTATCAAGGCTCATTCCTTACCTCATGAAACCGTAAAACGCGTCAAAGAAATCTTGGCGAAGAATTGAGAACCTTTGTATCCATGACAACCTTTAAATATAGAGCACGCATGTCCGACGGACGAATGTCCGCTGGTTTGATTGAAACAACATCCTTCGAAGAGGCGAAACAAGCGCTTGAAGAGCGCAACATGGAGGTTTTATTACTTGAAGAAAATAAGGGATTTGCTGCGGCAGAAGAACGTGCTATTCCTTTTTTAAATCACATTTCCGCCAAGGATTTGGTGATCGTAACACGAACCATTTCAACCATGGTATCGGCATCCGTACCGTTAGCGGATGCATTAAAAAATATTTCTCGTCAGTCAGATAATATTAGATTAAAACGGGTCTTAATAGATTTGGCGAATGAAGTCGAAGGAGGAGCGCGTTTTTCTGATGCACTTGAAAAACATACCGATATCTTTTCAGGGTTTTTCATTAACATGGTTCGTTCGGGCGAAACAACTGGTCAATTGGGAGACGTTTTAGAGTATTTAGCCGATCAGCAAGAAAAAGATTACGATCTGACATCAAAAATCAAAGGAGCCATGATCTATCCTGCGTTTATTCTCGGCACCATGGCGGTAATGAGTTTTATTATGATGACTTTCGTGGTACCAAAATTAGTCGCTGTACTTTCGACTGCGAATATCGAATTACCTTGGACAACTCGTACTTTGATTGTTGTTTCTGGCTTCATGTCCAGTTATTGGTGGCTGATACTACTAATGGTTATCGCTATATTTATTGGTTATCGTGTTTGGTCAATTACGCCAGCAGGAAAATTTAGTATTGATCGTTTTAAAATTTATGTGCCGGGTTTCGGTGCCATGTTCCGCCAAGTATATGCAGTTCGCTTTGCGCGTTCGCTCTCAACCTTAACCAAGGGCGGAGTCGACATGGTGAATGCGCTTGAAATTGTAAGTAGCGTGATAGGAAACGAACTCTGGAAACAAGCGGTACATGAAACAATTCGTGAAGTGAATGATGGAAACTCTATTGTCACCGCTTTCCAACGGTATAAATTTATTCCAACCCTGATGACTCAAATGATGAGCGTGGGTGAGGCGACCGGACGTACACAAGAAATTTTGGCTCGTATTAGCAGCTTTTATTCACGCGAAATCGATAACCAGGTTGCCAATTTAACAAAACTTATTGAGCCGATTGTACTTATTATTCTTGGCTTAGGAGTTGGTGTATTAGTTTCTGCTATTTTATTGCCATTGTACTCATTATCTTCGGGAACTGGCGTATAAAAAAATAAAATAATGATAAATACAATGTAATGTGCTCTTCTGAGTGTCAGTGTGGTATACTCTTGTCATAATTTATTTTTTTAGTAGGCATTTGCCTTTAAAAAACTCTTCATATGCAGAAGAAACAAGGTTTTACCCTGATCGAACTGTTGGTGGTTATTGGTATTATTGGTTTATTGGCAACTTTAGGAGTTGTAGCATTTGGCTCTGCCCAACAACGTGCTCGAGACGCTAAACGTGTAGCGGATGTGCGTGCCATTACAAGTGCTTTTGGTGCTGCATATAATGAAAGCAGTACCTATGTTTTATGTAAAGATAACTCAGGCGCTTGTGGTTTAGCTGCTGCAGCCGGTGACGATATTAGTAAAACAAGAATTTGCGCTGTTTGCGGTTCCGGTTCTCCAATCACATCATTTATTAATTTGAACACGGTGAAAGATCCTTCCACACCAAATTCTGCTTGTGATAAAGATATTACAAATGTTAACGGAACATGTAATTATTCTTTTGCAACTGCCCCAACATTAAGTACATATACGGTTAATTTTTGGACGGAAGGTGCCGTAAGCGGCTTAGCTGCCGGTGCTCACACCGCAAATGCCAACGGTATCGTAAACTAAAATTGAGTATTTTAAAAAAGAACATAACACTCCGCTGCGGCGGGGTTTTATGTTACGTGCTATACTCTACGTATATTATGCGTTCTGTTTTAAAAAAAGGGTTTACCGTTCTTGAACTGTTGGTTGTAATCGCAATCATTGGCATTCTTGCCGCAGTTTCTGTGTATTCACTCAGCATCACTCGAGCGAGTAATAGAGATGCAAAGCGTATTTCCGATATAGCCGTAATGCGTGCAGCACTTTCTCAGCATTGGCTACAAAAAGCGACTTACCCACAAAGTGAAAAAGTCGATCTTGGTCGACAAGGCGCAGAAGCCGACAAATTGACAGGAAATGGTTTTGTCGCAGCCAATATTGATGCAAAACCAGTTTTCTTATTACAGGTTCCGCTTGGTCCAAAAGCAGGTGAGTACTACACCTATCACGGTGATAATCAAGGATATTCTTTACGCTTTGTAACAGAACGACCAACGGCTTATGGTGCCCCCGGCGTATATTATGGCCATTCCGATGGCGTAGATACCGTGGATGAACTTCATTAAACATGTTTGTTGAACAAGTCATTGGCTGGATTTTTGGTGCTTGTCTTGGAGCTTGTCTTGGGTCTTTTTCTAATGTGATTGCCATACGCTGGCATGCGGAATCTACAGTTTTTGGTCGTTCAGCTTGTCCATCATGTAAACGCCAAATTAAAGCTCGACACCTCGTTCCGATTTTTTCTTGGTTGTATTTGCGTGGTCATTGTTCAAATTGCGGAAAAAAAATCCATGTTCAATATCCATTGGTTGAATTAGCGGGTTTATTGTTGGGTTTAATAGCAGCAATTCGGCACGAGCCTTTTTCAATGTACACTGGTCCACAATTTTGGTTTGAGCTCATTTTTTCCACCGCGCTCTTGGCTCCTCTAGTCATGGATATTCGTTGGAAAGTGTTGCCAGTAGAATATCTTGGAGGTTTATCAATCATAGCAGCGATCATAAACGTAATAGGATTTGGTGTAGTAACCGGTTTTGGCTTTCAGACACGATTAGCTTCAGTTATTTTAGGAATGGCTTTTGCAGGTTTATTTTTTGCCTTTCAAGTTTTAGCGTCTCGCGGAAACTGGTTGGGTATCGGAGATATTTGGTTAGGTGTGTATATGGGTGCTGTCTTGGGTTGGCCATTACTTCCAATTTCGATTTATTTGGCATACCTCATCGGTGGAAGTGTTGCTATCGGCGGATTACTTTTAGGCTCGCTGCATCGTGGTGATCGATTACCTTTTGCACCAGCTTTGGTTTCGGGCATGTTTGCCGCAATGTGGATTGGTCCACTTTTGTATGACTGGATTCTCACGGCTTGGACATAAAGGGTTTACATTGGTTGAAGCGATGGTTAGTATCGCTGTTTTAGGCTTGCTCGCGGGTATTGTAACTGTCAATTTAACTGAAACCAGACAAGTCGAAGAACTAAATTCAGCGGCTCGTATTGTTGCAGCCGATATTAGATCTGCCCAGTCACGCGCACTCACCGTAAAAAATATTGCATTCTGTCAAGACGAAAGTGATGCGTGGATTTCATGTGAACTCGGAGATTCTACGTGCAAAACAATGAGTGCATGTACACCGGCGCCACCGGATGGTGTTGGTATCCATTTTTCATACAATAGTTCAAGTTATGATTTCTACGGAATCTTGAACGGACCGGGAAACGATTTTTCAAGAACAAGTTCTGAGCAAAATTTTTTCTCACGACGATTGGAACTGTCCGGCGGAACCAATGTCATAATAGATTCTATCTCCTCAACTCTCCCTTCTGGAACAGAAGCTGACGTTTTTTTTCAACGCCAAAATGGAGTGATGCGCTTAAACGCCTGCGGAGGATGTACAGAACCAGCGTCGCTATTAATTACCTTGAGACATATTCAAAACAATAAAACCAGGCAAATCATGGTGAATGCACTAACTGGTCGAATTTCTATCGAATAATATGTGGAAAGCCAAAGGTCAAACCATTATCGAAGTACTCGTTGTTTTAGCCGTGGTTTCGATCGGATTATTTGCCTCAGCTGGATTAGTTATTGGAAATTTAAGTTTAGTGGAACGTGATACTGATCGTGTTATCGCAATCAATCTTGCCAGAGAAGGGATCGAAATCGCAAAACAAATCCGAGATTCAAACTGGCTCGCAGGACAAGATTTTGATACTGGCTTAGTCAATGCCACAACGCCAGGAGATTACACAGCGTCTCTTGTTTGGGACGGTGTCATTTCAACGCCAAGTTTTGATTTTTCAACCGATGCGATTTCAGATGCGAATGCACAAGTCGTTTTATCTACGGAAGCAACCGCATCTGGTGTATATGCAAATCAAAATACGGTACCTCCGATAAGCGGAAAAGCCACGGCATTCAAGCGATTAATCACTTTTTCACCAATCTGTGTTGATGCATCAAATGTTCACACCGTCATTTCTTCCGGCTTATGTACCGATATAGGTCAAGTGAAGGCAGGAATAAGAATCGAGAGTCGTATTGAATGGTTGCGCAAGGGCAGTACAATAAGCAGTGTGATTTACGAAGATTTGTATGATTGGAAATAAGCGTGCCGGTTTTACGGTTATCGAAATGATGGTTGCCATCACGATTTTTTCGACGATTGCGGTAATCATGGCGCAGACATTCGTATCGTTTAATAATCTTCATCGCAGGATCGCTTTTTCAGCCGTTCTGGGGCAAGACGCACGTTTTTTAAATGAACTTTTAGTACGTGAGAGTCGTAATAAGTTGATTGATTATTCAGCCGGAACACTCCCACCGGTTTCAAATACACTTTCACTCATTTCACGTGACGGTACACAGACCGCACAATTCTCAATTCAAACTGCTGCCAGTGGAAATTGCGGAACATCAGGTGTAAATTGCATTGCATTTTCTAACGACGCTGGAATTACGTGGAATCAAATTACAAGTAATAAAGTTGATGTTCAGCAATTTGATATCATTGTACGTCCAAGTACTGATCCTTTTAACGTTCTTACTCCCGGAAATGTGCAACCGTTTGTGACCGTAGTAGTAACCTTGCAATATAAATCAGATAATCCAGAAGAACGTCAAAGCTTACAAACACAAACCACGGTCGCTTCACGAGTATATCTTCGATAATATGCGATTGAAATCAGGAAATATTTTACCAATGTCGATCATGATGACGTTCATGATATTGTTGGCTGGTATTGGGATTGGAACCGTCGTACTTGAAGGTTCAAAGCGCTCTGTTGATACGGACAAAAGTATTTCGGCTTATTACATGGCGGATTCAGGTGTAGAAAGACAATTATATGAAATCCGTAAAATAGGAACACCAGTAAGCCAAGTCACTGCTTTGTCCTCGACGTATCCGAATGGGAGCAGTTGGAAATACGACGGAAGTTATGCCACGACCACGCAAAAAGTAATCTCATCTGTCGCCACTACGAGTTTTGAAGTCATTGATTTATTTAATCCAGACGAAATCGGTCCAGCTAATATCGATACCGTCACCATTCGTTGGCAAAACGGAGCCGATTGTGGTTCAAGTTTTGCCAATATTGAAGTTGGATATGCGGAGTGGAATTTTTCCGGCAGCATCGTCCCAGATCAGTATACGATTAATCGAAAAGATAATTTGCTAGTTGTCGGTCCGGCAGATCAAGAATTGATCGTATCGCTTAATCCAAATAGAGCATATCGATTACGTTTGAATGCTTTGCGTTGTACTGCCGCCAATATACAAGTCCAAACGACACTTGCCGGTGCACCGCAAGGCTTTCCGGGCGACATTACCTTAGCCGCCGAGGGCACTTATCAAAGTGCAACCCAAAAAATTGCAGTCACTATGCCTAAACTCGATGTTCTTTCAGGCTTATTCAGTTACGTAATTTTCAGTGAATGTACCTTGTTAAAAGGAAGCGGTAGCCCGGTTTGTCCTCCATAATTTTTTGTCATTCTCCGTCGGCTCGTTTACACTCAGAGCATGTCAAAAGCCGAAGCAAAAAATCGCATTTCCAAGCTACGCGAAGAAATAAATCGATATCGTTATCAATATCATGTCTTGAATACGCTTGATATTAGCGAGGCGGCTTTAGATGCGCTGAAACATGAGCTGTACCAGCTTGAACAAGAGTATCCGGAACTGATCACCGTAGATTCACCAACCCAACGAGTTGCCGGAGAGCCGCTCCCAGGTTTTGTTAAAGTGACTCATCAAGCCCGCATGCTTTCAATTGAAGACGCATTTTCATTTGAAGAAGTGCAAGAATGGTTTTTACGTTTGCAAAAATTACAACCAAGTTTGCAAGAAGATTTTTATGCCGAATGTAAAATGGATGGTTTGGCGGTTTCACTTGTCTATGAAAATGGATTTTTTGTTCAAGGTGCTACCAGAGGCGATGGAAGGGTAGGCGAAGACGTCACACATAATTTGCGCACAATTGAAGCGATTCCGCTCGAGCTTCGCATTCCCTCTGAATCGGATATAAAAAGTTTTTTTCAAAAACATAAAAATAATATAGATGAAAACATAATTAAAAATGTATTTCATAAACAGCTCACTCACATTGAAATTCGTGGCGAAGTTTTTATGAAACGTAGTCAGTTAAAAACCTATAATCAACTCATGAAAAAACAAGGCAAGCCGGAACTTGCGAATCCACGAAATGCTGCCGCAGGCTCAATTCGTCAATTGGATCCAAAGATCGCTTCCGCTCGTGGATTATCATTTTTTGGGTATGCTATGGTCGGAAATTATGGAACTACAACACATGAACAGGCTCATGATGTGATGAGCCTTTTAGGCATTCCAACTAATCCGTTAAATCGGCACTGTACTTCGCTTGAACAAGTACATACTTTCTTTTCAACAATTGAAAAAAAACGTGACACGCTCGATTATTGGATTGATGGTGTTGTGGTCAATATGAATCAAGATGAAATGTTTGAAGCGCTTGGTATTATTGGAAAAACAAATCGTGCGGTGATAGCTTGGAAGTTTCCTGCGGAGCAGGGGACGACCATTGTGCGTAATATTGAAATTTCAGTTGGTCGCACGGGAGCGCTCACTCCCGTAGCGATCATGGATCCCGTTCAACTTGCCGGGACAACGGTGTCTCGTGCGTCACTTCATAATATTGATGAGATTGAACGTCTCGATGTACGTATTGGAGATACCGTCATTGTTGAGAAAGCCGGGGATATTATTCCTAAAATTGTTCAAGTACTTCCAAATCTGCGATCTGGAAAAGAAAAGAAATTTCAGATGCCAAAACACTGTCCGATTTGTGGATCAGCGGTTGCGCGTGCCCCAGGCGAAGTAGCGATCACTTGTACGAATCCAAATTGTTTTGCACAAGAAGTGGCACGTTTATTGCATTTTGTTAGTCGCGCCGCTTTAGATATCCGAGGTCTAGGTGATAAAATAGTTGAACAATTGGTTCAGACTGCGCTTGCAAAAGAACCTGCAGATCTGTTTAATCTGAAACCAGACGATTTTCTTAGTCTTGAAGGTTTTGCAGAAATTTCTGCGCACAAATTATATGTCGAAATTCAGCGTCACCGCGAGATTCCATTGAATCGTTTTATATTATCACTCGGGATTCGTCATGTAGGAGAAGAAACCGCACGGGATCTTTCGGCGCATTTCGGAACGATTGAAAAATTTCGCCAAGTTTCAAAGGAAGAATTATCATTTGTGAAAGGAATCGGCGAAGTTGTCGCAGAATCGATTTTTACATTTTTAAATGATCAAATTGAAATTGAACGATTAGATCGTTTATTGAATGAAGTAAAAGTGGTAGAGCAAAAGACAAAAGAAAGAGATGGAAAATTCAAGGGCACAACATGGGTTTTTACCGGCACGCTTTCAAGTATGTCGCGCGATGAAGCAAAAGAACGTATTCGAGCACATGGTGGCGATGTGAGTGAATCGGTTTCAAAAAAAACGAACTATGTCGTTGTTGGTGAAAGTTCAGGTTCAAAAGCCGACAAAGCTGAACAATTTGGCATACAAATTGTAAACGAAGAAGAATTTTTAAAACTATTATAACTCATAAAGATTAGTACAATCAGTCTTTTGGTGGAGGTATTTAACTTTTTTCCAAAGCATTTAAAATAGTATTGACAAAAGAAAAAAAATAAACCAATCATATCTGTAACACTCGTCATGAAAGGAAAGATCATGCTGCGAAAAGTGTTTCCGTTCTTTCTGATGTTCAATGGATTTGTTTTGGTAGGATGTACCGATTCTTACCATGAACACATTTACATGGGTTCTAGTGGCGGTAATCGTTATGGCGATTATCCGACTCCGCCTCAAGCAGTCATTTACCAACAACCGGCATTGACGCTGCTTCCTCCGGCTCAACGAGTTATTGTATTTCAACAATCATCAACACCGAGTTATAAATCGCTGAGCTACAATGACGGATATGGACGAAAGACTCATTCTGAACATAGGGATAAAGGTAAGTCTTCCGTAGTCGATAACACAACGGGGGTAGTTCAAGAGGCTGCCTTGATACGAATTGATGGGTATTATCCTAAATTCGTACCTGTGTTGCGAAGTATACCTGTTCATTGGGATTGGAAGTCCACTCATCATAGGTTAACTCGACGAAGTGCTCTTCAAAATCAGTCCGCTTTCTCGTAAAATCAACCGTTTCAATGAAAACGGTTTTTTTGTTGCCGGACTGGAAAAAATCAAGTTTTAAAGGTAACCTTCCTTCATATGTCTATAACGTGTGAAGAAGTCCAGAAATTGGCTGAATTAGCCCGTCTTGAACTAACAGAAGAAGAAATAAAGAAAACTGAAACCGATCTCGATGCAATACTCGGATATGTCCAACGATTAGCACAAATTGACACCACAGATAGTAAACCGACAGCCGCTGAAGCAATGTCTGAAGGTTGGCGTGAAGATGAGGCTATCCCATGTGATGATCGCACTCGTGAATTAATATATTCAAACTTTCCTGCGCGTAAAGGAAATCTCCTGCACACGCCGGGTGTTTTTAGTGCTCCTAAGAAATAAATTGTATGCAACCGTTGAATGAATTGTCATTAACTGAAGCTCGTGCAGCTCTTGATAATGGAACCATTACTTCCGAACAATTAACCAAGGATTGTGTAACAAAAGCAAAGGGGTTGAATGGCTCTTTAAACGCCTTAATAGAACTGTATGAAACTGAAGCGCTTACGCAAGCGCGTGATGCTGATGAACGCCGTAAACAGGGGAATAGCGCCGGAGTTCTTGATGGCATTCCCTTGGTATTAAAAGATAATATTTTAAATCAAGGTCATGTGGTTTCCGCTGGATCAAAAATGCTCGCCAATCATATTTCCGCTTCGGATGCGACCGTTACACATAAGTTAAAAAATCAGGGTGCGATTATTCTGGGACGAGCAAATATGGATGAGTTCGCAATGGGCTCTTCTAACGAGAGATCAGCCTATGGTCCAACTCGTCATCCGCGTGATCCGGAGCGCGTACCAGGTGGTTCATCCGGAGGAAGTGCAGTTGCCGTTGCTGCGGATTTCACAATTGCAGCATTAGGTTCTGATACGGGTGGCTCAATCCGCCAACCTGCCGCTTTTTGCGGTATCGTCGGTTTTAAACCAACATTCGGTCGAGTCTCACGTTCAGGTTTAATCGCTATGGCTTCATCGCTTGATCAAATTGGTCCAATGACCAAAACAGTTAAAGATGCCGCAATCCTATTTGATGCGATTCAAGGTCCAGATGTGCTTGATCAAACAACGGCTAAAACAACTCCTTTTATTGCAGCATGGAAAAAAGATTTAAAAGGTGTTCGTATCGGTTTACCTCGCCAAGCTTGGGGCGAAGGGATGCAACCAGGCGTTCGAACTCGTGTGACCGAGGCAATTGATGTTTTGAAAAATCTTGGCGCTGAAATTATCGAAATTGATCTGCCTTATGTCGAAGAAGCTTTAGCTGTTTATTATGTGCTCATGCCCTGTGAAGTCTCGGCAAACTTGTCACGTCTTGATGGTATGCGATATGGGTTACGACTCGAAAATTTACCTTTATTTGAAACATATGCACAATCACGCGCTGCAGGTTTTGGTCCAGAAGTAAAACGTCGTATTTTGCTTGGAACCTATGCATTGTCTCGCGGGTATTACGAAGCATATTATCTTCAAGCAAAAAAAGTACAAACCTTAATTCGCAAAGCCTATGTCAAGGCTTTTGAAACAGTTGATGTTTTACTCACACCAACAGCTCCAACGACGGCTTTCAAAATCGGTGAAAAAACGGCCGATCCGCTTACCATGTATCTCGAAGATATTTTTACGGTTGGAGTAAATGTAGCTGGTTTACCTGCAATATCGGTTCCTTGCGGCAACTCTCCGGATAACGGTTTACCGGTTGGTTTACATTTAACCGCCCGTGCTTTTGATGAAGCAAACTTACTCGCTATTGCTGATTGTTACGAAATGGCAAGCAAATAATCGCTATGTTCGATGAAGTTCTGCAAGACGGAAATACTCTTTCTCAAACCGAAAGTTCGGTATGGATATATGTAATTTTAGGGATAATCGCATGTATTGTCTTGATTGTAATTATCATTGGCATTCGTAAGCTCATTCGTTACTTTACACGGCCTGAGATGCAAGGCATGAGTCGTGAACAAATCATTGCACGTTGGGCTGAAATTCGAAAAACGTCAGAACAGGGAGTGATGGGAGCTAAGCTCGCTATTATGGAAGCTGATACATTACTTGATGCAGGACTAAAATCAATGATGATGCCAGGCGAAACGCTCGGTGAAAGATTGAAAGTCGCTTGTTATAAATATCCTCGTCTCCGTGATGTGTGGCCGGCGCATAAACTCAGAAATTCATTGGCGCATGAAGCGACTTTCCAGATTTCGCATCGTCAAGCAAAACAAGCGATTGATGAATTTGAAAAAGCGCTTAAAATTTTAAACGTAATGTGATTCCATGGATTGAATCTCAATTTATTCAGCTTGGTCCGATCACATTGCGAACCTGGGGTACTTTTGTTGCATGCGGATTCATTATAGGTGCTTGGACAGCCGCAAGACGTGCCAAAAAAAACAATGTAGATCCAAAAAAAGTGTGGGACATTAGCATATGGTTGTTTATGGCAGCTTTTATAGGTGCGCGCATATTTCATGTTTTCGTGTATGAACCGGGGTATTATTTGATGCATCCATGGGAAGCGCTCGATCCACGTCTCCCCGGATACGCTATTTATGGAGGATTTATCGCATGCGCTATCACATTTTTGGTTTGGATCAAGAAAAATAGTCTTGATTTTATCCAATGGGCGGATACCTTAATTTGGGGTTTGCCGATTGGATGCGGAATTGGTCGTATCGGTTGTTTTTTAATTCATGATCACCCAGGAACTCTTTCCAATTCACTCTTGACGGTCAATTATCCAGATGGTCAATCACGTCACGATCTTGGTTTATATTTATCAATAACGGGTTTTGTTATTGCTCTTATTTTTTTATTTTTTGATCGAAAAGTACGCCATCCTGGATTCTGGTTTGGACTTTTTTTAATCTTAGATTCTGCCTCACGTCTTTGGCTGGATTTTTATCGCATTGCCGATGTGCGTTACAGTGGACTCACGCCAACTCAATGGATCACGATCCCACTAATTGTAACAGGATGTTGGATAATCAGTAGAACGAAGACAAAAAAATAACCGACGAAAGGTTTATAGCCTGCTATAATCATATCTATGATATACGACTGCATTGTCATAGGTGGTGGCCCTGCGGCCTTGGCAGCGGCAATTTATCTCGCGCGTCAAAAAATTTCTTTCTTAATGATCGCTGGAACCATTGGAGGTAAAACTCTTTGGAGTGCTTCTGTCGAAAATTATCTTGGATTTCATTTGCTCTCTGGTATTGATTTAGTAAAAAAATTTCAAGAACATCTCATGGATTATCAAGAAAATTTTACATTGAAACAAGATGAGCATGTTGAAAAAATCGTAAAAGAACTCATGGGATTTCGTGTGCATTCAGATAAAGGTGTGTATTCCACACGTACTATTTTAGTAGCTACTGGTCAAGAAAATCGTAAACTGAATGTACCTGGTGAAAAGGAGTTCTATGGACACGGGCTAACCTATTGTGCAACATGTGATGGTCCTTTATATCGTAATCGCATTGTTCATGTCATTGGAGGTGGAAATAGCGCCATGGACGCTGCATTATTACTAGAAAAGTACGCTGAACATGTCACAATCGTTACGCTAAATGCAGAACTTTCAGGCGATGCATTAATGAAACAACGCTGTTTGGAGAGTAAAAACATTTCCGTCCTAACCAAAACCCGAACAACAAAAATAACGGGAACAAAATTCGTTGAAGGTATCGGACTTGTTGGTCAAGATGGAATTGAGCATGTAGAGTTAAGTCAGGGTATTTTTATCGAAATTGGTCAAATACCAAATACAGGTTTTATTTCTGGAGTCGAAACAGATCGCGTGGGGCAGATTATCGTTGATACACAAAATCGTTCATCTTTGCGCGGTCTCTGGGCTGCGGGAGATGTCACCAATGTGACTGAAAAACAAATCGCTATCGCCGTGGGAGAGGGGAGCAAAGCCGCACTTGATATTATCAAACAACTTCAATCTAAAAATCTATGAATGAACAAAAAACCAGACAAACATTTTTAATCGGAACCGGCTTATTATTTGTTTTGATTATTGGTGGTTTAGTGTGGGCAATTGCCGCAGGACCTTCTCCAGATAACGCAAATGGTCGTGGACGTGAAGAATCGGGTCTACATTTTTCAGATGAGCAAGATCCTGTCAGAGGCCCGAGTGAAACAAAAACAGTTGTTCGGCTTTTTAGCGACTTTCAATGTCCTGCTTGTCGTGCGGCAGAGCCTGGTCTTGAAGCGGCGATGAAAAAATATGCCGACAAGGTTCGTTTTGTGTGGAACGATTTTCCTTTAACATCTATTCATCCAAATGCACTACCGGCAGCTCAGGCCGCACGTTGTGCTGAGGCGCAGGGAAAATTTTGGGAGTATCGTCAAAAATTATATGAAACCCAAGATACCTGGGCAAGCTTAAGTACACCAACTGAGCAGTTTGTAGAAATTGCAAAATCCGTGGGAGTCGAATCCGATTCATTCACAACATGTCTCGCTGACAAAACATATGATCAAAAAATTAGAGACGATATGTCTGAAGGTATGGCAAATCGTGTAAATTCAACACCAAGCTTATTTATAAATAATGTCCGTTATACCGGTGCAATGTCCGAAGCTGAATGGGACGCAGCCTTGTCTAAAAATGAATCAGGGTCTTGACAGGGAGTACTCGACACGCTCCTGCATTGCAAATATGCTATTGTATACTCTGCAATTTATTTAATACTAATTATCTTCTATAATCTATGTCAGAAATGCATGAACATGGCGGTCACAGCCATCATTCAGGTGGTTCAATTCAAGGAAATCCAAAAACAATGTTTTTTTTGGGTTTATTTGCGGGTATCGCTGCATGTACCACGGTTGCACTCATCTTTTTAATTTGGTCAATCGCTTCAGGGAAAGGATTAAATCTTGGCAGTTCGAACAATGGTCAAGCACAACAGGTTGTTCAACAGCCTACCCAACCGACTCAACCTACTGCTCCGCAAGCGCCATCCCAACCTGTTAAGCCGGTTGATGAGAAGACGGATCACATTATCGGAGCAAAAGATGCCAAGGTAACGATTATCCAATATTCAGATTTTGAATGTCCATTCTGTAAGCGTCACTTTTCAACTATGAATGACGTGATGAAAGCATACCCTAATGATGTGCGCATGGTATTCCGCCACTATCCGTTATCTTTCCATCAAAATGCCATGAAAGAAGCCGAGGCTTCTGAATGTATTGCAGAATTAAAAGGAAATGATGCTTTTTGGAAATTTCACGACAAGATTTTTACTGAAACCCAATCAAACGGTACTGGTATCTCGCTTGAACGTTTACCACAAATCGCAAAAGAAATTGGTGTTGATGAAAAGAAATTTAATGACTGTTTGAACTCAGATAAATACCAAGAAAAGATTAATCAACAGATGGCAGAGGGTGCTGCAGCCGGGGTTCAAGGAACGCCTGGAAGCTTTGTCAACGGAGTGTTGGTAGAAGGGGCTCAACCTCTCGCAGCTTTTAAAGCCGCTATTGATGCAGCTTTGAAAAAGTAATAGGGATAGTTTTCAAAAAAATCCTCCATTCTTTGGAGGATTTTTATATTGACAAAAATGACACAAAAGGATATTTTCGATCGACCATGAACCCACATAAAAGGAGAGTGATCCTTGTTCTTGAGGATAACCCTGCTGTACGTATCTTTTACATCGATTCCTTGAATCCAAAAGGATATGAAGTTCTTTGTTCTCCAAGCATGAAAGGTGCATTGCAACTATTTGATGAAGAGCGTGAGAATATTGTTGGTGTTATTTCCGATGGGAATGTAATTGAAGGTGATTTTGGTCCGATCTTTGTTGAACGTTTGCGAAATTTTGGCTTCAAAGGTCCGATCATTGCAACTTCAATGAGTTCTGCGTTGAGGCAAAAGCTCATTCGTGCGGGTTGTAGTGAAAAAGCTGATGAAAAAAAAGATGCGCCGCAAACACTGCTTCGCGCAATCCAAACAACTCAAACTTTGCCCACATAATAGTGTGGGTTTTTTTGTCTCTTGATTTAGCGTTTGCGATTTGGTAGTCTATGGCGACTAAATGGTTGCCCTTGGAGGGGTCGCATAGTGGTCTAGTGCACTTGCTTGGAAAGCAAGCGTACCGCAAGGTACCGAGAGTTCGAATCTCTCCTCCTCCGCCAAGTTTTACATTCAGCGAAATTGAAGGATGTTGCCTCGGCGCTTCGCGCCTCGGCATGGTATTTTTCCGCAATTTTGAAGGCATTTTTGAAATCCAAAATCAAAGTGCGGTCGGCAATGCGG
>JADZEJ010000004.1 GCA_020850575.1 Candidatus Uhrbacteria bacterium
TATTTCCACGATAATCTACTACAAATAACGCGGAAGAAGTGGTATTTCCACCACCCATGAGTACATCCTGAGTAGATGTCGTTAAGAAAGCGATATTACTCGTTTTGTTATATTGCCAGGTTGAAGAGCCGGATGAAGCTGGACAATTCGAGCCATTTGCTAAACAGACACTAAAACCACCAACAGATAAATTCGTGGTCGATACTGAACCAGAAGCAAATAAGTTAGTTGTTGTTACATTTGTTGCTGTTGCTGCTCCAAGAACTGCATTCCAACGAAATGCGGATGTACCAAGTGATAGTGAGCCATCGACCGTTGGAACAAAATTACTTGTCGATGAAACATTTGCGCCGCTACCAGGGCTAAATTGGATACCTCCACTCGTACGATAAATATTTCCATCGGCATACACGGTTGTGCCGGTTCCAACACTCACTCCTGTCGCACTGAACAATCCTTCGATTGAACCAATTTTACCTTGTGTAAATAAATCATTTCCATTCAATTGAAAACCGCTCGATAAACCACCACTATACGTTGTTGTACCAACAAGTAAATTCGTATTTGTTGTTCCTCCAATAATCAAAGTTGATGTCCCTTGCGTATCTGCATCCCAAATAAATCCGGCCGTATCCGTTGTATTTCCACCCATGAGTACGTCCATGGTAGACGTTGTTAAATAAGCGATATTATCTGTTAAAGAATATTGCCAGGTTGAAGAAGTAACTCCTCCACCTCCACTCTGACAATTAGTTCCATCGGCTAAACACACATTCACTCCTCCAACCGTCAACCGATTTGAAAATTCACCTACAGTTGAAGAAACCGCAAACAAAATAGTCGATGTTGTATTTGTACTCGAAATACCTAAAGCTCCATTTGAAATTATTCCTCCGGAACCAATTTGTAACGAGGTGCCTATCGTTAACGCGCCGAAAATTTGTGCATTTTGATCCACATGTAAACTTCCAAACTGAGCACTATCGCTATATAAACTTTGTGCTGAAATTCCAGACATTTTAAAAATCGTCAAAGTACCATCAGTTTCATCGGCTACAAAAATATGTTGTCCTGAAACATCAACACCGTAAGCACTTGGGCTTGGTTGCGGAATTGTTCCGGTAGCCATCACAAAAGGATTCGTTGTACTGCTAACGTCAATAGCGATGATATCCGCTGAACCAGACAATGATGTATAAAAAATATTGCCGGTTAATTTTCCTATCAATGGTTGCCCCGCCAATGATAATGTTGACTTCAACACTGGATTACTTGGTTGAGAAATATCTAAAACAGAAATGGTACTTGATGTATAGTTCGTAACAACTGCAACCGCACTATTAACTTCAACTTGCCAGGTATCACCAAGAACAGTCGATGTACCAACAACCACAGGAATATTCGGATTTGAAATATCAACAATATTTAATACTTGAGTATCTTTTGCTGCTAAATACGCATAATTTCCGCGGATTGAAATTCCTCTAGCCCCCAAATATCCTGGAATGCCAAATGATACAATTTTTGGTGATCGAGCATCTGTCACATCAACGACGCTCAACAAATCAGTATCATCATTTGTTAAATAGACATGCTTACCTTTAACACGACAACCATTAAGACTACCGGTACCAATAGTAGTGGTTGAAAGCAATGAAGCATTTAACGGATCAGCAACATCAAAAATACGTAAATCTCCACCGGTATAACTACATACATATACATATTTTCCATCAACATCTAAATCAAAAGGTGAAATTGCACCGATCGGAATTATATTGATCACTTTTGGAAAAGCAGGATCAAAAACGTCAATGATATATAAGTTATTGTCAACAAAGCTAACTCCGTAAACATATCTCCCAAAACTTTTAATATTGATGAGATCCACCGCAGTTGAACTAACGGAAATACTCGATACCACATCTAAATTAAAACCTGAATTGGCTAAAGTAAGATTTTTTGCATTTATCGTACTAAAATTTCCTTTCCATCGATATGCATTACTTCCTAAAGATAAACTATTATCAACCGATGGCAGAATATCACTGGTTGAAGTAACGACAAATCCAGCTGCTGGTGAAAATTGAATGCCTCCATCTGTTCGATAAATATTTCCATCTGCAAAAACAGTTCCCTGACCAACCGACACGCCTGTCGCACTAAACAAACCTTCAATCGAACCAATCATTCCTTGTGCCAATAAATCATTTCCATTTAATCCAAAATTAGTACTAAGTCCTCCTCCATACGTAGAAGTACCCACTAAAACATTGGTATTTGTTGATCCTCCAATAATCAAAGTTGATGTCCCTTGCGTATCTGCATCCCAAATAAAACCTGCCGTTGCTGTCGTATTTCCACCCATCAGCACATCCATAGTGGATGTCGTTAAATAAGCGATATTATTTGTTAAATTATATTGCCAAGTTGAAGAAGTGGAAGTATTAGGACAATTTATTCCATTGGCTAAACACACAGTTGAACCATTAACAAACAATTGAGAAGTCGAAGCCGTCCCTGAAACATATAAACTCGTTGTCGTTACGGCAGTTCCCGTCGCATTCGTAAAACTAAGCATCTGTAATGAAGTTTGACCCAACACTGTCAAATCAGACGTAAATGTCGAGGATGCGGAAGAAAAAATACCTCCTTGGGCGTACATCAAATGCGTTGTCGTTGCGCCATTAGTAGTAATTGTCTGTAAAGTTGCCGTTGTTGCCGGAACACCACCGCTAATTTGAGTTCCATTAACAAATAATTGTGTCGTCGAAACTGTTCCTGAATTATAGAGATTAGTCGTTGTAACGTTATTAAGTGTCGTATTTCCAGAGACAATCAAATTCGTACTTGAAACTGTTCCTGAATTAAAAATATCCGTACTTGTAACTGTTCCAAGTTGGGCATTCCAGCGCAAGCTTGCTGATCCAAGTGAATAAACCAAATCCTGTGAAGGGATCAAATCCGAATTTATGTGTGCATTAACCGTAAATAAATCAGTTGGAGCATCACCAATTAAAAAATTTCCGGTACTCGTAACATTGCCTTGACGTGAAATCGAAAAAACATCTGCCCCATTTTTTGGTTTTGCACGCAGTAGATAATCGAAAAAATCCGAAGTTCCGGCCGTTTCAATCAATAATGTCGTTCGAGTCGCCGAAGCCGCAGTCGTGCTGGCTTGATTCAATGCAAAAAGTGTTCCTGTGCCACTGGTTCCCGAAATATCCGTCGATGAAGCAAATTGACCTTGAAGCGCCTCAGAATTAAACGCATATGGCACCGAACTTAATCTCTTTCTTGGAGTCATTTCACTATCACCAGCAATCGACACCCCTAAATAAAGACCGTCTTGATTAAAATCGAAAGCAAATGGATTTTGGCCCTGAAAAGTTGTATCACCAAGTAAAACGGAAAATAATCCATCCGTCACTTGAATACTGATCGATGTCGGAACCGCCGTTGTACCTGAAGCTGTCCAAAGAGCTGTACCCGCAGATGCAACGTTATAAATTGAAAATTTTATGGCATACACACCATCTGCCACATTCACCCCTCCGTTCGTTAATAAACGTCCTTGATAATTGATAGAACGATTTATATTCATCGCAGCCTGAGCTTGCTGAACGATTGAAGAAACCATTCCTAATATCAAACCAATAAACAAAAAGAGGCCGATAAAATATCGACGAATGAAGAAGGGGCGAGAAAATCCTCCGATCATGTCTGTGTGCGCTATACGAATAGAAATTCGCGAGGCATGACAATAGTGTATCTAAAAACAAAAACCCCTATATTTACTAAACAAACAGTAAATCTACTTGTGGATAAAAATATAACTATCTGTGGATAATAAAAAAATGAATCCAATTACACCTTCCAAAATTCTAAAATAGATCCTCAAAAGGATACAAGATGAAAAGTTACTAACATTTTATCAACAAATAAAAATAGCTATACTTAGCAAAATAAAAAAATGACCTGATGGTCATTTTTTACTATTCTTCCATGTTCAATCTCAATCTGTTTCCAAATGAATATAGTGGTCAACAATGGCTGATTCTTTTTTGCGTAAGTCCAAGTCAGGACTCACATATCTTTTATACCCAACTTTTTGTGCTGTAACATAATACACATTTCTACCGACAAAAAATCCATAAGATCCATTTCTATCCGTAATTTGTGTTTCAAGTAATTTATTAAATTTTTTATCAAAGATGCGAACCACTGCATTATGAATTGGCTTCTTCGTTTTCGCATCAATCACTGATCCCCATTTATTGGAACGAACAGGTGTTGCAATTCTACGGAATAATAAATACGCAGCAATTTGACCACACAATAATAAACCATGAATAAATGTCGGCTGGATAAGCACAATTACCATACCTGCTAAGACACCGGTAAATGCCAATCCGTATTTTAATTTTCTAAGCGCTTTTCTCCACAATATTTTCTGTGGTGTTTCCTCTCTGGCAATCGGATCAACCGGAATGTTTAAAGAAATAATAGCATTTTGATCTGCAATTTCAATTTTTGTTCCAAAGTATAAATCTACAAAATCCATGTCTTCTTTACTGTCTTTCAAAAAATCACTAGGAAAAACATACCCTGGTTTAACAACCTCAATCAAATAATTCCCTTTCTTTACATCAAATGAATATTGACCTTCTTTATTTGTGATTTTAGTTTGCACGACCAATTTTGTTTCAAACTGCATTAATCGAACAATAGCTAAATCAACAGGTTTTTTTGTCAAAGAATGATAAACGATACCCCATTTCTTACGTCGTCCAGGAAACAATAATAACAAAGGCTGAGTAAACAAATATTGCAGATATGCCAAAAAATTAAACAAAGATAAAGCAGATGCGGTATTTACCAGTGCTAATGCGGTAATAATCGGAGCTGAAGTTTCAACGACCTCTTGCGTGACGGAATTTTGGGTAAACCTTTGAACAGCCGTGGAGGCGTTTTGCGTTACCACATTTCCTATTTCTACAACTTGAGGAATAAGTGGCTTTTCAGTATCAATCTTTGGAATCTCCACGGTACGAAAAATCAATGACTGTGATTCATTAAATACATTGTATGAAATGTATACTGGATTCGAAACACGTTTATCAAAACCTTGAGCTTCAACTTCTACATAATACCGACCATTTGGAACAACGAAAGCAAATTGACCGCTTCCGCCGGCTATACTTGTGTTATAGCGTACCCAAGTTCCACCTATTTCATGAAACAAAACAACCTCGGCTCCCGGAACAGGACGATCAGTTTCTCCAATAAGTGAAGATTCAACCACTTGACCGGTTGGCTGTACGAACAACGTATGTGATATTTGTCGTTGACTTCCGTCTTGGAAGAGTGCCGTCACTCGGGATGGAACTTCGCCTGGATTTGGAATAACAAAAGTTGCTGCAAACACTGATTCCGAAGGAATATAAGTCATTGCATACACATTCCCACCAATCACCGCCGTTACCGACGTTGGAATTGTTGACATTCCCATGACAGGTAAAACAACTCGCGTAGGTGAACCTGCTAACACACCAATTCGACCGGACATGTCAGGAGTCAACAAAAGTGATCCACCTGATCCATAGTATTGAACAGTAATTCCGGCAGTACTTGGCAAAGGTGGTGATGGAAGAGTTGAAGTAGGACTTACCGGAATCGGATTTACCGGAGGTGTACTCGTACTCGTGGGAGGAATCGGTGGCGTCGATGTAGGCGGGATCGGAGGTGTACTCGTTGGAGGAACAACAATCAATCCAATCGGTGTTCCAACACCTAATGCACCTGATGAAAAATTATTCGTCGTATCATAGGCATAGGCCGTGTAATAATACGTAGTGCCATTCGTCAATCCCGTATCAAGTACCGTGACCCCAGAACCATCGTACACAGTTACTCCATCAAATGGATTTGTTGGATATCCACCTAATTTGCGCAAAATTTTCGTACCCGCAAAATCAGGATCTGGCGGCAAGGTCCAATTCAAATTATTTACTGTGTCACCTGGTGTAACCGATAAATTAATAACATTCGCTGGAGGAGTGATATCAGATAATGTCGTAAAAGTTCCATCTGGGCTGGTCGCAGTTACATTTGAACCGTCAATCGAAACTACTTCAAAGTGATATAAGGTAGCCGGCGTTAAACCACTCAATGAAACAACATGTGATGTAACAAGACCAGCCGTAGAAGCACTCAAGCCATAGCTATTCGTCAATCCAAAATGCACTAAAGAAGAAGCTGGTTTGTTAGTATTCCACGAAACCAACGCCGTCGTATCAGTGATATTCAATACTTGAAGATTGGTAATAACCAAAGGAACATTTTCAGCCAAAGTGGTAAATGTAAAATCTCCTGATACGGCTTGTAATAAAGTCAGTCCATTTAATGAAGAAACTTGAAAGTGATACAACTCATCCGGAATCAAACCGGTAATTTGAATAGCATGTGAATTAACCTGAGCGCCATTCATAATTGTCCCGCTGGAATAACTGATCGTTTGTCCGAAAAAAACTGTTGAATCAGTACTCTGATCAGTAGTCCATGTAATCAAAGCCGTACTCGTGGTAATCATCGTAGCTTGTACATTCGAAATAACCGGAGGGAATACCGATCCTCCTCCACCTCCCCCGCATCCCGTACAAGGCGGCGTCGATGTTGTCGTTGTTGCAGCAACGGTTGCAGAAACAGTCACCATGTCTGACGACACGATCGGAACGGCAATTGTATTAGAATCCCCAAAAGTGCCGCCAATCGCAATTAAAGCCAAACTTGGAGTTACCGGATTCGTTAATTGATGCGTACCTCCTGCATTCAAACCAATCTTAATGCCAATTTTTTGACCGCCTGCGATACCGGATGGTCCTGAAGCATCTGATGGTGCGGTTAATGTTAAAAACCCTCCACCAAAGGAAGCTCCCCAAATACCAACTCCGGGAACGGCGGCAACGGAAGTACTTTGTTCAAAACCGGTCGTAGCTCCCCAACCCAACAAAACATCACTCGCATCAACGGCACCAAAGGTAAATGCAGATAAATCAATCGTGATCGTATCAGTATTTGCATTGATGCCCGTAGGACTCAAGAAAACAATTTCATGATCAGCTGTAACTCCCACTTGTAAACGTGACAATGTATCTGTTGCCGGTGAAGCGATTGCTGCAACTGTAATTCCACTGTGAAAAACAAACAACGCCGCAATCAATAAACTGACTACGATCCGTTTTAAAAATACAATGAAATGAATCCCCATGAAGTGGCTTATCTCTTTTTGCCCATTGCTGAAGAGATGACC
Organism: Candidatus Uhrbacteria bacterium; assembly: GCA_020850575.1. Lineage (GTDB taxonomy): Bacteria > Patescibacteriota > Patescibacteriia > 2-12-FULL-60-25 > 2-12-FULL-60-25 > JADZEJ01. Next base: position 7,313 of record JADZEJ010000004.1, read on the forward strand.
ATTCGATTATACGCCTTTAACGACAAAACGAGGAGGAGGATAAAACCACCAATCACTAAAACCAAACGCCATGGAAAAACCCAAAATGAAACTGTTGCATCTAAGCGTTGTTTACTGAGTCCATATTCAACTTGAGCCTTAGCCGTATATCGTCCGAATGCAAAGCCACGCCATTCATTCTTTAAACCTTGTACAAATCCAGTATCTTTTGATAAATCCGTTGGACCCCAAACTGAACGAACTCGACGAATACTATTTGGAAGAATCTTGCTATCCAATGGATTCACATTTACTGAAGCAGCTTTTCGTCCAAATATGGATTGAATATCGATTGTTCCACTTGGTTTAAGATGCACACTGCCCTGATTACGGATACGTAATTCAAAATCCGCTGGAATATGTGATAAAAATGATGTTTGTACTCCACCAAAAGCACTGTCACCCTCAGTTACGCGAAATGATTCAATAACCGCATTCTCTTTAACTTCTCCATTCACATTAACTAAAAATAACACACCTAATTTTGCACCTATTCCGACGGTCACACCTGTTTCACTCGGTGGTTGTGTTGAAAAAAAGACTGCAGCATAATGTCCACCCGGCTCAGCCGAAGACGGTAAATCTAAAGACCATGAAACATCACGAGATTCCCCGGCTTTCAAAGATAAACTAGGTACGCCTGGTTTTAACCAAGTAGCTAAACCGGTCTTGTCTGTTTCAGATAAAAATTTCTGACGTCCATCTTCTCCTTCAGCAACAAAATTCTGAACTGAAGTATAGTAAGTCTGAGGAGCATCCGTTTCATTAGTGAGAGTAATAGTTCCTTTTAACGAAGATCCAGGATTTGTAGTTTCATCAAAAATTGTAGGTGAAACTGTTAAGGCAGATGCCGGACGAACAAAGCAAACACTCGTAGCAAGCAGTAATCCACAAAACACGAAACTCAATCGAAAACGAAAATCAGACATAAACTATAAATAGAGAGTTAGTTTTTCAAACCCTATCCCAGCAAAGCTAGGATAGGAAGGAAAACCCAACTAGAACGTTGCGGTAACGATATACGTCACAACTTGCGAATAAAAACCGGCAGGAGTAGCCGAATCAATATTTGCAAAGTGAACAACACGACTCGTTGTCGTTAATGATGGCGAACTATTTAACCGAAAAGATCGTGGGAATGACTGCATTAAGACCGCTGTTGACGTTGGTACAGGTGTCGGATCAACAGAAAAATCAAAACCAACCACTGACGCTTCTGTAATCGGCTGGTCATATGCTGAGGTCACTGCATTTCGACCACCTGTTGAGGCGGACGTAAATACCGAAATACCATAGCCTTCTGAACCTGCATTTGCAACTCCATTGTCACCAACATTTGTCATGGTGGCATAAGAAGCATTTGCAAAGTCATGATTTGCCAAAATCGTGGTTGAAAAACCACCGGCGGCATTTGTACCCACGCGTAAGCGATAAGCACAAGTACTCGTAGCAGCTACTCCCAACGTTCCAAGTGAACACAAGTTCGTATTCGCATCATCCGCATCCGTACGAATTGCAAATGACAATGTAGCAGGTACAGCTGCCGTGACCGTCACTAAATTACCACCATTCGCGTAAAACAACGATGCTCCAAAATCAACCGGAACGGTTGAACTTGTCGTTGAAGCTGTCAAAATGGAGAATGAATAATTCTGTGCGGTTGCATCAATTGTAAATGGAATGTACAGACTTGAAGAAGCTGCAGAACTATTGGTTGAAGTGACCACCGTCAAAATCAGATTACCTGTTGAAGTTGTACTCCAAACTGCCCAGCCATTGTTTCCAATATTTGTCGTTGAGCCCGTAAGCACATCAACAGAAGAAACAGCCGGACTAATATCAACTTGCAAAACAGTACCGGTCGGATAGATACCCGTTGGTAACCAAGACAGTACTGTTGCATTTGATCCTGCATTTCCCGTTCCTGGCGTCAATGCAACCAAAACTCCGGAAGCCGAAACCGGCGAGCCGCTTAAAACAAGACTGAGAGATAAGACAAAAACCGAAGTTTTTGAAAGTAAACTCATCAAGGCTTGTAAATATGTTTGTTTTTTCAGATTAGTATTTTATTAATACTTACCATGAGTAAGCATATATGAATTCATATCTTTCCCCCTCATGGTGGCTAAAACATGAATTCACATGAACAATCTCCTTGAGGTTTTCTGCCCAAACAAGTAACGGAGACTTACCTGTTTCGACCATTTAAGGGACAGCGTTTTTTTTAAAAAAAACGTCGTAACTCAAATTAGTAATTCGCCGTTACTTCATAGTATACCTCATGAGTATAGTTTCCCGCAGCTGTCGCGCTCGAAATTGCTGCCTTGTACACTAAAACAACACGATCTAAAAGTGTTTCCACTGTATTTTCTTGAATAACACGAGCTGTACTTGAACTAAAACCAAAATCCGAACCCGTACTCGAAGCGGTAATTCCAAACATCTGTGCTCCGTATTCCTCAGAGCCAATTGTCACCGTACCATCGGAAACATTGGCAATATACGCTAACGCTCCATAGCGCAGATTTCCATCATCATACACAGAAACATGATACCCATTCTCCGCATTCGATGAAACTGATAATGCAGTAACGGAAGTTTTACCTAATGCAGGAGATAAAATACTAAGATTAGCAATACTTCCTTCTAATCGATAAACGGAATCATCTCCACCTGCTGGGGTTGCGGTGACGCTTGAAGTAGCACCATCCCATTGATCCACGGTAATAGTTAAGCCATTAATGGCAAAAATCCGACCAACGACAACCTGTTGTGATAAACCCTCATTTTCCACAACCGCAATCAAATCACCTACTGCGAAAGAACCGATATTTGAAACCACCACACTTTTAGTACTTGAACTAAACGAACTATAAGAAACCTTCGTTGCATTTTCTTGAGTTCCTAAAGAAAATGTTAAAGAACTCAAATCCTGATCGCCAACACGATATCCTGCACTCATCGTGAAAACAGTAGAAGTCGAAAAACCAGTAGCTTGTTCACCAATTGTATCTCTCAAGCGATAGTTCGTTGATGAACTCACATCATCACCACCGGAATTAACTGAATCCCAGTTAATTTGAAAATTACTGCTATCCATCGCAAAAACCGTTGGGCATAATAAAGCCAAACAACAAACAATGAAGCCTCTGATCAGACGTGTTAACACATATACTAGTATACCATTTATTGTTAAAAACGATTTAAATGCTTAGTAAGCAAAAACTTAGCTAAACATAGCAAAAAAATTATACAAAAATATGCGTCGTAAAATATTTATATTTAAATCGCTGTTATACACATTTTATACACATAATAATGTTACTCATTTTTATAACATCAAAGATTGAATAAATTTTGCTCTTTCTAAAAACTTTTTTTAAAAAAAAAATTAAATTATAGATATGATCCAAAATACAATAATCTTCGTAATCCATAATCAACATTCATGTTTCACGTGAAACAATTTACAAGCCAAAACAAAATTATAAAATATAACTGTTGTTTATAAAAAATTACCAATTTTCAAATAAAAATTGAAAAATTTATCAAAAGATTATTCTCCAGAAAAATTTACAAATTTCATAGCCAAAAAAAATCGCAATTGTTTCACGTGAAACATTATTAAAATAAACCATGATTTCAAATTAACTTAAGTTAGTACAAAAATTTAGAAAAAAACTAATAAATAAAAAAATACGATTTTCTTCTAAGTATTCGTTTAAAATTGAAACTAAAAATATTTAAAAAAATTTTTATAAACTTGTTTCACATGAAACAAGTTTGACGCTAGTATTTTTTTTAAGAAATTAATTGTGTATTTATATAAAAATCTATCATCATAGATCTATAAAAGTTTATAAAATTCAAACTTTTAAACAAAAAATGTTAAAAATGTTTATAGCGAAAAGAAATGCATTGTTTCACATGAAACAATTTAAACCACTTAAATAAGGGTAAACTTTAACAGTATTGATTTTAAACGTATATATTTTTCAAAAAAATATAATACGTAATCATTTAAATAAATTCTTTTAAAGTTATTATTCAAATAAGATAATACATTGTTTCACGTGAAACAAAAAGCAACTTTTGTTACAAACAATACAATCAACCATAGTAACAAAAATAATATAGACAACCTAAAAAACAATATCTTGAATTTACACTATTACAAAAACGAATAATTCCTAGTCAAATAATTATTTAAAATAAATAACTACATAGAATTTGTTTCACGTGAAACAAAAAAATGTTGATCTAATAAAAAATTGAACAATTGTATTGTTAAACACAACAAGTTATCGATATATGATACAAAATGATCTAAAAATAAAGTTTTATATAAATTTTAAAAATTTAAGCTTTCTATAAGGAAAAAATACGTATGTATATAAAAATTTCCTTTTGTTTCACGTGAAACAATTGAAATGAGTTAAATACAATTTACAAAAATTTATCTTCTACAAAATTATGTTAAACCATGTTTCACGTGAAACAAACTTGAATATATCCTTTATAAGGAAAATGATTTCAATTCTTGAATAGAAGAATTTTTAAAAATAATAAATATATTAAAAATATTTATAAAATTATACAAAGAAATATCATCTAAAAATGATTAAACATACCTGTTTCACGTGAAACAAAAAAAACAACTTTTTGAGTTGTTTTTTAAAATATAAATTTGGTGGACTGAGCGGGGATCGAACCCACGACCTCTGCAATGCGAATGCAGCGCTCTACCAACTGAGCTACCAGCCCATGATACTAAATGTACACTTGATCAGTACCTTGGGTAAAACGTACAGAGTCTTTGTACACACATCATAAAAAATCCCAAAAATGAAGGAAAACTACTCAAGAAGTCATCGTATCGAACAATAAATGTTTCACGTGAAACAGTATTTGACCTCAGGTGGACTCGAACCACCATCTAGGGCTTAGGAGTCCCTCGTTCTTCCTTTGAACTATGAGATCATGCGTCGTAAAATATAAATATTCTTACAGCCTTATATTACTCAATAACAAGTAAAAGAGTATTATCGACCTCGGAATGTAAGCTACATCGTACGTGAGTCTGTATACTACGTCAAAAAAAGAGCGACATCTTGACGTATATTCAAAACTTCTCTATAGTTGCTGCTATCTATGCCAAATAAGCACGCCGCAATTAAAGACTTGCGCAAGAATAAACGACGCGCGGCCCGTAATGCCCAGGTTAAAACCAACATAAAGGCCCTCTTCAAAAAAGCTTCCGCTTTCGTGCGTGAAGGTAATAAATCTGAAGCAAAAGATGCAATAGCTAAATATCAGCAAGCAGCCGACAAAGCCATAAAAACCGGCGTGCTCAATAAAAACACTGCTGCTCGAAAAAAATCATCTTTAATGAAAAAAATCGTCGCATAATAAAAATTCCCAATGAAAATTGGGAATTTTTATTATCGTAAACTCGTTAAAACTTCGTCGGTTGTACCTAAACCACTTCTTTGTTGTTGTTGAGCTCTTAAAACGGAACGTAATCGTTTTTCAAGATTAAGTGGTTTAATATTCGACATTTTTTTTACCACAAAAGGATGTAAACCTTGAGTAGCTCCGTCTCTTACCCGAATTGCAGCACGGATTTGTGATAAGCACATGTTTAAAAAAGCTTCTGACTCATTTTTTTCTACTTCTTCTCTCCAAGCCTGATTACGAACAAAGGCTTCAGTTGCAACAAAAACCCCTGATTCATCCACATATGCGTCTAAAACCTCGGCTTGCGGATCTGCGATGCATTTATCAAGTTCTTGAACTGCTTTCCAAGTATCTCCCGCGCACATACGAGCAATTAATTGCACCTTTTCCTGCGGTACAGCTTGTTTTGAATATTCCATGCACCAGCGAAAAAATGTGTCGAATGACAAAATACGAAATTCATATAAAACCAGTGTCTTATCAGAAAATACCTGTTTGGTTTTTTCAGAAATCGATTCTTGTTCCACGCTAAGTAAAATCGTCTCATTAGCACCTTCTTCTATTTTTTTTGCCAATAATCGAATATCGGCTATCTTTAAGTTACTCAAAAGTCCATCGCATCGAATACACCTTTTCTTTGTAAACAAAGAAGGGGAACCTAATTGTTTAAGTACATCTTGAAAACTAAAAGAAACCAATATTTCCGTTGAATATCCCTGAGGATCATGTTTTTCTCGAAAAGCCTGTAATAAAGATCGCGCTTTTTGACGCGCTCTCCACATATCCGGACCAACACAAGCAATCAACATACATCACAAGATTAACTGCAAAAAAAACATCTTGCAAACAAAAAACCGTACCCATTTTATAGAGCACGGAAAAATACTGAGTCATGACATAATCGCCACAAACGCTGAACTACGAGGACGTTCGTTGTGTCTCAAAATTCCTTGTTGTTTGTCTCTCCGAAACGAATGCCATATTCCTTCCGCAGAAAATGTACAATCTGACGAAACCAAGATACGTTCTGGCATGATACCCAGCTCCACGAGCTGTTTATAGATCATTTTTTTCAAATGAAGATACCCATAGCCATTTTGAATGATCGAGATGTCGAAACCAAAACCAAAAAATGTACGGGCCATTTCAGACGAAACTTGATAATGATTTTGACAAATCCCCGGACCAATAACGGCATGAATATCTTCAGAAAGACACTTGAATCGCACCTGCATGCAATGCATGAGTTGAAATGAAATATTTTTGTACGTACCTTCTCGACCCGAGTGCGCCAAACCAATGACACCTTTCTTCGAATCATGGAGTAGGACAGGTGGACAATCAGCACCTGTTACGATCAAAGCCGTACCAGATACATTGGTTACAAGCCCATCAGTCATAGGAAATACTGCGTGTATTCCCGGGGTCTGAAAAACACCTATTGTATTTCCATGACACAAACGAGCCATCGCCAAAGCATCAACGTCAACACCTGTAGCTTTAACAATAACTTGTTGTAGTGTCTCCGTGTAAACCATTTGGTGTTCTAGGGGTTCTGTAGATAGTGGGGGAGCAAAGTTACCTTGCTCTACCGTTGTACCAAAAAACTTCAACCCGCGATGCGTGTAGATATCTTTCATAATCATCCGTATGAAAAAAGAGCATATTAAACCTACGTCTAATAAAGATATTTGTAAAGAAAAAGACTTGAACAGCTCAAGTCTTTTAATAAAATTTGATTCGTTTATAAAACGATTTTTTCCATATCCTCCCAATTTTCTCCAAACTTCGCTTCTACAACAATGGGACAGCCAATAACCGCCACTCCTTCCATAATCTCCATCACTCGTTTTGCAACTTGTACAACCTCTTTTTTCGGGACTTCCAAAACTAATTCATCATGTACTTGTAATAAAAGAAAAGACCGTTCAGAAATAACAGGTAATGCACGAGCAACGGCTATTAAAGCTAACTTCATAATATCAGCTTCCGTACCTTGAATTGGCATATTCATTGCCATTCGTTCTGCGGCAGCTCGAACAAAAGGTAAAGGAGAATCGATCTCTGTAATTATTCGTTTTCGTCCGAATAATGTTTTCACAAATTTTTGTTCATGAACGAAAACTTTGGTTTGATCCAAATATTCCCGCACTCCTGAATAGACTGAAAAATATCGTTGAATAAAATCTTTAGCTTCTGTAAACGAAATACCGGCTTGTTTTGCGAGTCCATTCGCTCCTTGTCCGTATAACACGCCAAAATTGATCGTTTTTGCTGCGCTTCTTTGTTCACGCGTCACTTCTTCCATCGGAATACCCCAAATTTCGGCTGCTGTTGCTGTATGAATATCTAAATTATTTTGAAAAGCGCGCAACATTTTTTCATCATTCGCCATTGCTGCGACAATCCGTAATTGGATTTGCGAATAATCACAAGACAATAACACCATACCGGGAGATGCAATAAAACTGCGTCTAATTTTACGACCAGCCTCAGTTCGAATTGGAATATTTTGCAAATTTGGATCACGTGAAGACAAACGTCCGGTTGCTGCTACTGTCTGATCATACGTTGTATGAACACGTCCTTCCGCATCACATTGTCCGGGCAATGTTTCAACATACGTTGATAATAATTTTGAAACTTCTCGATATTCCAAGATTTTTTCAATAATCGGATGCATTCCTTCTAATTTTTCCAATTCAGAAGCAGCGGTTGATAAACCTGTTTTTCCTTTCTTTATTCCTTTTGTTGGTAACTGTAAAACATCAAATAAAATATGCGCCAATTGCTGTGTGGAAGATGGATTAAAATCTTCTTCAACCATTTCGTGCATAGCTTTTTCCAAAGCATGTTTCATCATGCGAAATTCATTTTGTAAACTCAACAAATAAGCATGATCAACTAAAATTCCACGCTCTTCCATCTGCATTAAAATCGGTATAAGCGGCAACTCAAATCTCTCAAAAATACTTTCAATATGCTGTTCACGTAGCTCATCGCGTAAAATTGAAAATAAACGAAAAATCATTTCAACCTCGTCAAAACAACCCTGCAATCCTTCACCGATTAATGTACCGAAACGCGAAGCCGCTAGGCTTGAAATATCCGTTCCACCCTCACCTGCGGATAATAAATAAACCGCAATTTCCGTATCAAAGGCAATCCCACGAACTTCCCAATCAAATCGTTTAGCCCAATGTAAAAATGATTTGATGGTATGACCAATTTTAGGAATCATCGGATCTGATAACAATTCACGAACTGCCAGCGAAACATGCACGTCATTCAAAACGGTAAGTGATAAAAATACAGCGGTATTCCCAAAAGCAAATATCATTCCAGAATTTTCTTGCAATAATGAACTCTGATCTGAAAAAACTTCACGCAACACAACCTGTCTCTGTTGCACTAAAGCGATCAAATCAAGCGCCTGATCAACATCGGTAACGATAATTCGGTGAAACGTATCTTCTTTTTTTAATAATTGCTTTTTGTGTACCTTTTCATTTGTTTCAACTTTTCCTAATCGGGCTGCTAAACTTTGAAAACCATACCGAAGCAAGGTTTCCTTAACACGCTCCTGATCAACATCTTCTCTTTTCCAATCCTGTAATTCTTTTGAAATGGGAGCATGAATTTGTAATAAAACGAGAGGATATGTTTCACGCGCGGCACGTTCACCATCAAGAAGCTTTCGTCGGACGGAATCCTTCATGACAGAATTCTGATCTTTTGCCGCGCGTAACACCCCTTCCAAATCTGAAAATTGTAACAATAATTCAGTCGCAGTTTTTTCACCAATTCCAGGAATCCCTTTTAAATTATCCGATGCATCTCCGCGCATTGCTTTAAAATCGACAATTTGAGAAGGTGTCAAACCGGTAATTTCTTTCAAAGACGCTTCGTTATAAATGATCGTATCTGTCACACCTTTTTTAAAGGACATGACCTTAACATTCGGACTGATTAACTGCCAAATATCTCGATCACTCGTTAAAATCGTCACATCAAGCTGCTGCGATTCAAAATTCTTCGCCAATGTCGCTAATAAATCATCCGCTTCATACCCGGGAAGTTCGCAATTTTTACCGCCCATAGCGATAATAATTTCCTGAGTCATTGGGATTTGATCATAAAATTCTTGCGGTTGTTCAATTCGTTGCGCTTTATAGTTCGGTTGATTTACATGTCGATATGTTGGTTCCGGCGTATCCCAACACACCACAAAATAATCCGGATGAACGGTAGGTAATAATTTCATCAAAATACTACTAAAACCATACACAGCATTAACCAAGCGACCTTTTGGATCATGCATCGGCGGTAACGTATGCCACACACGGTGAATCAAGGCATTGCCATCAATCAATAAAGCTATTTTTTTGGGAGAAGACATATTTGTCATACGGTAACACGTTATCTCAAACGAAAAAGCCCCCCATCTGGTATGGAGGAACTAACAAGATTTTTGTATATAGTATGGTCTGAGGCTGAAACTCGCTTGAACTGCAGAAATCATCCCAATCAACCCGAAAATTCAGCGAAAGTTGCGGTTGAATATCCTGAAAACGGAACACCAAGCTTTCAGTCGTAACAGAATTCTCTTGAAGAGCAACAAGAGATGAAAAGTGCGGTGCGCCTCCGAACAATCCCAGTTCCCAAGGACGTGACCACAACACATGCATTACTTCCAACGGTCGCAACAATCGATACCCATGTGTTCTCAACACGGTTCGCAACCGCGACACAGTCGGGCGTTCATCCGGATACTGCCAGCAATACGTCTTTTTCAAAAAAGAACGTACAGACAAACTCGGAATAAGCATCTTCAAACTTGGTTCAGACGACTCACGATAATGATCTGCCACTATTTGGATAAATAGGTCATTCAAAATCAATTTGCATGCTTCTTCAGTCGGTGAAAGACCACGTTCCAAAAACCATCGCATTGTCGATGATGTATCAACTTTTTGCAAAGGAATATGAACACTGCGTTCATCCAAAAAACACGAAAAAGGAATTGAACTCGGCATCACTAAACCTCATAAAAAACCTACTCTAATTTAGAAAAAAGTCAAGCTCTCAAGAGATCAACTCGTTTTACGATAGCAACGTCAACTTGTAAACCTTTAATCCATTTAGCTTCTCGCATCGTACCTCGCAAATCCCAAGCTGCTACAGCAAATCCACCTTCACGTAAAGCTTGAACCCTTTTTGTCTGCAACACTCTTCCCGGAAAACCGACTGCCCATGGTTTCAATCGTCCAAGACGAATCCAAAATGCCGGACCACGTAAAGGCAAAGGCCATCGTGAAACTAATAACAATGTTCTTATATCTGGCAAAGCACTTTGTACTTGAATTAAAACTTCTTCATGAAAAGAAGAAATGATCGTACGTTCTCGTAAAGATTGACTCGTTTGTAATTTACGCACCAAAGTATTTGCTGCTTCAACATCTTTTATCTCCATATCTAATATCGCCGGTGCGTGAATATGCGAAGTTACATCATGTAAAGTTTGAATGCGTCCACCGTGCCGTAAAGGTATTCTGGCTAATTCATCGGCTGATAGCTCATACGCCGCATGTCCATCTCCTGCAATACGACTAAGACTGACATCATGTACTAAAACCATTTCTCCATCACGTGAAACTCGAACATCAAATTCAATTCCATCTGCACCCAAAGCCAAGGAACGTTGAAATGCTTCAAGTGTATTTTCCGTTGCCTGGCGATGAGGAAATCCGCGATGTCCAAGAACCAACATATGTTTAAAAATAATCAAATAGTCTAAGAACAGAAATCCCTCACATATATATGTAAGGGATTCGATGGAGGCGTGGGTGGGAATCGAACCCACGAATACAGGTTTTGCAGACCCGTGCCTTACCACTTGGCTACCACGCCCTATACGCTAAAGCCCACAGAATGTATCAATATGCATCGTTTTTGTCGAGATCAGAAAAAAAATAAAGTCTAAACAATAAATAAAATCAGTATTTAAATATCCTTTAAAATTTCAACCTTAATTCCTCGTTTAATTCCAAAAGCGAGTGCATCGCTTTTCTTTTCCATCCAAATATCAATTCTATTGTTAAAACGTTGATTCATCCGATCTGTCACTATAAAAATTCTATCTCCATACAAATCCGGCAAACGGATGCGTGTATTAAATTTCAAAAAATTTGCCGCCACAATTCCATCACGCACTCGTGTTCCATTAGCCGTAATAAACGGCGTTGCATCAGTTTGACCAACTTCAGAATTGTAGGCCGTCATTTCAACCACACGACTTCCCACTGCCTTAATCTTGTCAGCCACTTCTAAAGAACCAAAATAACTTGGCGTAATTTGCAAACCTATTTCATTGTCATGAACAGTCTCAATCTTCGTTTGATTAATCGATACCGCCGCTAAAACCATATCAATCCGACTTCCGGTGATCGACAAAATGCACACTAAAACGGAAATCATCCATTTTTGACGAATCGAAAGGGTAAACGGTGTAAAATCATTTCCCATATTCATATTTCTCTTGTGGACGAAAAGTTGTCTCATTTGCCCAATTTTGTCAACCCTTGTACCCTATAATGTATGTCTATTAAGCGAAAAATGACTAATTTTCCTTGGAAAAAATTAAGCCTTGGTCTTCTGCTGACGTGCTTGATCCTTTCTCTTGTCGGAGCTCTTGTTTTAAGCATTGTTTTAGCTTGGATTTCACGTTCTCTCCCTGATCCAAATAGCCTCATCGAACGAGATATCCCACAAACCACCAAAATTTACGATCGTACTGGTCAACATATTCTCCGCGAAATCCACGGAGAGGAAAATCGGACATTAATACAAATCAAAGATCTCCCGGATTATGTTTCACATGCTTCGGTTGCCATTGAAGATAAAAATTTCTATACACATCACGGCATCAGCTGGCGCGGATTAATTCGTGCTTTTGTTATCAATACAATCAAGGGGGAGAGAGTCAAAGGAACCTCAACCCTTACCCAACAACTCATTAAAAATGCCGTGCTTACAAATGAAAGAAGTTTAACTCGCAAAGCAAAAGAAATTCTCTTATCGCTTCAAATAGAACGAGTTTTCACCAAAGAACAAATTTTACAATTATATTTAAATGAAATTTCCTACGGGCCGATGGTTTACGGAATTGAATCCGCAGCACGAACATATTTCGGAAAATCCGCCAAAGAATTAACTCTCGACGAAGCAGCACTTCTTGCGGCTATTCCACAAGCTCCTGACTTATATTCTCCATATGGAACCGGTACACGTGGTGACAATCGCAATCTTCTGGTTGGACGACAACACTATATTCTTGATCAAATGGCTGAACAAAAATACATTACCGAAGACGAAGCTGAAGCCGCAAAAAAAATAGAAACGCTCAAAAAACTGATTGCACGCAAAGAACTCAACATTTCCGCTCCACACTTTGTACATTATGTACAAAGTCAACTCTACGAAAAATATGGACAAGCGAATGTTGAACGTAAAGGGTATAAAGTCATCACAACGCTCGATTGGGATAAACAACAAATTGCGGAAGAAGAAGTAAAAAAAGGCGTCGACGAGCGTGGACATAAATATGGCTTCAATAACGGCGGTCTGGTCGCACTGGATCCAAAAAATGGACAAATCCTTTCAATGGTTGGTTCCAAAGATTTCAGTGATCGTGAAATTGAAGGTGAGGTTAATGTCACTCTAAGCCCGCTTCAACCAGGATCGTCTTTTAAACCGATCGTATATGTAGCGGCATTTCAAAAAGGCTATACACCTGATATGACCTTATGGGATGTAGATACGACATTCAAAACCGATATCGGAAATTACGAACCAAAAAATTATGATTTTAAAGAGCATGGACCAATCTCAGCTCGTGCGGCTTTACAAGGCTCACTCAATATACCTGCCGTAAAAATGCTCTATCTTACCGGCATTAGTCGAGTACTCGATTTTGCCGAACAGCTTGGGTATACAACCTTCAGCGATCGTAGCCGCTTTGGTCTTTCATTGGTGCTTGGTGGAGGCGAAGTGCGTTTAATCGAACACACCAATGCCTATGCAGCTTTTGCTAATGAAGGAAAACAATATCCACTCGTTTCCATTCTCAAAGTTGAAGATGCAAACGGAAAAATCATCGATGAATGGAAATTAGGCGAAGGAAAACAAGTTGTTGATCGCGATGCATCACTTAGGTTAACCGACGTCTTATCAGACAATAATGCACGTTCATATGTTTTTGGAAATAAAAACTTCTTAACACTCCCCGGTCGTTCTGTTGCCGCAAAAACTGGAACCACAAATAATTTCAAAGACGCCTGGACCATGGGGTACACTCCAAGTCTAGTCGCAGGTGTCTGGGTTGGAAATACAAACGGAACCGAAATGAAACGTGGCGCCGATGGTTCACAAATTGCGGCTCCGATTTGGCAAGCATTCATGAAACGTGCCCTTGAAAACAGTCCTGCTGAAAAATTTACACCTCCTCCAACAATAGACACCGACAAACCCATTCTCAACGGTAAGGTAACAGAAATTAAAATCAACATTGATAAAGTTTCCGGAAAAATCGCTACAGAAAATACACCTCCTGATTTAATTGAAGAAAAAACCTTTCACGAAGGACATAACGAACTTTGGTATTTGGATAAAGATGATCCTCGTGGTCCGGCGCCAACACATCCTCAAGATGATCCGCAATTCACCGAATGGGAAAACGGCGTCCAAACGTGGATAACAAAAAATAATTGGAATACAACTTCAACTCCACCTACTGAAATTGATGATCTTCACACGACCGATACGAAACCAGTAATTTCCATCTGGAATCCAACACAAAATGATTCGTGGACAAGTAGAAAAGGAAACATATCAGTAAATGTAACTGCAAAAAGACGCATCATCCGTATCGAGGCTTCAGTCGATTCAACTCTCATAGGCTCTTTGAATCAGGAGCCATGGAATATTCCCGTTCAACTGCCAAATACGCTCGAACGTGGTTTTCACGATATTACCGTTACCGCAATAGACGATGTAGGAAATCGCGGATCAGCCGTCGTAACAATCAATGTAAATGCGGATAGCGATCCAATAAGTGCCATCATTCAATCACCTAAGGACAATAGCACCATTAATATAAATAGTTTGCCTATTCCTGTAGAAATAATTGCGAATCAAATAGCTGGAGTAAAAAAAATCGATCTGTACGCACAATCAATCGATGGTTCAACACGGCTTATCTCTTCAGATATTGCACCGCAAAATCCAGTTCTCACTTTACAGTGGACGAGTAATCTAGGGATTGGAACGTATTCCGTATTTACAGTCATCACCGACATGAATGGAAACACTCATCTCGGTCCTTCAATTAAACTAAAATTTATAAATGAATAAAAAAAGCATCCTGAAATACCGGGATGCTTTTCGAATGAAAACATTCTTGCTAGGGTGAACATGTGGAAAACGATATTCAAAATGCTATTTCTAAAGCCAGTCCGATTTCGGCTTATGGAATAAATAAACTTCCTCAAGGTCCGCGTATCCTTCGAATGATCGGATATATTTTTCTGATCTTTTGTATTGTTGGAATACTATGTATTTTTTTGATTCAAATTCCCGTACCTGAAAAAACAATCGCACTTGGTTTCATTAAAAGTGGTACCAAATTATCTGAAAAACTTCCTCTTTCATGGCGCGAAAGCATCGAACCGTCATTTTTTCCAATTATTATTGGACTTTCATCAAAAGAAGAACAATACGAGCCTTTTGCAATCATTCCTCGTATCCAACCAACATCTGGACTTCATCGTCAAAATTTCGGTTTTTTTTCTCTCATTAGCGCAAACCCGATATCGCAAACCACCAAAAAACTCTACACCTTTTTACCATTACTATGGAATTTGCGTCATTCTCCATCCGCATTTTCACTTTCTTTACCTGTAGAAAAAGAACAGAATCTAACATTCGTTGTAACCGGACCATTTGAAGGACATGTTTGGAAAAGCACTATTCCTTTACCGATAACTGAACAAAATAAACTGCCGGAATACGCAAACGCTGTCAATCTAGCTGTTTTTCCGGAGGCTGATCAACTTATCCAAACAAAATTACAAAAATTATTTAACCTTCCACCAGAAAAAATAAAAATGATTGCCTGGGAAAGTCAAAATGATGCTCTAAAATCATTTGAACTGGAATTTAATAAAACAGACGTACCAACCACTTCCGCTATCGCTTTTCTCGGTGCCTTCGGTGTGCAAGATCAAGTAAAACTCAATTTAGCGGATGGAACAGTAATAGATGAATATCGTCTACCTACAAACATATTCACTTCCGCTTCAAGCACGACCAAATGGCAAACTGGTTCATCTACAACAGTTAGTATTCACGGCGCCAGCATAACCTACACAACAAATGAAAAACTGCAGACATCAATCCCAACTTGTCCAGGAACTCCGGTTTTTCGTTTTAACCAACAAAGCCTCGAACAAATTGCAAAAGAATTACAATTCTCAATATATCAATCTCCCACCTATCTAACTGGCTCAATAATGGATAATAAACTTATCCTCTGCGTGGATTAAGTTATCCACAACATGTGGAAATCTGAAATATAGTACTCAATCTAGCAAAAATATTATCCACAGGGGTCTGTTGATTGATCGGTGACCCAAAACGTGCTATTATGATGATGTTCGGTAAAGCCACCGAGCATGACCACAAAGGTCATTCGCACCTTCCATTTCTCTCTGCAGGTAGATAGCAAAAAGCTGTCACCTAAGTATTTGGTTATGGCCAAGTGCCATTGTTCACCTCATCGTTTGTTCGTGTTAACAAGAGACGCCTAAATGTCTCATAACTACCTAACCATTGGTAGACACTCGCTCTTTACAACTGCAAGGGGTAGACCTCCATCTTCGATGGCGGTCAATTCCATGCCTTGACTCGACCCCCGTTTTGATTTCGATCAAAACATCAGATAACAAAAAACAAAATCATTAAAAACCCACTGAGGCCACCTCAAAACCAAAGAATCTTCGGATTCTCCATGAGGTCACGCCAGGGTTGGGTCGAAGCAGCAGTCCCTTTCAGACCTAGACAACTCGTAGCGTAAGCTCCAAGTCAGCCAAGCTGATTTATCCGAACCTCGTGCTTCTAAAAGCACACTCGATGGAGCCCATGTTCAACAGTCCAGGTCTAAGACCGTGCGACCACTTTATTCTCATATATAAGGGTCCTCCACGGTCTTTTTAAATTAAGAAAATCATTTTAGGTAAATCCTTCTGTGTATTGCAGGAATCTTTACCCGAGATGGTTGACCAACTAGACCAGCAACGCTATCATCTCAAAAACTCAAATTCTATGATCCAAAAGAAGCTAGACCACTACCATGAACTTCTGATAAAAGAAAAAGATCGTCTACTCCAAGAGTTGAAAGACTTTGGAAATGAAGATCCAAATAATCCTGGTCATTTTGCGACAAAATACCCGGAGTCCGGTAGTAATTCCGAAGATGATAATGCTGTCGAAATCGCCGAATATGCTGACGATCTTTCTGTCGAAAGTCGCTTAGAAGAAGAACTTCGCGATGTTGAAGGCGCCCTAAAAGCAATCACCGCAGGAACGTATGGAACCTGTAGATACTGCAAAAAAGAAATTGATGAAAAACGTCTTGAAGCACGTCCGGCATCATCAAGCTGTATTTCTTGCAAAAAAATATTAACCCAAGAAATGTAAATATGTCAGTCAAACGCCTCCAAAACACGCTGACCTTCATTGGTCTCGCCGGAGGCGTTTTTTATTTCGATCAATGGACAAAAAAAATCTTTTCAAATAAGTCAGCTCAAGAGCTGATCCCTTTTTGGCTCAGTACCACTCAACATCAAAACCACGGATTACTCGCAAACATTCCAGTACCTATGCCGATCATCATACTACTTACTGGCATAATCTGTATGTTTCTTTTATTTGAAACGAGTAAAGAAATAAAACGTGAAAAATCGCGAACGATGATATATGCCTTTGCCTTTATTTTTGGTGGTGCTATTGGGAATATCTTCGACCGTTTAATCCATGGGTATGTTTTTGATTGGATTCTTATTTTTTCTCGATCCATTATAAATATCGCAGATATTGCTATAGGTTTTGGTATCTGCCTCTGGGTAAGTAAAACGTATTTGACGAAAACAATAATAAATGAAAGCGATATATAAGGGTGTAATGCCCCTATACTATGGCTGCAATAGTCAATACTTCTACTCTTATTGGTCTAGAAGCTCATCCAATTTATGTCGAAGCGGACATTTCCCCCGGTTTAGGAAATATTCTTATCGTTGGCTTACCGGACGCTGCTGTTCAAGAAGCTCGTGAACGTGTTCGTAGCGCCATAAAAAATTCCGGTCTTCCATTTCCACGCATTCGCATCACCTTAAATCTCGCACCGGGTGATGTCCGAAAAACAGGAACTTGTTTTGATGTTCCAATTGCAATCGCTATTTTAATTGCAAGCGGAGAAATTTTAAAAGAATCTGTAAAAAATTGTTATCTGATTGGTGAACTTGCTTTAGACGGACATGTCCGTGGTGTTTCAGGTGTCCTTTCCATGGCTCTACTCGCGAAACAACAAGGAATGAAAGAAATCATTATACCTAAAGCAAATAAAGAAGAAGCCGTTCTTGTTTCAGGGATAAACATACGAACCATCGAACATCTCAATGAATTGACGGATTATTTGCAAGGAAAAATTCAACTCCCAATCGAACAACATCAACCAATGGTGCAAAATACATATGAAAACCGAAAACATGTTGAAATGTCAGAAATTCGCGGACAAGAACAAGCCAAACGAGCGATCGAAATTGCTGCAGCTGGTGGGCATAATATCCTTTTAAATGGACCTCCGGGTTCTGGAAAAACACTTCTCGCAAAATCAATGGCTAGCATCCTTCCTACACTTACACATGAAGAATCTTTAGAAATAACTCGTATCCATTCCGTAGCTGGCAACTTACCTCAACAAGGATTTATTTCAATAAGACCGTTTCGCTCACCACACCATTCCGCATCAAGCATCGCATTAGTTGGAGGTGGAAGCACCCCACGTCCGGGAGAAATTTCTTTAGCTCACCGAGGAATATTATTTTTAGACGAACTTCCTGAATTCCCTCGAACAGTATTGGAGCATTTACGCCAACCTCTCGAAGAACGAAATATTTCAGTTTCTCGAGCACAAGGAACATTCTTGTTTCCAGCTAGTTTCCTTTTAATTGCTGCTATGAACCCCTGTCCTTGCGGATATAAAACAGATCCTGATCGAGAATGTACCTGTACACCAATTCAGTTGCAACGCTACCATAAGCGCCTCTCCGGTCCGTTACTGGATCGAATTGATCTGTCTATTGAAGTTCCAAAAGTACCAACCAAAACTATTTTTGAATATACTTCAACTGAATCTTCCGAAATAATCCGTCAGCGCGTTCAACAAGCACGCAATCGACAACTTGAACGCTATCGTGACAAATCAATACTCATGAATTCCGAAGCCTCAAATCAAATCATCCGACAACATATTGAATTAAACCTCGAAAGTAAAAAATTGGTAAAACAAGCTATCGATCATTTCAAGTTAAGTGCGAGAGCATATTTTAGAGTCCTTAAAGTTGCTCGTACGATCGCTGATCTTGAAAATTGTGAAGTTGTGTCAGAAAACCATATATCAGAAGCTCTTCAATATCGTCAATTACACGAAAAATAGCTTAAATTAGCAAAAAAATATAGCTTTACTCTTGACCGAAATAGCGAAAAATGCTAACCTTCATAAGCGTCGAAATTTTGCTTAATCCAGACTTAATCTATTTCACAGGAAAAGTAGAAATGAACGTGAAACATTAAGCACCTGGTTATTGAGAGGCTTATATTCCAAATTCAATCAAACAATTTTTAACGAGTATTGCCGTAGCTCTTTTCCGAGCTACACGCTACCTCAAACGCATTGTCCAAAACATACTATATAAACTTGGACACGCACTTACTCCTATTTCTCGTTTTTTCGTGCGTTTTTGTTTGCTCCCTTTTTATAAAATAAGTGTTATTTTTAAACTTCGTGCGCAACGTTTAGCTATTCCTGCTCGTGGTCTTGCTCTCTATATTATTACAAATAGATACGCACCTCATATCGTACTTCTTATTGTCTTAATAATCACAATAGGCGGAAATCTCAAGGGTCGCACGGCTTATGCGCAAGATATCGGACAAAAAAGTTTATTATTCGCCATTGCTTCAGACGAACATCTCGATATCACCGAAGAACAAGTAAATACTCAAGATATCAAAAAAGATACAAAATATCTCTCTTCAGGAACGATTGATAGCGTTCCTCATATTGATTTTGATTATGATGAAGAAAACGATCCGGTTCAACCTTCTTTAAGCGTTCCTGGAGCAATCATCATACAACCATATGATATGGAAGATGGTGAAAAAAGTAAGACACCTCGCACAAAAACCGAAACCTATCTCGTCAAAGAAGGTGATACGGTCAGTTCCATCGCTCAAGCATTCGATGTCAATGTTGGTACCATTCTATGGAACAATAACTTAACCGAACGCCAATATATCCGTCCTGGAGATAGCCTTAAAATTCCGCCGGTCTCAGGAATTGTTGTCACGACAAAATCAGGAGATACTCTCAGTAAAATTGCTACTAAATACGGAGGAGATCCGGATGAAATATCTACCTTTAACCATATAAACGGTGATCAATTGGCGCTCGGAAGCGAAATCGTGATCCCTGGTGGAAAACCACCTGAAATCGAACAAACAAGAACTCAAATTCTCGCACGACGTGATGATATTTTGCGTTCATCCGAAAATACGACGATAAAATCGACCATCAAAACCACTGCACCAAAATCTACCATTTTAGCCGACCTTGTAAATCCACCAAGTACCACAAAAAAACCGAAAGATCTTGATACGACAAGTCTTCCAAAGACACGTTTATTATGGCCGACTTCTGGTCATGTCATTACACAATATTACGGATGGAAACATACCGGAGTCGATATTGATGGTGATTATTCTTCACCGCTCTACGCTGCTGCTGATGGTGTCGTTGAAACAGCTGCTTGGAACAGTGGTGGATATGGTCTTCAAATCATCATTGATCATCCGAATGGAATGAAGACACGGTATGCTCATTCATCTAAACTATTCGTCAAAGTTGGCGACACTGTCAAAAAAGGACAAGTTATAGCCATGATGGGAACCACCGGACGCTCAACAGGAACACATTTACATTTCGAGGTTTACGTAAACAATAAACGAACAAACCCATTAACTTATATTAGATAAAAAAACCTCCCAAAAATGTGGGAGGTTTTAGATTCAAAATAATACAAAATAGTGACGTAAAAATGATTGACGTAATATCGATTTTTAGCTACCCTTCGCCCACAACTATGTTAACTCCAATCGTTACTCAATTACCAAAATCTCAAGTGGAATTAAAATTTTCCATTACACCGGACGAAGCAAAACCGTATCTTGACCAAGCTGTAACAGATATTTCAACTCATCGTCCAATCGCCGGCTTCAGACCTGGAAAAGCTGGTTACGATGATGTTAAGCGTGCCTTTGGAGAAATGGCGATTTGGGAAAATGCATTGGAACGATTAGTGCGTGCCGTTTTTGTGAAAGCTGTTTTACAAGAACAAATTGAAACAGTTGGTTCACCTGAAATCGCAGTCCAAAAATTAGCACCTGGAAGTGATATCGAATTCACTACTGTCGTGAATACCATGCCTCATGTCACAAACTTAACTGATTACACAAAAATCAAAGTTGACTTTAAAAGACGTCTGGTCACTGAAACGGATGTTGAAAAAACCATCGATGACCTCAGAAAAATGCGTAGAAATGAAATAGCGACCGATCAAGCTGCGACCATGGATGATATGATCTTGGTCAATCTCAATATCCGTGATGGTCAAGTTCCTATTGAAGGTGGTCAATCTACGAATTATCGAGTTTATTTAAACGAACAAAGCTACATTCCGGGCTTTGCTGAAAAAGTTGTCGGAATGAAAAAAAATGAAAAGCGTGAGTTCGATCTCGCTTTTCCAGCAGACCATTACAATAAAGCGCTTGCCGGAAAAACCGTCACATTTGATGTTGAAGTAATTGATGTTTTTCGTCTTGAAATTCCTATCGCCGATGAGCAATTTGCAAAATCAGCAGGTGTGGAAAATATGGAAAAGTTACGTGAACTCTTACAAAACAATCTGCAACAAGAGGCTGATCAAAAAACGGATGAAGCAGCTGAAATAGAATTGCTTGAAAAAATGATCAAAGAATCAAAATTTTCCGAAGTACCTGAATTACTCGTTAACGAAGAAGTTCGTCGAATGATGATTGAAATGGAACAATCCATCGAAAATCAAGGTGGTAACATGAAAGATTATTTATCCAGTATTAAAAAATCGGAAAGTGACCTTAAACTGGATTTAATTACTCGTGCTCTCGAACGCATTAAAACAGCGGTTATTATTAAGGAGATTGGAAAAAAAGAAAATATAAGTGTCACTGATGACGAAGTTGATACTGAAATTGATTTAATCCTTTCAGGTCTTAAACCAAACGACACCGAAACCCGCGAACGCGTCACAACTCCAGAATATCGTGATTATGTTGCCGTCCAAATACGCAATCAAAAAATAATAAAATTCCTTAAACAAACAAATATTAAAAAATAATAAAAAATCCCTAATAAAGGGATTTTTTGTATACACTCCGTATGCGTGTAAATTGCACTATTATTCCAAACGCTTCCAAAAACGAAATCATCTCAAAAGATGTTTCAGGTTGGAAAATCCGAATAGTAGCTCCACCCATCGACGGGAAAGCGAATAAAGTCTTAATAGAATTTCTGGCTGAATATTTTTGTTGTGCAAAATCTTGTATTCAAATCATAAAAGGTCAAAATGGAAGAAAAAAAATACTGGACATTCAAATATAAAAAAACAAAAAAGACGCCTCAATGGGGCGTCTAAGAGAATTCAAGCTGCCGTTTCAGGCGGCTCATCAATTGTTGGTGGTGAATCTTTCGGTTTCTGAGGACACCTACATTCATGCCGAGCACGCATACTGACCATGATCTGCTTATTGCAGTACGGACAAATTTCACAACAAGCCGTTACATGCACCTCGTAAATATCCGCTTGATGACAACTGCACGTGCACTCTCCGTCAAGAGCAATTACCAACATTACAGACCTCCTTTAGAAAAACGATATTACGGCACTGGATCGTGACCTCCAATATGCCAAGGCGTACAACGACCTAAGCGCTTAATCGTCAACCAAATCCCTTTTAAAAGTCCGTACTTGTCCAAAGCCCAATAACTGTATTCTGAACACGTCGGAGTATAACGACATACAGTGTATGAAAAAAGAGGAGAAATAATCCCATGATCCGGCGAAATAGTATGTTGATAAATAATAATCAAAATCTGACCCATGCGACGTGGTAAATATAACAACTTCATATCAACGCTTCTTTACGGCATTTTTTCTCGCTCTAGGACTTGGACGTGCTGGTTTTTGTAAAGCATCACTCACTTTTGTAAGCATATGCCGAATATCTTCTTTAATTTTCAAAAAATCTCCATGTAATGCTTCGGGTTTAGCAATAAATAACAAGTGCATTGAAGAGGGTAACTCATTCCAAATATCACGCAAAATCTCACGTAAACGACGCTTAACACGATTTCGATCCACAGCTAACTTGAACATTTTTGTTGAAGTTAAAAAAGCAACTTTCGTTTCTGGTTTTTGTAAAGAACGAATGCGTAACGTAGTATAAACACCATAAATCGGTCGACCGACTAAGCCCATCTTCAAAAAATCTCGTTTTTTAGTCAATCGCTTATCTCGAGGCAACATATTTTAATGATAACAAATCGAGCTCATTTGAGCTCGATTCTGTTATTTCTTCTTTTTATTATTAGTCTCGATCGCTACCCGTTTTCGACCCTTCGCTCGACGACGGGAGAGGACCTGGCGACCCTTAGAAGTAGCCATGCGAGCACGGAAACCGTGAACTTTTGCTCGACGGCGCTTCTTTGGTTGATATGTTCGTTTGGTAGCCATGGAATTTCTTTAATTAGTGATGCGACAAATAATAGCAAAACCTCGGAAAAGAATCAAGTCTCTGATATGATTATCCATATCTTATCAACAAGTTTGACAGTACATTGCTAGCCTGTTGAAGTTAAACCCATCATTCACTTCTTTTCGACCCTTTATGGATACTCAAGAGCTCTGGCGGGCGACACTCGGTGAACTCGAGTTAACCCTCTCAAAAGCCAATTTCACCACATGGTTTAAGAATACCTTTATTGCATCTTATGATAATGGTCGTGTTGTGATCGCTGTTCCAAATACCTTTACAAAGGCTTGGCTTGAAAAAAAGTATCATGAATCAATCATTCGCGCGCTTCGAAACGTAACTTCAAATAACGTTCGTGAAATCTCATATCGAGTCGAAGTTCACAATACGACACCTGTTCCAAATTTACTTGATCGCTTGGAAACTGTTAATCAAAATGAAGAATCTCCAAGTAATCCAAATTTTACAACAATTTCCCTCCAAAACGTTTCTACCGTCGAATCTACTCCTAATGATATCGGTCTAAACCCACGATATACATTCGACCATTTTGTCGTTGGTAAAGCAAATGAACTTGCGCATGCTGCATCAATAGCTGTCGCGGCTAAACCGGGTGAAGCATATAATCCACTTTTTATTTATGGTGGTTCTGGGTTAGGAAAAACTCATTTACTCCAAGCAATCGGTCACCATGTTGCTAAATCAAATTCAAATGCGAAAGTCCTTTATGTAACCTGTGAACGCTTTACAAATGAATTTATTAGCGCTGTTCGTTCAGGACGTGGCATGGATTTCAAAAACACCTATCGAAGCGTCGATGTCCTCATGATTGATGATATTCAATTCATGACCGGTAAAGAAGGAACTCAAGAAGAATTTTTTAATACCTTTAACGAATTACATCAACGCAATAAACAAATTATCGTAACTGCCGATCGCATGCCTAAAGATATTCAGGGGCTTGAAACTCGTTTACTCACACGTTTCGACTGGGGTATGACGGTAGATGTTTCTAACCCTGATTTCGAAACTCGTGTTGCTATTCTCGAAGCTAAATCTCGTGAAAAATTTCCAAAACTGGATGCCGAAATTCTCCGTCTTATTGCCGGTGCTATTCAATCCAGCGTCCGCGAACTTGAAGGCGCTTTAAATAAAATTCTCGCCTATCATCAATTTAAAAACATCACTCCGAACCAAGATTCTGTTCAAACCTTATTGCAAAGTTTTATTCCAAATACGCCAAAAAGAAATATCACTCCACGTAAACTGATTGAAATCGTCGTCAGCTATTTTGACGTAACACTGGATGAAATACTAGGTAAAAGCCGTGAACAACGTTTAGCTTTTCCTCGTCAAATAGCCATGTTTCTCCTTAGAGAAGAAGCAAAATGTTCATTCCCAACAATCGGTTCCCATTTAGGCGGGCGCGATCACACCACTGCGATGCACGCTTGTACGAAAATCACCGACCTACTAAAAGAAGATGAAAAACTTCGACACGATATTAATCAACTGCGTGAAAAGCTGTATACCGCCTCAAATTAAAACAAACTCATCCACATCCACTGTGGATAATGAAACAAATAAAACGTGGATAATTCGTAACACAGTAATTTCGTCCACAGCTCTCTCCAAGTAACCCACCATCCATCCCACAACTATGTGGACGAATTTAATCAAAATATAACCTTAACAAAGACCTTTTCTAAAATTATTCACACTATCCACACCCCTTATGATTACTACTTATTCTCATATATATATCTTTAACCTAAAGAATGAACTCTAAAAGGGGGATAATAAACCAAACAAGTAAAATTTGAGCATCTAACGTTTTCCATACTATGCATTTTGCGTGTACTCAAGAAAATCTTATTCAGGGATTAAACATGGTTTCCCATATTTCCGGAAAAAATATAAATCTACCCGTTTTGGGGAATGTGTTATTAAAAACGGAAGCTGGTTCTTTACGTATGTCCACGACGAATCTGGAAATAGCGGTTAATTGTCTGGTACGTGGTAAAGTTGAAGTTGAAGGCGAGTACAGTGTTCCAGCAAAGCTCTTCCTCGATTATGTCTCGCTTTTGCCCTCAGGTAAGGTTGAACTGATTTTACAAGAAGATGGACTCGAAGTTCGTTCTGGCGAACAGGAGACCGTTTTAAAAGGAATGGTAGCCTCAGAATTCCCCCTTCTACCAAAACTAGCAAAGGAAAAAGGGTTTGAGCTTAAAGCGATAGATATGAAGCGTGCGATTAGTCAGGTTGCTTCTGCGGTTTCTACATCAGAATCTCGTCCGGAATTAATGGGTGTCGCTTGTTATTTTGGTGGTATTGCCGGTCAAGGAAAGGTTGCTTTTACAGCAACTGATTCGTATCGTCTTGCCGAACGAATCATGATATACAAGGGTTCAACCGAAGAAGGAAAATGGATTATACCGGTTAGGGCTCTCAATGAGTCTGCACGCATTATCGGTTCTTATAAAGATGAAATGAATATGCCGGAGAACATTGATTTTTATTTTACTGAAAATCAACTTGTTATTACCTTTGGCAATGTTGAGTTAATCTCTCGCTTAATTGAAGGTTCTTTTCCTGATTATAAACCTCTTATTCCAACCAATTTTAAAACCGAAGCCATCCTCTCTCGTTCAGAAGTTCAAAAAGCGGTTCGGGCTGCTAGTCTATTCGCTCGACAAGGAGTTTTTGATATTCATTTTTCCTTTGATCCTGAAGCTGGAACTTGCACAGTCCAAAGTGCTGACCAAGGAACGGGTAAAACAAAAACCTCCATTAAAGGAAAGATTGTTGGTGAAACAAATCGTCTTACGCTAAATTTTCGGTATTTAAATGACGGTCTCTCAGCGATGGATAGTACTGAGATACGGTTTCGTCAAATTGATCATAATAGCCCGGCTCTTA
Source organism: Candidatus Uhrbacteria bacterium (assembly GCA_020850575.1). Taxonomy (GTDB): domain Bacteria; phylum Patescibacteriota; class Patescibacteriia; order 2-12-FULL-60-25; family 2-12-FULL-60-25; genus JADZEJ01. Next base: position 33,911 of record JADZEJ010000004.1, read on the forward strand.
TAATCCCCGAAGGTTCAAAAGAGGAGTATCAATACTTAGTGATGCCAATCCGTAGTAATTAATAATAAAAAAAACGAGTGATTAGCTCGTTTTTTTTATATGTATCTTATGGAAGATTGAATGGTTTTGGCGTATTCACAACTTCTCCGCTCGCATTTGTGTGAGGATTTGAATGATGCTGTGTATGTTCATTTTTCTCGTTATAAGCTGGTCGAGAACCTCTTCCGTTGCTGGATCCGCCGGGGGAGCGGCGTAAAGGTTGTTTATCTTTATCAGATTCAACATATCCAGGTGCGGCGCGTTTGATGGATAAATTAACACGACCCTGTGAATCGATTTCATACACTTTTACGGTAACGATATCGCCAACCTTTACGACATCTGAAACTTTTTGAACACGTTGCGGAGCGAGTTCAGAAATATGAACCAACCCTTCTTGTTTTGGTCCGATTTCAACGAATGCACCGAATTCCATTAAACGAGTTACTGGACCGGTTAATAATTCACCGACTGCTATTTCACGGGTTAATTGTTTAATCCAATCCAAAGCTTTTACCATTCCATCAGGATTTGTTGATGTAATCAGAACTAATCCATCATCTTCAATATCTATTTGAACCTGACATACTGCAATGATTTCATTAATCATTTTACCGCCAGGTCCGATCACTTCGCGAATCTTATCAGGGTTAATCCGAATAGTTTGAATACGAGGTGCATATTTGGATAATTCTGAACGGGGGGTTGAAATAATGGATTCAATTGACGCGAGAACCTGTAATCGTGCTTTAAGAGCTTGTTTTAAAGTCTCCTGCATAACGTGATGCGGTATACCATGTGTTTTCGTATCCATTTGAATAGCTGTGATACCAGCACGAGTTCCTGCGACTTTAAAATCCATACCGCCTGCGCCATCTTCTAGGTCTTGTAAGTCTGTAATAACCTGATAGCGACCAGTTTTTTCATCACTAGCCATACCCATCGCAATTCCAGCCACGGGGGAAGAAATAGGCACACCGGCATCCATAAGTGATAATGTAGAACCGCAGGTTGCGCCCATGGATGATGAACCGTTCGAGCCTAATACTTCACTTACGGCTCTAATGGTATATGGAAAGACTTCTTTTGTAGGAAGAACCGGCATAAGCGCTCGTTCAGCTAAAGCGCCATGACCAATTTCGCGCCGTCCCGGTCCTCGATTACCTTTCGTTTCACCGACTGAATAGCTTGGGAAATTATAATGATGAAAATAACGCTTCTTAATCTGGTATTCCATCGTGTCCAAGGTTTGTTCCATTCCGGGAGAACCGAGAGTCACGCTGGTGAGTACTTGAGTAGATCCGCGCATAAATAACCCGGATCCATGTGTTCTTGGCATAATACCGACCATGCTTTGAAGATCACGAATTTCATCTAAAGCACGACCATCGGCGCGTTTTTTTTCTTCAAGAATCAATCGAGTAATTTCACCTTCAACGAAAGATTCTAAAATTTCAAGTGATTTTTTTCGATCATCTTTTGAAATTTGTTGTGATTCAAGTTCTTTTTCAGCGGCTTCTTTTAATTTTTTTACAGCCTGTTTTCGATCATCTTTACTTTTTAATGGTTCTGCAAACAAAATTGAAGGAGAGAGTTTTGTTAAAATTTCGATTGCTTTTGCATGTAAAATAGCACGAGCTTCTTTGTCAGCTTTTTCTTCATCTGATTTTGGCATTAATAAATCAAGTTTATCTTTTCCAACAGAAAGACGAACTTTTTCAATCAATTCTATGATAGGTTGTAATTGTGTATGTGCCCATTCGATCGCTTGAGACATGTCTTCTTCAGTCACTTGTTTTGCACCTGCTTCAAGCATGACGGTTTTGTTATTCACTCCGGCAACAACTAAATCAATATCACCCTCATCAGTTAAAAGATAACTCGGATTTAAAACCCACTGACCATCCTTTCGACCGACACGACAAGCCGCAAGAGGACCGTCCCAAGGAATATCACTGATACTCAAAGCGCAAGCAGCACCAACTAAACCGACAATATCGGCATCATTTTCTTGATCATGTGAAAAAACTGTTGCAACGACTGCGATTTCATTTCGCAAATGATCATTAAACAGGGGGCGAATTGCGCGATCTATTAAACGTCCGCTAAGCACTGCTTCATCAGTTGGACGACCTTCACGTTTGATAAATCGTGAACCTTTAATACGTCCGGCTGCATACATTCGTTCTTCAAAATCAACTGACAAAGGAAAAAAATCCATACCATCACGAGCGCTACCTATAGTAGCTGTACATAAAACGACGGTATCTCCATAACGAACAGTACAAGAGCCATTAGCTTGTTGTGCTAACAATCCAGTTCCAATCGTAAGTGTGCGTCCACCCCATTCAATTGAAAATTCTTGTTGAGTTTTCATATTCTTCAGATAATCAGATAAATTAAATAAAAATAAATTCCACACAAGGAATACAGGAAATGCGTACCAAGACCTAATCCGCTCTGCGGATCGACGTCTTGATGCGATCCCCATCCTCTGATTCAGAAAAAAATGAAGCAGGGGACGGGAAGTGACTTAAAAAGTCACCCGAATTGGTCTATCGTCCGTTTTATCATTATCTTCAAGAAACATATCATTTTTATGAAAGGTATGAGATGTTTCATGTTCTGATGATTTACGCGGTCGACCACGACCTTTTTTTGGAGAACTAGATACAGGTGTTGAAGTTGATTCTATTGTTTCTTCAAGTAAAGGAAGTAAGCGTTCTTCTTTAGCTTGAACAGGATTCATTTTTGAGCTAAGAGGTTGTCTGTACATGTGGTGCGCACCAATCAAACATTCACGACCCTCCGAAGAAATATCATAAAAACGATCCGCTACAGCGCGTAATTGTGCATTAGTTGATTCTGCAAAGGCTGCAACTTCAACAATGACACCACGACCATGAAGAAATTCAACGAGTGGTACAAAATCACCATCACCGGTTAAGAGTACGAGTACATCGACTTTTTCAGCTAACTTAACCGCATCAACCGCCATACCAACATCCCAATCAGCCTTTTTTGCTCCGGAATAAAATTCTTGAACATCTTTTACTTTTAATTCGATACCGGAACTGACTAGCGCGTCAAAAAATGCTTGTTCATCACCATTTTTAGATTTGGCAACATACGCAATTGCACGAATAATCGGTCGGTGATCCGCCACTAAATCAACTACTTTTGCAAACGCTAAACGTGCACCATGAATATTTTTGGCGCTGTGATACATGTTCTGTGTATCAATAAGAAAGGCAACACGTTGATCTATCCGAGTAAACATAGAAAAGCCTAATTAAAGGCAAAAAAATATAAAAAAATTAATCTAATAGGCTTATTATAGCAAAAAAATAGTCTTTAGTCAACCAAAAACAAAGAAAAAATCCCGATTATCGGGATTTTTGTTTTGTTATACTTTTAATTTTGCCATCAATTCGTCGTAGCTTTTCGCATCTTCTCGTTTAAGATACTTCATAAGTCGACGACGCTCACCGACTTTTTTGATTAAACCTCGACGAGAGGAGAAATCCTTCTTATGTGTACGAAGGTGATCGGTTAAATCCTTAATCTCTTCTGTAAGTAGAGCGATTTGAACTTGAGGAGAACCGGTGTCAGTCGCATGAGTCTTATATTTTTCAATAACACGCTTTTTCTTATTTGGATCCAACATATTTTTTTCGGTACCAATCGCCCATAAATCATTTAAAATCAGCAAATTGAAGTCAAATGTCTTTCTGAACGATCGATCCCGGGTAAGCGTCATGTCTAGCCGTAGCCAAACAGACGTAATAAATTAAAAACTGAACAACGAAAAACTATCAAAAATCTCAAATTTTAGCAAGAGGTAACCTAAGTATTGATACATAGATAGTAAATAATTGTAAAAAGAACAAAAAAAACCCTTTCTTGAATAATGAAAGGGTTGGGTCGAAGGGTCTAGTTTAGAAGAATATTCAACAATGCATGCGCCAACTTATCCGGATCATGTCTAAGCAAACTCCGTGTCAGTTTATCGCCGGGGATACGTTCTGCGATTTCATCTGCGATCAAATCAGCATGAATGACTCGAAAAGGTGGATTAGTGAGAAAATCATTTTGTGTAATTTGATTACCAGCATCCGCGTATCGTTGTGTGATGGCTGTAGAAGGCTTCGCTGAGTTAATCAAAGCAATCGAAATCTTGGCAGGATTGAGATATATCTCGATCTCTGTACAAAAACGACTCGCCCCAAAGCCATCAGTTTGTCCTTCTTTGCAGGTCAAATTTACGACTTGAACAATCTCAGCCTTCGTTTTGCGAAGAGCTTCGGGAATTCCATCAACCAACAAAACTGGCACGAGACTCGTATAAAGATCACCTGGAGCTAGGACGATCATATCAGCAGACTGAATAGCTTCTAGTGCACCGGGATTGGCTGGAATACGAGTCTCAAACAAACAGCGCCTAATTGGTGAACGGTTTTTAGTCAAAATATCGATAGAGTGTTCGCCATTCACAACTTCGCCATTTCGTAGTTCAGCGCACAAACGTGCCTGACGTTCACTCACTGGAATAACCCGACCTCCAACAGCCAACACCGCATGCATTGCTTCTATGGCTTTCAAAGGGTTAACCATGCTTTTTTGAAATGCCGTTAGAAACAAATTCCCAAATCGATGTCCGTTAAGCGAACCTTCTGTAAAGCGATAATTAAAAACGGCACGAAGCTCTTCCGAACATTCCGCCATCGCAATCAAACATTGACAAATGTCACCAGGAGGTAGAACACCGTATTCATCCCTAAGAATTCCGGTTGATCCACCATCATCAGCGACGCTAACAATCGCCGACAATTCAACGTTATCACGATGACGCATAAGCCCGGTCAAAACGGTAAAGTTTCCCGTTCCACCACCCAACACTACGACATGTTTACGTACCATGTTGAAGCCTCATCAGGTAAAAGGTGCAGATTAAATTCATCATAATTCTATTCTTTCTACAAGGGAACATAGAACATTTTCCGACACCTGAGTTATACTCAATTCATGAACGCACCAAAAGTATCACAGTTACTACGTCAATTCCTCGAATATCTTGAAATAGAAAAGGGTCGGTCTGGTCTTACGATACGTAATTATGAGTTTTATTTGATGCGCTTTATTACGTGGGCAAAAGATCCGTTGGCAAAAGACATTAATAGCGAGTTGGTACGTCAATATCGTTTATTTTTAAATCGCATTGACGATCCTCATCGAGGAATACTAAAAAAAAGCACCCAAAATTATCATCTCATTGCTCTCCGTAGTTTTTTAAAATATCTCACTCGGCATGATGTTGAAACGATGGCACCGGATAAAATTGAGCTTGCAAAACAAGACTCGCGCGAACCTTCTTATTTAGATGGTACCGACTTAGAGCGCCTTCTCCATGGTCCATCTTTGTCTGATACGTCTCCGATATTAAAATCACGTGACAAGGCAATTCTGGAATTATTTTTTTCAACAGGAATACGTGTTTCAGAACTAGCTTCACTGAAGATTGATCAAATTAATCTAGATCGAGATGAATTCACGGTTCGCGGAAAAGGAGACAAAATACGTGTAGTTTTTCTCTCAAGTCAAGCGCGTTTTTATCTCAAAGAATATCTCGCTCAGCGGAAAGATGATTGCCCATATCTTTTTATACGTCACGATCGTGCGAGCGGTGGATTGGGAAAAAAAAATATCAAACCCCTCACGAGCGGTAAGGCTGAAAAATATGAAAGTGGCACGGCTGCACTTACACCACGCTCAATCGAACGTTTGGTGAAGCATTATGCAGCCGCTGCCGGTATTCCAAAAAAAGTCTCTCCACACACACTTCGTCATTCTTTTGCTACTGATTTACTCATGAACGGAGCTGATCTACGCAGCGTACAATCAATGCTTGGACACGCTTCAATTACGACTACTCAAATTTATACACATATAACTAATCAACAATTGCGCGAAGTGCACGAAGCGTTTCATAATCGTAAATATAAAAAGGAAAACGAAGAATAAATATGATCACCTGTAATAAGGACAGCTGCCCAATCGGCGTTCTAAATGAATTTGATCTTCTGAATCGCCACCCTGAACGAAAAACGGAAATAATTCAACACGGAATCGAAGTTCGCGAACGACGTTTAACTACAACCAGCGAAACACGTCGTCTGTTGTCATGGCACCCGATACATACGGTAAAAATTATTTTTGTGAGTGGACTTGCAACGTTTTTTGCTGTTTGGATAATCACGCAGATTTCTTTTCTCGGCCACTGGTATTCTGATTTGAAGAATCTTGATTTTGCAATTTCTCTTCCAATCGTAGGAGAAAAGACAATCGAAATCGGTTCGCATATTCCAATATCAACCACTCTCGCCTCTGCTTCAAAATTGCCACAAATCAGTGCTAAGAGTTCAGTTTATTCGGCGATACTTGTGATGATTATTTTGATTTTTGAGAGGATTGTTACGATTATGGTTCAATGGAAAAAAAATAAAAGCCTCAAACAAGCGGAAAATGAGCTGGGAGAAGAAATAAAAGTTTTGCGCACCTGGACGTAGACCTGAACAAATGATAGAAGATAAATACATTTTCATCTCATGCCCTGGTAGCTCAATGGATAGAGCGCCGGACTTCTAAGCCGTGATATGTTGGTTCGATTCCAACCCGGGGCACCAGAAACAAATTGAAATAGTTATTTCGTGTAGTAAATCAGTTCCCTACATACCCTTGTCAAAAGAAAAAAAATAATGTATAAAATCCACACAATTTGAGATCATGGTGACTATGGTGTAATGGTAACACAGCAGGTTGTGGTCCTGTTATCGTGGGTTCGATCCCCACTAGTCACCCCATGCCGAACGCTCCCCCAACGGGGAGCGTTTTGCAATCTGTAAAAAGGGCTTTTTCAAAGAAAAATCGGGTTTTCCGTCCTTCAAGGTCGAGTTCGATAGTAAAAACTTGAGTAATTCTTGCTGTTCCTGCGGAGTTGCTATTTTCATTAGGTTTTTGGCGTTTTTTGCGAGTTCTAAAATGCGTAGGCCAAAATCGTGATAATTGATGTCGGCACGGTCGTGTTTGGCTATTTTGGTATCAAGTTCAGTGAGACGGTCGGTGTATTCTTTTCTTTTGGTTTCGTAGAACTCCTCGGTGACTTTTTCATCGAGGCGATCTTCGTACATACGGTCGAGACGGTTTTTGAGACGAGTTTTTTCGGCGAGCATGGCTTCGTAGGCTGTGTTATGCCATCCGCGTTTTTCCTCGAGTGATTGTTTGAGAGCTTCAACCACGTAGGCGATGCCGTTGTCGCTAATTGTAGAAAGTGGGGTCAAGATTTTCTCTTCAGCTTCTTCTAGTATCATTTCTTGTTTTACCGCCTGTTGAGTGCAATCCGTTTGATACTTCGTACATCGGTAGTAGATGTATTTACCTTTTTTGATCTCGGCGGTGATGGATCGCTGGCATTCTCCACATGTAAAAACGCCTTTGAAAGGGAACGGGATGACGTTGTGTTGAGCTGGGTAGTTTTGCTTTTCACGTTTACCGTTCAAGACGTCTTGCACGCGTTGCCAAGTGTCGGAATCAATAATCGCTTCATGTGCGCCTTTATGGATTTCTTTATTCCACTGGAAATGACCGATGTAAAACGGGTTGCGTAGAATGTGATCTGTAGTTGTTTTGTTGAGTTTGCGACCGTTAGGAAGGTTACCCGTGAGTTCTTTGCATTCTAGCTCGTCGATCAGACTTTGAAGCGAGTGGTTCCCAGTTCCGTATAGTGTGAACATCGCCTCGATAAGGGCGCGATTCTTGTGATCAACGGCCACGATATTCTTTTTCGTGATCGGGTCTTGCACGTTCAAGTAACCGAGCGGAGCTTTTGACGGATACTCCCCATGAGCAACCTTTTCATCCATGCCTTTGCGCGTTTCTTCGCTAAGGTTATCGATGAAGTTTTTAGCCATGAGGGTACGGATGCCGTGCATGAACTTGTCCGATGATTTGGCGTTCCTGCCGAGGCTTGTACCTTCTTTGACGAGGTAGACAGTTACGTCGCATTCCTTGATCAGGTCTTCGACTTTCACATAGTCCACAAAGTTGCGATGCAAGCGATCTGTCTTCTCAACAAGGATATGCTTGATACCGTGCTCTCGGACATAGGCGAGTATAGCGGTAAAAGCTGTGCGCCCCGTTTGTTTGGCTGTTTCCGCATCTTCAAACTCTTCAACGATGTTGAAGCCGTTTGAACGCGCAAATTCATACAAGAGGCGTTTTTGAGCGTCAGGCGAGTAGCCTTGCTCATGCTGCTCCTTGCTTGAGACGCGGACGTACGAAACGGCTTTTTGCATATCGTTAGAGTTTTGCACGCAAACGAGCTTCTTCTTCGTTTTGCGGGACAAGCTCGAAGTCGAAGCGGTCATTGAGCTTCATGGTCATGAGCTTGGTACGATTTTGTACGACTTTCCCGCGTATCGAGTTCATGCGAGCGAACACTGCTGTCTTATATTGCGTGTCAGCGTTACCGAGTAGCTGTTCGCCTTTGCTTTCAACCACGTACACAAACTCGAGCTCGTCTTTTTCTCCTTTACGCGCAATGATGAAGTCGGGTCGAATTTTGCCACGCTGCCAGCCTTGAATGGCATACCAGCCATAGCCAACACGATTACGCGCCCACCAAAGGACATTGGGACTAGCTTCAACGAGTTTTGCAACCTTGCTTTCAAGCGAATTGAGTGATGACGGATCAACGTCTTCGTAGAGCGTACGCGCGTATGATGATTGCAAGCCGTTCTCGACAATATCTTCTTCGGGCATAGCAAAGCCGAGCTCGGGATCATCCGAGACGGAAAGGGTCAATTCGCCAGACGTGAGTAATTCTTCAAACGCCTTCGCTTCTTGGTCTTTTCGATGCGCTTGTAGGATTTTTTCAAGTTCACGAGCGATAAAACCTGCATCCGCGTTGAGCGTTGCTTTATCAATCGTCTTTGCAAGTGAAGTAATGACTTTCTTTGCAATATGGAACGCTATAAACGCATTCTCAATCGTTTCAGAAAGGCGACGCGTCAAATACAGCTCATCAAACTCGACGGATTCTTCAACGGCTATCGTGCGAAGGGTAGCGATGCCCTCTATTCCCATCATTACTTCATTTTGTGTTTTCTTGCTTTTGCCGATGAGCGGCTCAATCTCTTTGAGCCAGTCGGCGAGCTTGAGCGTGTCCCATGTGATGCGTGGCTTGATGTTATTTTCATAGGTGAAACGTCGATACGTTTTTCCGTCTTTTATGAGCCACACGGGGAGATAGACAGAATCAGGATATGATTTGAGGATGTCTTTTTTGATCTTTACTTTGCGGGGAGCCTTGATGACGTTGCCTTTGGTATCCGTAACTTCAATGCCTGTATACACGTCGCCCAATCCTTCGTCTTCAAATCCACGTTTCACATTGTCCAAAACTTCTTGGACGTGACCGCTCGCAAAATAAACATAGCTTTCATCAAGTGCAGGAATGCCAGTCTTTTTAGCATACGGCTGGCGCAAGATACGCCCGACGAGTTGCGTCATGGCCGCGCCGTTGTGAGCATTTGGGATGACGCCGAGAATATATGCAAACGAGCAATCCCACCCTTCTTTGAGGGCTTCCTTAGTGATGATGTAACGTATCTCACTCTCTTTTGAGAGGAGTTTTTGTGTCTTGATTTCATCGAGTGATGAAGATTTGACGGCGATTTGATGCGCTGGGACGCCTGAAGCAATCAAGAGTTCACGTACATCCTCACTATGCACGAACCCCGTGCCTCGCTGTTCTTTTCCTGTACGCTCGACTTGGATAAGTGCAATCGGTCGGATGTAGATGCCTTGATTTTGGTCGAGGTCATGCGCGGCTTTTTCGAGTGCTTCACGTTTGGCTTTGATCGCGGCAAGCATGGAATGCCAATCACCGTCATGCGACGGTGGCACGATGTGCATGTCGAGCTTGATCATGTCTTCAGCTTTCAAGTCACGACCACTAACACTCGAGACTATGTTCATGCCACGTTTTGGTGTAGCCGAAAGCCCTATCAACGCCGAAGGATTCAACCCATTCAATGTCGCTTGGGCGTTGTCTGTGAACATGGTGTGGAACTCGTCCACGATTACGAGTGGCTCGAGTACGCGGATCGCATTGCCCAGACTTGTTTTGATTTGCATGTGATCAAGCAAAGTGTCTGCCGTGTGATCGAGGTTCGGGATTTCGGCGAGCATCTTACGGTGCAAATCGTAGCGGCTCTCAGCGGGGAAAAAATCTGTATAGCCACTGTCTTCAAAAATCTTATTCGTGTCACGCGTCGCCGATTGCATCATGAGCATCAAGACGACAAGATTCTCTTCAACATCTTGGCGGCGCAAGAGCTGGCCTTTTTCGATGATAAGCGTGCGGTTGCCGCTCGCTTGATCGAGCAACTGGCGGTACGCATGGCTTTTGTTTTGCAGATTTTCAATTGTTTGACGATAAATCGAATCACGATGCGTGATCCATACGACCAAGCCCGTTTTCTTTTTCGCAAGGATATTTTGATACGCTCGGATCGTTTCGACAGCGATCAAGGTTTTGCCGCCGCCCGTCGGCATTTTGATGCACACGCGTGGATAGATTTGCCCCCTCCCCGTCATCGGACGGTCGCCGAATTGCGCATACTTTGGATTGTTGAAGGCGAACATCGTCGGACTTCCGAATGAGCCGAGGGCGGGTGTTTTTTCGATAAGCGTTTTTGCGTCATCAAGCGAGGTAAAGAATCCCTCGATGTCGGCGACAACGCGCTTTTGATAATCCTTCAACATACTAGGCCGTTTTTTCAAACAAGTTATACGGCACGCTTACGAAGGTGATGTTGTATTGATCGAGGGTTTCATCATCCAAGTAGCAGGCGGGCGCATAGACGATCTTTTTCCCCTTGTCTTTTGCGTGCGTTTCTTGCGCCCAATCCAAAGTAATAGCAAGCGATTTGAGCGCGTCCATGTCTTTTTTGTAGAGCAGATACACCGTCTCCCCATCGCCTTTGCCGACAAGGCTTCTTGCTTCATCAATCTTGCTTTCGTCGGGATGGTTTTTGCCCGTAGCGAGGTAGTAGACGTATTTTGCAAACTCCTTATACGAGGGGAGCTTACCCGTGAGCAGACTTTCGGCATCAATCGCTTGGCCAAGCGTGTGATACGTAAAGCCTTCCTCGTATTCATATTTTTTAGCCGCGCGGCGTACACGTTCCGCCGTGACTTTGTCGGCATAGTCTTCCATTTCAACCAAGATAAACTTACGATTCCCTCCGTCTTCTTTGTTGAGTTCCATGACAGCGTGTGCGGTTGTACCAGAGCCAGCAAAGGAGTCGAGTACTAGACTGTCTTTTGCGCTACCAAGTAAGACACACTTCTTAATCAAATCTACTGATTTAGGAAAATCAAACGGACAAGTGCCAAAAAGTTCATTGCAAACTTCTTTGCCGTTTTCGTTATTTATTTCTTTTTCTAGCCACAAGGCTTTTGCCTTGGTTGTAGCAGTCTCTCCATCTTCATTTTCAAGATAGTCTTTTCTATACACGCGCCACGCCCCCGTCGATACTTGTTTGCCTACTAATTCACTGGCTTGTTTTTCAGCTTTGTCCTTCCCCCATGTCCAGCAACCATCTACATTGTTTGAATTTCTTGGTAACGCTTCGATGGTGTGCGTCTTTGTTTTCACTGTCGAAACAGAGGTGTCATTCGGATTGATATACAAGGGATAAAATAGCTTTGGGCGATTCTGTCTATTAAAAACAGGGTTACGATTTCGTAGTTCTAGTTCCCTATAAATACCCTTTTTGTCTTGTTTGTTATAGGTATCAAGCAGGTCGCCTTGTTTTTCAACAAAATTGATTGATGATTCAACGCTCGTGTTTCTGCCGTAGAGTAAAACGTATTCGTAAGTTTTCGCCAAAAAGCGATCAAGCGTCCTTCCGCGCGGATTCAGTTGAGCAATGATGCATGCAATAAAATTGTCAGCTCCAAAAACATCGTCCATTAGCAATCGGAGATTGTGGATTTCATTATCATCAATCGAGATAAAAATTACCCCATCTTCAGCTAATAGCTCACGAAGCATTTTGAGGCGCGGTGTCATCATGCAGAGCCATTTGTCGTGACGCGTCAGGTCTTCGCCCGTCTTACCGACAACTTTTCCTTGCCACTCCTTGATGGTCGGACTTGAAACGTTATCGCTATATACCCAACTTTCATTGCCCGTGTTGTAGGGAGGATCAATGTAGATGCACTTCACCTTGCTTTGGTACTGGGGGAGTAAAGCCTTGAGTGCAAGCAGGTTATCGCTTTGGATAATCAAGTTCTCGGCTTCGTTTTTGCCTTTGAGTGATTTTTTCTTGTCTTGTTCAAGCGTGTGGTACGGCACGGAAAGATGATGATTCCACACAGCGGATTTTCCTTTGAAGTTGAGAGAAGGCATAGGGTTATTTGGTGATGTGTTCAGAGATAGCGCGTTCAAAATCTTCTTTCGTGATTCGATAGTCTTTGCCGACTTTCACGGCGGGGAGCTTGCCCGCCTTGATCCACCGATAAATGGTCATTTTGTTGACGCGGAGTTTGTCGGCTAACTCCTCGACAAGGTAAAAATCATGATTGTTCATAATTTACTCTAATTTACATGTTAAGCGTGTCTTCGCCAACCCCTAGTAATAACCCTAGCTTTTTGGGGAGTACGGGCGTGAAGTCTTCAAGCTTGCGACGAAGATACGGTACGACGCCAACGACGTTTTTCTTCGCTTCGGCTCTTGAAAGGATGGATTCTATGGCGCGTTTATATCTCCCCACGGTCGCGCTGGACGCCTCCCGCTTCATTTCTTCTATGGCACGTTTCAATCCTTGTGCGCGGACGCGGTGTGCGAGATAGTAGAAAATGGCGCGGTCGCGAAAGTCATTAACTTCTTCGTTGATGATCCTTAAAAGCTCGGCGTCTTTCAGGTCGGCCAAACGCACGAGACGATTGAAGTCTTTGACGTACACACTGTCGAACACGCGCAGGAGACAATCTTTGGCGATGTGTGTTTTTGCCACGTCTCGCAACGTAAAATCCTTCGTCTTTTTGTCGACGGAAGAATCGGAATAGCGTTGCAACACCATTTCGACGGTTTGCTTCTTTTGAAGCGAAAGCTCAACGCGCAATGCGCCACGTGTCCACTTGCCGTCTTTATACTGTCGCGCGATTTCTTGTTCGAGTTTAGTTTTGCCATTGGCGACAATTTCATCGAATTTGTCGTAAATTACAAAGCCTTGTGATGAGTTGAAGAACTTAACGTAAAAGCCGTCGCGTCCGTCGTGGTAGTCACGGCGGTTGAAGTCTGAGGATTGTTTCATTTCATACGGCGCGAGCGCACGCAGGATGCGGTCGGTCGTGCCGTACGTTGGGGAGATTTTTAGAATCTTGGAATAGTCAACGCGCGTGACGATGGCGTTCAAAAGATGTTCGGACGCGACGCTGATTTTGATTTCCTTGAGTGCGTCGGCGAGTTTTTGCGCTGCAAGCGGTAATAGTCGTTCGTCGAGATCAAAGATGCTCGTGCCGAATACGAGTTTGGGGAGGGAGACTTGGATCATCAAGGATCGCTTTACGGGAACCATACCTGCTTTACCGCGTCGTAATCGTTCTACGATGTGGACTTGGGGAAAGTAGCGGCCTTCTGCTTTGCACGTTTGTGGGTAAGTTGTGTATCGCGACGTATAACGGCCGAATATCCCGAACTCGCCTTTGAGGTCTTGGTGTTGAGCTTTAGTGAAGAACTCGTCCGAGTACGTGACGAATTGATCGGTTTGGATGGTAACGCTGTCGATCATAGGGGCTGGGTAGTAGGGGCGTGAGATTTTTTGATGCGCTCGTCGATTTTTAGGAGTACTTCAAATGCACCGATCAGATTTTGTGAGGCTTCAGAAACGGCCTCGGGAGGTAAGCCGAGTTCGTCGATGAAATATCGTTTGGCTAAATTTTTGAGGCCTTGTGAATTAGAATCGGGCAACATAAAAGCTCCGTGCGTGACAAATGCCGTTTTGCGGCAGTCGTTGGCACGGAGCTTGAGCAAGGTACGCTTGGGGTGTATCTTGGTCTTTGCAAGGTTAGTTCCGCCTCCAGCGAGCTACCATGTAAGCCGTCCGTTCAAGCGGACGGTTTATTGTTGTACGCGTTGTCGTTGGTAGTTCGTATAGCGAATTTCCATACACTGAAATGAGACGTTGAATGAGTTGGCCATTTCCATTTCAAGGGGCATGAATCCTCCATGTGTTTTATAAATAGTCAGCTCTCGTGCAATGAATGGATCGGGGGCGAGGTAGCAACCCGCAAAGTGGTTTGCGACACTCTCGATGATCGCGTTGCGCTCTTCATCGCTCGCAATGGATTCCATATCGGCCTTGAACTCTTCATCGAATTGCTGGCAGATATGTCCCCATTCGTGCGCGATGGTGAAGCGTTGTCGCTTTTCTGAGGTTTCAGAGTTGTAGATGATGTAGATATCTTTGCCGTCCACAAGATGCCAGCCCTCCGCTTCTTCGTCCTTCTTGTGAAGGGATGAAAGAATGCCGTCGGGGAGCGTATTGAGTTTGACGTAATGTATGTTGAAACCGTCGAAGTACTGCGCGAGCGGTCGGAACATTACGGGGTAATTTCTGGTGTTCGTCTGCTTTAGGATATCAATCACGAGGTCATTGAAGTGCTCGCGCCACTTTTTTACCTTTCGGCGATACGTGCGGGTTGTGCGTCCGTACATGCTTTGGTGAGCAGAGTTTTGGCGTAATACAGACGGAAAGGATGTTGCTTTGCGAAAAACAACCGTTTGATCGAGAGGCATATTACTTGAGGCGTTTGCGTTTCGGTGAGTGAGCCAAGTAATTGCTACGTGAAATGATGGGTTTCTTCGTTTGTTCTTCGATCTGTTGGCGCGTATCGCCCGCGATCTTGCCGCCGCGTTGTGCTGCAACACTATTCCCGTCCATACCCTGCGCGTCGGTCGTGCGTGCAATTTCCGCCGTGGTCGCTTCGGCTAACATGTTGAGTACGAGTTCTAGCGTGGTCATATGATCGCGAAGGTTCTCGTCTTTCAACCCCTTGAAGTCCCTGTATTCACGGCTCGTCATTCCCGACCAACCTACGTAGACAAGATTTGTGAGCAAAGCGAATTCGCGGCTGTCATTGATGCCTCGCTTTTTCCACTCCGTAGTAATTTCATGCCGTCCTTCGATTGAGCGGAGGCGTTGATTGATCCATGCTTCATCACGCCCTTTAGCGGCGTACGTTGCTACGGCACGATGGATAGCCTTTTCAGGATCTTTGAATTCTTCGATCCGTTCAGAGCCGACCTTGGCCAGCCAAAGCTTGATGGGCTCAGCTTTTGGGGAGGGGACGGATTGGATGATGCGGAACATTGTTTGAACGTCGGCAACGTCTGTAATGCGCATTTTTCCGTCAGTTGAGCGCAATTTCAAACCGTTACAATTTGTAACGGTTTCATTTGACCCCTCTTTCGAGAGACGCTGCTTCAAGACACGCCAATAGACGGCTGGGTTCTTGCTTTTGGTCAAAACCGCGATCAAATCTACGACGGCAAATAGCCATTTTTCATTTTCTTTGTCCCAAATTCGACGGACGGTTTTGTCCTCAAGCGGAATGATAGTGAGTCCTTCATCAGGTGATTTCTGCAAAGGTTCGGGCATATTTTATTTGCCATCTTTTTGGATGAATTCAATGAATGAGAATGTTTTATCGACTTGGCTGTCGGTGAGGCCGCGTTTGCGTAATGCGCTTGCGAGAGCCATATCAGCATTTGGTGTTTTGCTGTCTTCAAGCATCCCTATGGCTTCAAGGAAGTCATGAAATGTCATTTGAAGTGCCTTTGCGAGGCTTCGGCTTTTATCCAGTGACAAGGTGCTGTATTCTCCCGCCTCCAGTTTGTTAATGAATGATGCAGAAATATCTGCTTTTTGGGCGAGCATGTTCTGCGAAAGCCCTGCTTGCGTGCGTAGATGCTTGAGTTGTGTAGCGAGTTTGGAGGACATAAGGAAAAGAAGTAAGAAGTGAAACGTTTAGGATAATTATGGTGTGAGATGTATTAGTGAATTAGTTGCGGACGGTAGTAGTGTATCAAGCATTGTGATTTTAGTCAAAACTTGGTTAGCTCGCTTTCTTGAGCCCCGATTGTTCGTATCGGATAAACACACTCGGAAATACGCAAAGCTCCCGATGTACGGTCGGCCAATCAAGAGTTCTAAAATCGTCAACCAAGTCACCCCACAAAAATCCCTCCATTTTGGAGGGATTTTTTTATTAGGCAACAGAGTCGGCTAACATCTGTACGCATTTTTCATTCGTCCAACCATCTTTCCAAAATTTCTTTCCATTCCCTTCCTCAACAACTTCAACGCGGGTATTACGTTTTAAGCCAAATTTACGTGCATCACCTAATTCCGTCATCCAAACATCGATACGATTGGTATAACGTTCATTCATACGATCTTCAACCACAAACACTTTGTTACCGAATAATTCCGGAAAACGAATCTTAGTCCCGATGCGAAAGGCATTTGAAGCAACGACGCCATCGCGCACACAAGTGCCAGCAGCTGTCACAAATGGTGAACCATCAGTTTGATTTGGAATCGAGTTATAGGCAGATAAAGTTGTACGCACCATGCGTAAAGTCGGTGCCACTTCTGGAACAATCAAGATATGTTCTGGATCTTTTGGCACAACTAAACCCTGTGACTCAACAACATGAGTCAAATCTGGAAATTCCATAAAACTAGCGGCAAACACTACGTGATTATTTGCCAAAGTGAGAATCAGTCCAAGAGCGGTAAGGATTTTAGGCATGTGAATAGAAGATGGGAATATTTTCATATGTTATATAGATTCATGAATAAGCTGGAATGAAATCTTTAACGGGACAGTAAATCATTTTTTGTCCATTTTGTCAAGACCAGGACTTCAATATTTTTGCTAGGTTAAGCAAATTTGGCTAAAATAAGCCATTAAAAAATACGCTCAACAAAGCGCATAAAAATGTCTCAATAATTCGGTAAAAAACGAAAAGCTGGTATATTCAAAATCTAAGTTCACTACACAAAAGCGCATCGAAAAGCCTGGCAAAAAAAATCTCATCTTTTGTTTCTACTATGGCAACCTTACAATACTCATCTATCCAAAGCATTCCACTCATTACCCACTCTGAGACGGTACGATTTGATGATGAATTACGCGCAAATTATTTAGCCGGAAAAAACGGTGAGGCTATAGCCGATGCCGCTTTTAAAAATAGTCAACAAGTTCGCGCGACACGCATCGTATATACCTCCAACAAACATGCGGTGGTTGGATTTATGATTGAGCCGTTAGATGCAAAAGGAAAACTACCTTGCATCATTGTCAACCGCGGCGGTTCAGGAGACTTTGGAAAAATAACCAAAGAAAACATTTTTTCAAATTTGGCAGTTATCGCTGCTTGGGGATATATTGTTATTGCTTCTCAATATTCTGGAAACGATGGCAGTGAAGGTAAAGATGAATTTGGAGGAGCTGATTTAGAAGATATTTTTATTTTGTATAAAATCTTACAAAGATATGCCAAAGCTGACACCTCGCGTATCGGCATGTACGGCGCATCACGCGGAGGGATGATGACTTATATGTGTCTCGCAAGGGTAAAGTGGATTAAAGCCGCCATTACTGTTGCTGGTATCGCTGATCTTTTTCGGAATCAAAAGCTCCGTCCAGAGATGAAGTTGAACTTCAAAAAAATGTTTGGTGGAAAATCTGAAGATATGAAAAAAAGATCAGCCGTCTACTGGGTAAACAAATTCAGCAAGAAGACGCCAGTTCTTATGCTTCACGGTTCAGCAGATTGGCGCGTCAGTCCTGAGGATTCCCTGGATATGTCACGCGAAATGTTGCGTGAAAAAATTCCACATCGTTTTGTTCTTTTAGAAGGCGCAGATCATGGTCTAACCGAGTTTCGAAAATACCGCTTTGATATCGTCCAAAAATGGTTCGATCGTTTTGTGAAAGAATCGGGGGAACTGCCGAATCTAAAGCCACATGGCAAATAGACGAGATTTTTTTGTTTATCCAAATCCAAAATATGAAAAAAAGAATAATAAGTTTCATGCTTCTAGTAACAGTGCTGAGTTACGGATCTCCGGTACTTGCCGGCGACTGCTTCGCTGATCCAGTCTTTCGCTACACCGGGAATGGCTCCATGAAGTCCGCAGCTTTTCTACGCGATCAAGCTTGTATGGAAGGTTCATCCGTTCTTACCGCAGTCCCAGCGGGTTCCGCAGTTCAAATACTGGGGTACACGGATGGATGGTATGTCATCAGTTGGAATGGCGGTCGCGGCTGGGTCGGTCAGCAATTTATCCAAAATGGAGCTACGCAAACCGAGCAAACACAATCTTATATCGAGTTCATGAGCGACCTACCGAGCATAAAACCATCGTCAACTTCAAAGCCGGTACCTCCTGCGTCCATAGATCCAAAATTTCTTTCACGTGTAAAAGGCTATATTCTGCTTCAAGCCGAACAGCATGGTGAAGCCTGGTACATCGATCCCATTACCAGCAAACGGTACTACATGAAAAACGGCGCTACTGCTTATCAAATGATGCGCTCCTTTGGACTCGGTATTACAGAAACAGACTTTGCCAAGGTGCAAAAAGGGGAGGCGGCTTTAAAGCAAAAATTTAGCGGACGCATCTTGCTTCGCGTTCAAGCTCATGGAGAAGCATATTACATTCATCCAAAAACACTCGATCTTCACTATCTACAAAATGGCGACGAGGCCTATCGCGTGATGCGTCTCTATAGCCTCGGCATAAAAGACGCGGACCTAGCCCGTATTAATGTGGGTGAATTAATTCAAAAATAAAAAAGTCGGATAAAAAAATTCCCCAGAAATTCTGGGGAATTTTTATCTAACAACACAGTACATGAATTTATTTTTTTTGATCAACGATGATACTGATCGGCACTTGGGTAAAGCTATTTGCTACTTGTTCAATATTTCCAGCAGTAAACGAATATCCTGTAGACGGACCACCATCTAGGTTCAAAGCAGTCTGCATTTGTAAATCAGTTTGTGAAAGTTTTTGAGATAATTGAAACAAGCTCAGTTCACTATCTGCTAAAACGCCGAACACCGCCCAGCCATCATTCCGAACACCGACAAAGGTACGGCGAGCGGTCTTGCCGCTATCTTCAAGTACCGCACTCTGTCCACGACGGACAAGCATCGGAAAACTCTGTGCTGCTTCTTGGCTCGCTGCCGCATCGAACGGTTGATTCAAGGTATCGACAATCCGAAACTGAGGTGCAAGTTCGAGAACTGCCGATTTATCCAAATCAAATGCGCGCGACGATGCATCTTTTCCTTGTGTAATCAGATCTCCTGAAGGAGTTTTATCTTCATGAAAATAAGATCCATTGAATACTGCAACGGCACTCGAAAAAACCTGATGCCACTCCGTAACTGTTTTAGAAGACGTAGAATACGCAAAACGAAAATCAAATTGCTTCGGGTCAAAAGCAGTCAAAAGGAGGTGTCCGGTTTGTGGCGAGCTAAGAGATACCGATTTCTGTTGAATCCCATTCGCAATCATTGCCCAATCTTGCTGTTTTAAAACAGGAGTGTGCGAAATTGGCATTTTAGTTGAGGCTGGGGTGCAACCAAAACCAAACGACATCAGACTACCCAATAAAAATACACAAAAAAATATACGAAACATTGATAAAGTCTAACCTAATCAGCAAAAATAAAAAACAGTCCGGATAAAAAGTAGGTTCAGGTTACGCTGTAAGTTCATATAAAAAAATTTTTCAAACAACTTACGTTATTAAATACAACTCTAAGTCTCGTTGTAAACACGATCGCTGTATTTGCTAAACCAACTGTCAGTCCCGTTTCTTTTTCAAGCTCTCTTACTGCCGGTTTTGTAACCACACTTTCGGCACAGACGTAAAAGAAAGTGGAGAATTTTTGGTCACGAGTGTTACTGAATCCGCCTAAACCATCGTTGACACGTTCTAAGCTTCCGTTCTTGACGCACCCATGGTTCCATGAGAGCTCTTATAACGTGTCTTCATGGAACAACTTCTCAAAAAACACTTCGGCTATGATGCTTTTCGTCCACTCCAGGGCGAAGTTATTTTGCATGTCGTAACCGGCAAAGACGCTCTTGTTCTCATGCCAACCGGCGGAGGTAAATCACTCTGTTATCAACTCCCGGCTCTTGTTTTTCATGGTATTACGTTGGTCATTTCTCCTCTGATCGCACTCATGAAAGATCAGGTAGATGCATTACGCGCAAATGGGATTCCCGCTGCCTATATCAACAGCACACTTCCGGTTTCAGAAGTAATGAAAATAGAACAACAGGCAAAACGGGGAGAAATTAAATTACTCTATCTGGCTCCTGAGCGTTTTGCTGTACCCCAAGTACAAGTATTTTTACAAAGTCTTCACATAAGTTTGCTGGCAGTCGATGAAGCGCATTGTATTTCAGAATGGGGTCACGATTTTCGTCCCGAGTATCGCAACTTGCGTCAACTCCGAACATTGTTTCCAAATGTCCCGCTCGTTGCTTTAACTGCCACCGCCAATGTCCGCGTACGTGAAGATATTCGCGAACAGCTCTCTTTAACACAAGCGCCAGTTTTCGTTTCAAGTTTTAATAGAAGTAATTTAACCTATCGTGTTCAACCAAAGAAGAAAGCTTTCGATCATCTCCTGAATGAAATTCGAGAACGAAAAAATCAAGCGATTATTATATATTGTTTTTCACGTAAGTCGACAGAAAAGGTAGTCGCAGATTTACGTGTAAATCGTATTTCAGCCGAGGCCTATCATGCCGGTTTATCTCCCGGAAAACGTTCAGAAATCCAAGAACGCTTCATTCATGACCAAGTTTCGATTATTGTCGCCACCATTGCTTTTGGCATGGGAATTGATAAGCCAGATGTGCGTCTCGTGGTTCACATGGATCTCCCAAAATCTATAGAAAGTTATTATCAAGAAACAGGTCGCGCCGGACGCGACGGCATATCAAGTGATTGTCTTCTATTTTTTTCAAAAGGGGATCGTTTTAAACAAGAACTGTTTATTCAAAACATGGCAAGTCCGAAAGAAAGAGATCGTGCACGTCGTCAATTACAAGACATGATTGAATATTGTGAGCTTTCTTCTTGTCGACGCAAATTTATTCTGAGGTATTTTGGAGAAAATAACATTGAAAAGGTTTGTAATAATTGTGATATTTGTGTGCCAAAAAAAGAATCAACGCTTTTAAGTAATAACACTGAACAAGTTTTTTTTGATGACGAACTGCATGAAATCTTACGAGACATTCGTCAGGATATTGCAAATACACGTGGTATTCCGCCTTACATGATTGTAGGTGATCAAACATTGCAAGATATGTCACGGTATTATCCTCAATCCTTATCGTCTATGTCACGCATGTTTGGCATAGGAAAAGAAAAATTAAATCAGTATGGTCAACAATTTGTAACAAAAATACAAATCTACGCGAAAACGAAAGGTATCGCAGAAATACAACCAAGAGAAAACAAGAAAAGAAAAGAAACGGGAGTTGTTTTAATCTCATCCACCATTCAACAAACAGTAGATTTATTTGCGGAAAAAAAATCGATTACCGATATTGCAGCATTACGTAACATGAGTAAATCAACCATTATAGGTCATCTCGAACAAGCACTTGAGCAAAAACAGCAATTGGATTTGTCACATATAACTGACATATCGATTCATCGCTTCGGTATTATCGCACGTGCTTTTGAACAAGCTGGAACCTATATGCTTGCTCCCATACGTACTGATCTTGGTGAAGAATATAGTTATGATGAAATACGGTTGGTCCGTCTCATGCTAAAGGCTCATTCAATAAGATTAGGGGAAGAATAAATCAGATAGTCAAAAAAGTTTGGAGATGTTGATAATATTTTTTTAATTGTTTCCTGGATATTTTTGATTCTGCGATGGATAAAAAAAAGCGCTCTCATGACAGAGCGCTGTAGTATCACACAAGAAGTTTCAGCTATTGACTACACTGAGACCAGAGTTCCGGCATCTCCACCGCACAATACACGTGTAATCGATCCGGGCTCTTTCAAACTGAAAACACGAATGGGCATCTTCTGATCACGACAAAGGGCAAACGCCTCCGTATCCATAATGCCTAGTTGATGATCTAGACAATATTGATAACTGATTGATTTCAGGAGCTCGGCGTCTGAATACTTTTTGGGATCCTTATCAAAAATCCCTGTCACATTTGTTGCTTTAGCAAGCAATGATGCTTCTATTTCATTCGCACGGAGCGCTGCGGCATAATCCGTCGTGCAAAACGGATTGCCCGTACCTCCAACGAAGATAATAATGCGCCGTTTTTCAAAATGTCGCATTGCACGACGTGTATTGTATGGCTCGGCAACGCTCGGACAAACCAATCCAGACATGAGACGAGTACTATTGGTGCCGCTAATATGCTCGATAGCATCACGAAGCCAGAGCCCGTTCTGAATCGTGGCAATCATACCGATCTGATCGGCGGTGACACGGTTCATGCCTTTACCCGCACCGTTTTGACCACGAAAAACATTTCCGCCGCCGACAACAACACCGATTTCTATACCCTTATCATGAGCGGCGATGAGCTCTTTAGCGATCTTTTGCATTGTCTCTGCGTTAAAAGGAGAATTTCCATCATCTCCACCCAATGCTTCACCAGACAACTTCAAGAGAATTCGATCTTTTCTCATGAGAAACTTCTTTCTTTGCAAGGTTCGTGGAACGACGACGGTGAACATTTATCAGGAACACAAAAATTGGTCAATTTGTAGAAAGAGTTTTTGTATATTTTTTACGGGGCATCCAACGAATCAGTGGTTTAGGATAGATGATGAAACGCACATTAAACTGTGACTTAAAAACAGAATAGTTCTTCCAAGAAACCGGGTCACCAGGCGCCCAAAA
This sequence comes from Candidatus Uhrbacteria bacterium, assembly GCA_020850575.1. Classification (GTDB taxonomy): domain Bacteria; phylum Patescibacteriota; class Patescibacteriia; order 2-12-FULL-60-25; family 2-12-FULL-60-25; genus JADZEJ01. The sequence continues at coordinate 57,007 of JADZEJ010000004.1, forward strand.
TCCATCAAATTCAAAAAAGCGAATACCACGTTTTTGTCCATCAGCAAACCAGGCTTCAATTAAAGCGGTTCCTGCAGGTGTTGTCCTTGCTTCATCCAGGATAAAAGAAGAAACATGAATACTTTGCGAAATATTTTTAATCTCAAGTGTCGTGAGTCCTGCGATTAAACTTCCTGTCGTCGTATCACGTATTCCGAATAAGCGGACATGTGTTCCGTGATTCCTTATTTTACGTTGTATCGATCGAGAAAAACCTTTCACTAATCCTGCATTCAAAGAACAAAGAGCATAATTTTTAAGATATTCCTCAAGTAGAGGTTCACAAAAAACATAGCGATGTTGACGATACCATGCTCTACGATGACGACGCGCTTGAGATGACCATGCCTGCCAATAAGGTTCATCTTTTTCAACCACTGTGTACCCGGTCTTTCCACGATCAAGCTGAAGAGGAAAACGCCACCAATGTCGTGGTCGATCAATGCAACTCGTCGGATACCAAAACACCAAACGAAAATCCTCATCTGGTAAAAGAATCGGTTCATGATCCCCACGATAAAATTCAAAACAAACAAGCCAAAAAGAGATGCGCAAGCCTAAATTTTTTCCTGCTTCTATCAAGCGATAGGTATTCCGATTCGTATATTCACGTTTGAGATATTCATGATTTGCTTGATAGCGTTCATATCCGTTCGGAAGCTCATCACCGAGTGTCCCTGCGCCGTGGAGACGTAAGAGGTACATGTGATTTGAATAAGTCATCCATTGTTCCGTAAGAATAAATTGATTTTTCCATCCGTTAAAAATAAGAGGGCTCCGAAACGTATTGATGAGCACATAACCATAGTGATCAAGATGATTTACTATCTCATGTTGAAAATTAGGAGTATCAATAAGTGGGCTTGGATCTGGACCGGTAAAAAGATCAACACAAATCAAATCAAATTGACCGGGTATTGTTTTGAGTAATTCCGCAGCATCACCAATAAGCACATCTGGTCGTTCTCCTGGACGAAACACGTTTGTTTCGTCCATGAATTTAACCATGCTCTCATCCCATTCTATGGCGGTAATATGACAACCACGAAAACGCTTACGATAGAAAGAAAGCGTAGAACCGTTTGCGAGTCCAAGAATCAAAATTTTTCTGATTCGCGCCGTTTTTGGGATATGCTTATATAAGGCGTTTCGCCAAACATCATTCAATGCGGAGCAAGCTTGATTAACCTCATGAACTCGCAGTTCCCAGCTCCCGAAAAAACGACGCGCTTGAACAAGACCATTTTTAACGGAATAAAACTGACGATTTTCGTATATCCAGGACATGCGCTAGTGATAGCATATGCGCGAGATTAGACATAATGTATTCTAATAACTGAGTTACGATACAAAACAAAAATATGGAAACTATCCACCAGACCGCAGTTTTTGGAGCCGGATGTTTTTGGTGTACTGAAGCCATTTATGAATCTCTCCATGGCGTAATCAAGGTTCGTCCGGGGTATGCAGGTGGTCACGCATTAAATCCCACATATGAGGAAGTCAGCACGGGAAATACGGGTCATGCTGAAGTAATAAAAATTGATTTTGATCCGAGCATTATTTCGTTTGAAGATTTATTAACGGTTTTTTTTGCATCTCATGACCCGACAAGCGTAAATCGCCAGGGGAATGATATCGGTACGCAGTATCGATCCATTATCTTGGTAACAAGCGATCAACAAAAACATCTAGCACTTGATTTCATTAAAAAATTAAATGAAGATAGCAACGAAAAAAAAGTAGCAACAGAAGTCATTTCATTAAAAAAATTTTTTGAAGCAGAAAAATATCATCACCATTATTTTAAATCGCATCCAAATCAGGCGTACTGTCAATTAGTGATTAATCCAAAACTAGAAAAAATACGTCATCGTTTTAACGAACTCATGAAAAGTTTTTAAAAGAGCAAAACTAAAATTAGTTTTTCTTCAAGATCACACATAAATTTCTGGCATGTTCTTTTATTTCCGTCCAGCCTTGTTCTTCTATATAACCACTCTGTATGATCTCATGTCCACCCATCGTCCAAAGTTGATTCCATGTTTCCAATGTCGGACAATGAACATAACGCATATCTATTTCTTCCCCCGCTTTCCATGGAATCCACCTTTCTGAGCCGGTTCGTCCGTCAACTGGAACCATGTCTTCAAAAGAGGGGAGCCAAGAAGTAACGATAAGATACCCTCCTGGTGCGGTAATACGCATGAGTTCATCTCGACAGCGTTCCAAATCTTCCGGTGGAATATGTTGAAATACTGCAAAACAACATGTCGTGTAAGAAATTTCATCATGGATCGGTAACTCAGGTAGTCCACCAGGAATCAACAGAGTTTCATGTAATGCAGTTTCTCGATAACTTAACGAAGGTTCAATTCCGAGGTAAGGAACATCTTCCGGGAGATATGCAGCTAAACGTCCGTTTCCAGCTCCTACATCAACCACCAATTTTCCGCTTTGCAAAAAGGGTTTTATCAAATTAAAACCGCTCCAGTGACCCAAACGAGTCCTGGCAAAATCAGCGCCACGTTTCTCATAAAAGTCAGCGACGCTCTGGCGTAAATCGGTAAGATTTGGTGTAGTCTTAGACATCATAACCAATTCACCATGTCTGAAGCTAAACGTCCACCTGCAGAGCTCGTCGACCGTATTATTACGGAAGCGTTAAAATTTCCTGAAGTCGATCATAAAAAATTACGTGAAATCACGCGTGATGTAATGGATCACACGGGTTTTCCATTTCCTCGTCGTCCGGAGCTGGTCGAAGCATATCGTCGCCTTGCCAAAGAAAATACGCACGCTTCGCTTGAAAGAACAATTCGATTAAAAGGCGTTCGTACGGATTCAGGTGTTGCCCCAATTACCGTTCTTACAAAACCATATGCCTGCCCTGGTAAGTGCGTGTATTGTCCAACTGAAGCACGTATGCCGAAGAGCTATGTTGCCAGCGAACCTGCGGCAGCACGAGCACTGATGTTGCAATTTGATCCGTACAATCAAGTTATTCAACGTGTTAATGCTCTTGAACGCAATGGTCACGAAGCGAAGAAAATTGAATTGATCGTCAAAGGTGGCACCTGGTCCGCATATCCTTGGGATTACCGCGAATGGTTTATTAAACGTTGTTTTGAAGCGGCTAACGATCTGGGGACTGATACAAAATCTGAAGAACAAGATAGTAAACAAGTACAAGAAAAAAACGAAAAAGCCACGTATCGAATAATCGGCATTACCATCGAAACACGTCCTGACTGGATCAATCCACGTGAAGTTTTTCGTTTACGCGAACTTGGCGTTACTCGGGTAGAACTCGGCGTCCAAGCATTAGATGATGAAATATTACATCTCACGAAACGCGGACACGATGTTGTAGCAACAGTTCGTGCGACGTATTTGTTAAAACAAGTTGGCTTTAAAATAGATTATCATTTTCTTCCGGGTCAACCAGGTTCTTCTGTTGAAAAAGATATTTCCATGTTCCGTCAGTTATTTGAAGACCAACGGTTTTGTCCGGACATGGTGAAAATTTATCCTTGTGCAGTTTTACCTAGCGCTGAACTCGCTGAGTGGTTTAACAATGGAAGCTTCAAACCTTTGGAGGGAGAAGAATTAATTGAAGCGTTGATTCAAATGCAAACTTTTTTGCCCCGATATTGCCGCGTTTCACGTTTAATCAGAGATTTTCCATCAACAGAAATTATTGGTGGAAATCAAATTACGAATCTTCGACAAACAGTTGAAGAACGGATGCGAGCCAGAGGTATACCCTGTGTTTGCTTGCGTTGTCGCGAAATAAGTCATCAAACGAAACCCGTTGATCCAACGCCAACGCTATTTACCGATAAATATACGAATGCCGGCGGCACCGAATATTTTTTATCATACGAAGATCAGGCTCGTACGGTCGTATACAGTTTTTTGCGTCTTCGTTTGCCGAAAACTGAACATGTCGAACTTGACCCAAAAACACAAAACATGTCCGCTGAAATAGCAAGATTGTTTCCGGAGCTGGAACAGGTTGCTTTCGTGCGCGAATTACATACGTATGGTCAAGCGCTGTCTCTCTTACAGCAACGAGATGGTGCTAGCCAACACAAGGGATTTGGCCAACGTTTAATGCACGAAGCGGAACGCATTGCGCGTGAAGCTGGTTTTCATAGGCTCGCAGTCATCAGTGGAATTGGCGTTCGAGAATATTATCAAAAAATTGGCTACCATCATCAGGGAACGTATATGATGAAAAATCTGGATGAAACCAGATAATCTGTCCGTTGTGGTAATTTTTAGTACGACAATGCAATGAATGTTTCAAACTTGTTCTTATTGTAACATTAGGAACCAAAAGTTATCCGAGATCACCGATGTGTCCCTTTGTGTCTAAACGAGCGACGCTGTTGGTTTTTCCATCGATAGATTCTATTCCTAATCTCGCCACTGAAGTTCCACGTACTGTCATATCAGAAGCTTCTTTTTGTCCTATACGAGCAACCGAAGTTCCGGGACCGATAACATCGTCTCGGTGTTTGTCTGGTAAAACGGATAAATTTTTTTCCGTCGGGCGTTCAACCACGTGTTGATTCATGGGCCTTTTAACCACGCCCTCATGAGCTGCACTCTTTGCAATATCCTGCGAAGCACGCAATTTTTGGTGCAGAGCCTCTAAGCGTGATGGTATCGCCGGCTTATCGGTTTGCAATTTGGATTTTAATCGTGCAACAGGATCTGATTTTTGGAGAGCCGAAGATGATCCTCGTCCCATCGGAATACGTTGATTCCTCTGAGGGAGACTAGCCGAACCTGAAGGTATACGAAGAGACATAATATGATATGAATAATATCAAAAAAGGGTAAGTATTGAAATTTTCCCATAAACTGATACATTCGAACGGTTCTTTTGAAGAAGGTAAACAAAGGTAAACAAGAGGAGAATTCGATGAGCGATACATCATGGTTGAGTAAATGTCCCGTGATGACATCTGAAGAATTTAAAAAGATCTTTACAGAATGGAAACAACAAGCCCCCGGATTGAAAAAAGTTCAATTGCGTCACAAGCTAGAGCGAGGAAATATGCGATTCGTCGCACGAATTGCATACAGTTATCTGCCCCAATGTAAGCTGGAAGTGAATGAATTGATTGCAGCGGGCAGCATAGGACTTTCCCATGCGCTCGATCTCTACGATCCGGAAAACGGCGCCTCATTTTTGGCCTATAGCATACATTGGATCAAACGGGAGATACGCGACGAAATACGCAAATCTTTGATCGGAAAATCGTTTCAAATTCCGGCAAAGCAGCATTATATGGCAAAAAGTTTGCGATATCTATCAAGGATATTTAAAACAAAACACGGTCGCGATCCAACCTTTAAAGAGTTGAGCGTCATGGCCAGAGATACAAAGTATAAAGTCTTTGCAGATAGTACCGCCGAAAAAATCGAGCAATTGATGATAATCGTTTTTAATCAAACATCCAAAATAGATAGTTTGGTCAATTCTTCAAACGAAGTGTTTGGAACGAGTGATCCTGACGTTCTGATGCTCATACAAGAGCAAGAAAATAAAAAATTGCTCATGAGTGGATTGAAACGTCTGGATAACAGACAACAAACGGTAATCAATTTGCATTTTGGTCTTAACGGTAACCGCGAACACACGCTCGAGGAAATAGGCAATCTGTACGATCTCTCAAAAGAGCGTATTCGCCAAATTGAGCTGATTGCATTCCGCCGACTCAAAGTCCACATGCAACAGATTGAATATAAGAAACGAAAAACATAACCCTACGGCATTGAGCGGTAGGGTTTTTTTGTTTGGATTGACAAAATGCAATAAAAGTGATATATTAATTTTTATCGCATTTTACGCTTTGCCCAAAGACAGACGTTCACACCCCATAAAAATCACTTTTTACGGGGAAATGGAGAACCGGATTTCTTTGGACAAGGAGTAGATACGTTTACTCTTAATCTTATTCTTGTCCTCGTCGTGTCGTTTGATTCACGACGCGACATAGTACGTATATGGAAGAATTAGAAATCGTTCACCCTGAAACAGGTGTCGTTCTTGGCGCTTCATTACCTCGTGCTGAAGCAATTGCTACAGGCGCATGGTGCCGTTCGACAAATGTATTTGTAATGAACTCAAAAGGTGAAATTTTATGTCATCAACGTTCTCTTGAAAAAGAACGTATGCCTGGCGTTTGGTCTACCCACTTAGGTGGCCATGTCTCAAAAGGTGAGAATTACGAAACAAATGCCTTGAAAGAATTGGAAGAAGAGGCTGGAATTAAGATTCATGCCCAGCAGCTATTTTCATGGCGTACTACGCGCATTGAAAAGGCTCGACTTTGGGTTCGTGAATTTGTCACCATTGCCAATCTCGATCTCGACGATCTTATTCCACAACCGGGTGAAGTCCAAGGATTTGCTTGGTTACATGTAGATGATATTTTGCGTGCGAAGGCTGAACAACCGGATAAATGGTGTGCAGGCACGCATGATTTTAAGACAGAGTACCAATGTCTCCGTTCTGTGGTGGCAGCAGCACGAGCGAACGGAGCTTTCACAGATATTCCAGAAGAAATTCATATCTGGCACCCGGTCGCCATGTAAATCAATACGTTGATACTAATAATAGTAGGTACGTTAAAAAAAAGCTTCTCTTCCATAAGGGGCTTTTTTTGCATCTGTGCTATGTTAGAGCATATGAAGAATTTTCTTTTAGTACCTACACTTACACTTTTCTCTCTTCTTGGTGCTGGTTGCGCATTTCAACCGCAGCAACTCCCGTCTACTCCTCAAACACAGCCACCAACTCAATCACCCGAAACACCGAAGCCGGTAGAAAAAACGGATACGCCCAAGCCACAAATAAGCGCGCCTATTTGGAAAACATTTTCTGATAAAACATTAGGCTATAGTCTTGATTATCCTGTACTTGATGCTGATAAAACATGGTCGCCTTCTTCGGGGATTCTGGATGTATCTGATTTTCCAAAATTAAGTCATATAAAGCGTGAAGTAACGGTAAAAGCTATTCCATCGACTACCGCAATTACATGTTCCGAAAACGATCAAATCAAGAATCCACTCGGTACCGTATTCTGTTACGATACTCAAACCGAAGGCGCTGCCGGAAGTTCATATCGTACTGATAACTATCGCACCATGGTAAACGGTACGCTCATTACTTTGACCATGGTCACGAAATACGTAAATGATCCTCGCATTATTGAAGGTTGTGAAACAATGGGTGACACCGATCCGCTTTGGGAAACGACTTGTCGTCCATTTGATGAAAAGAAAGATCGAGAGATTCTTGATGGTATTTTGAAAAGCATTGGTCCATCAGCCGTATCCGACGCCATTAGTTTGATAACCGCTGAAATCAAAAAGAAAAAACCAGAAGTCTATGAAATCACTGTTTCTTTCCCACAAATCGATAAAGGAGATGCGACCATTGCAGCCGCATTTAATGCTGCAGTACGTAATCCTCTCGAAAAAGAAGTGAACACCTTCATTTCGGATGCAACACAAGCAGAAAAGGATAAGGCAATTGGTCCTGGCATTTGGAGTTACAGTATGGATGCATTCGCAACCTATCAATCTCCACGCATTATAAATTCCTTTTTGAGTGGAAGCGTGTACACAGGCGGAGCACATCCGAATGCAATATATCAAAATGTGATTCTTGATCGTGTGACGAAAAAAACTTTGCACGTCAGTGATTTATTTGTAGATGCAAAAAAAGGGTTAGCCTTCCTTTCGACAATATCACGTAAAATGTTAGCCACGAAAGAAGCGATGAATATGTCTGATAATGATTGGCTAAATACGGGCACAGAACCGAAAGATCAAAATTTTTCACAAACCCATCTGACAGAAACGGGACTCACGATTCTCTTTCCGGCATATCAAGTTGCAGCATACGCCGCAGGTCCGCAAGAAATACAAATTCCTTGGAAAGATCTCCAAGGTTTAATCAAGACAGAATATTTTCCGACAGTAAAATAGAAAAAAAAGAACGGGGCTGTGCTTGACGCCCCATATCAAAAAGGTATCGTAACGCGTATATGAGCATAAGCTATCTAATCGGTGCCTTTTTGTTTTCGCCTTTTTTCTTTATTGTAGTCGGTTTCTTGCTTTTTTTAATGATTCGGCAGGTCAATCAGTATGAGCGTGGTGTAAAGTTTACTTTTGGTCGTTTTACCGGTCTCGTGAATCCGGGTTGGCGTTTAGTGCTACCAATTATTCAGTCAATGCAAAAGGTTGATGTTCGCACAAAAGCGGTCGAAGTTCCATATCAGGATGCCATCACGAAAGACAATGTCTCCTGTAAGATTAATGCTGTGATGTACTATCGAATCATCGATGCGGGTAAGGCTTTTATCGAAGTTGAGAATGTTTGGAATGCTGCATCACAGCTCGCACAGACCACAATGCGTAATGTCGTGGGTGAATTAACACTTGATGAACTCTTGATGGAACGTGATCAAGCCAGTAATCGCATACGTGAATTAATTATCACCCATACGACTAATTGGGGGATTGAAATTCAAGGTGTAGAATTGAAAGATATTTCTTTACCGGAAGACATGCAGCGCACAATCGGCAAACAAGCTGAAGCTGAACGCGAACGTCGCGCGGTTATTATCAATTCTGAAGGTGAAATTGCAGCGGCTGAAAATCTACGTAAAGCAGCTGAAATCCTTTCTTCAAATCCGGGCGCATTACATTTACGCACCTTAAACTCGATCAATGATATTTCAAGTGATCAATCCAATACGGTTGTTTTTGCCGTACCATTAGAAGTCTTGCGTGCATTTGAATCGTATACGAAATCAAAATCAGGATAAAATTGATTGTATGGTAAATGTGTTATAGAAAATTCCGTATTTCTTTTCTCATATTGAATGTTTCTAACATGCTAGAGATGAAATATCCTCGATAACATGCAAACACTTGTCGAATTCCGTTCACTTTTTGAACCGCGATTGGAAGACTTTTTCATGAAAAAAATCTCTTCGTATTCTGCGTTGACAAAAAATCAGGACATCACAGAGTTGATTGCCTACACTGAAAAATTAGCCCGGGGTGGTGGTAAGCGCATTCGTCCGTTTTTAGCTTGGCTGATGTATCAAGGGTTAGCGGGTAAAAAACAAGAAGCGATTCTTGATGCTTCAATTGCACTTGAAATTTTTCATCTGTTCGGGCTCATGCACGATGACATAATTGATAGAGGAACCGATAGACACGGTATTCCCACAGTCCATCTCGCCGTAATGAAACGTTTAAAACAACAAAAACGTATTGGCGATTTGCATCATATAGGTGAAGGACAGGCGATGTTACTTGGAGACCTGTTATTTTCGTGGTCTGTTGAAATCATGACGAATACAATAAAATTCGGTGAAAAAAAACATGCTCAAGCACAACAACGATTCTTTCGCATGGTTGATGAAGTGATATTGGGTCAAATGCTCGATGTTGAAACAATGACGAATTCAATTGCGAACATGCAGAGCATTGAAGAAAAAATGCGACTCAAAACAGCTAGTTATACTTGTATTCGTCCGTTACAAATTGGCGCTGCACTAGCGGGAACAAATGAACGCATAGATCTGTTCTGTAAAAATATCGGTTTATCGCTGGGACTCGCTTTTCAAATTCAAGACGATTTCCTTGATCTTACGGCAGACCAAAAAAAAATAAAGAAAACAGTTTTCTCTGATTTGACCGAACATCAACATACCATCTTTACCCAATATATTTTTGATCAAGGAACGAGAGCACAAAAAAATGAACTCAAAAGTCTCATGGGAAGTCCATTGGACGAAAAAGATCGTCCGCGTATTCTTGAGTTATTTGAAACAAGCGGTGCCTTTTCATATGGAAAAAAACAAATTGAAGCACATTTCAATCAAGCAGAAGATTGTCTTCAATCATTCAAGCTTAAACCCATAGCAAAAACTGGTTTATCCGATCTTTTGATGTATTTACGGCATCGTCAAATCTAAAAAAATTCAGACAAGATCATGAAAAAGTTATCCTCGTGGAGAGCGTGGATCTTCATCAATGGAATCCAGCGATTCTTCACCGGCTAGTAATTCATACTCCATCCATCCCATATATAATGTTTGACGCAAAATCGAAGTATTTTCTTCATCACCTAGTTCACCAAGTTGTTCATGGCTTTCAAGAACTTCATTGCACAAATTATTCCACATTTCCTGTGAGGTTACCCCTTGGACACGAGCGAGTTCCATGATTTCTTGCAGTAATTCGCCACTATTCAAAGTATCGAGATTCATATTCCATGAAGTGTGACACAAATACGATCCTAGGAAAACGTCGCTGCATAAAATCGAACGCCTCCATCCTTCATGCGTATCTCAACCATATGTCTTCTCGCATCCGGAAACTCGGCAATCGTATAGAGTCTTGACTCATTTATTGTCGTCTCACCTGACTTTTTTCCATCAATATATACTTCAATTATTTTGTCTTTTGCATCCGCGCTCTCCATCACAATGTGTAGTTTTTTCGCTTGAACATTAAAGCGAAAATGCGAACCAACAGAATTTGCCTGCGCATATTCCTCGCGAAACACCCAGCGACCATCGGCTGACCACATATCCGCTTTTGGATCAGTTAAGCTCAATGAGCTTTCGATATTCTTAATCGGTGTTTTTCCGCTAAAAGCGTCACCTCGACCTAAACCAAAATAGGTTTCACGCGTCACGATCTTACTTAAGTCTGGTGTCGGTACCGCAACAGCCATCGGAGTTAATAGTTCTCCATTTTCGGCTAACAACGCGCGGATAACTTCTTCACTTCGATCATATTCTCCCTCACCAAAATGGGTATATCGCAAGCGACCTTGTCTATCAAAAAAATATTCTGCCGGCCAATAATGATTCGCATATGCATTCCAGGTTACATAATCTCGATCAAGCGCAATCGGATGCATAAAACCATTTTTCTTGATTTCTCGTTCCACATTTTTCGGTTCCGCCTCAAACGCAAATTCAGGTGTATGTACACCAACAATGATCAAGCCCTTATCCGCATATCTTTCATGCATTGTCTTGATAAAAGGAAAAGTACGGATGCAATTAATGCAAGAATAAGTCCAAAAGTCGACCAAAATCACTTTCCCTTTTAAATCAGCGGTTGTAAGAGGCTTGTTATCAACCGTATTCCACCATGTGGTGATCCCAGCAAATTCAGGCATCGCTTGAGCAAGGACGGGTAATTCTGCAGCGCTTAGCTCATCGGAACTGAATTTTTTATTTGCTTCGATGTTATTTACGTCACCTTGTTTTTCACGCGGAATAATCAAAGACCCAGTATGTTTTGAAGAAACAACGACCGCTCCGATAATCAAGACGAAAAAAATACCAAGAATAATTTTTGTGGGAGTTTGCATAGAGAAAATTAAAGATTGAAGCTCAAGTTCGGAAACAACCAAGGCATATGTACAATAAGCCAAGTCTGTACCTCACGATCAAGTCCCGTGTAAATGCAGATCGCTACTAAAATAACAATTAAACCAAACACGCGTTGTAAAGTAACCGTGTATTTTGATAGAGCTCGAACCTTGCTCGTTGCCGCTTGTCCGCCATAGGCAATTAAGAGCATTGGTAATCCTGCACCAAGCGCATAGGCAAACAACAATGATCCGGCTTGTGCTAAATTTTGTTTGGATGCAACCAAGGTCAAAATCGATCCCAATACTGGTCCAGCACAAGGTGTCCAAACTAAGCCAAGCGAAGCACCGAGTAAAAAACCACTCCATAAGCCTGAATATTCTTGATGTATTCGCGGCATTACCATAGTAAGCAAAGGTTGTAACGTCGTAAACAAACTTTCTTGAATGCGCGGAAACAACATAATCAAACCAAATAGACCGATAATAACGGTTCCAATCGTCCGAAAAATATCCGCAGAAACCCCAAAAATCTGACCAAACACTGCAAAAATCACCGCAAATAAGGAAAAAGACAAAACAAAACCAAGCACGATGAACAGTGGTCGGCTCTGGTGCGACCTCACCGTCGAATTTCCAAGAATAATTGGGAGTAACGGTAAAATACACGGTCCCGCAATCGTGACGACTCCGGCTAGTAAAGCGAACAGAAATTGAATCATATGAAGGCATGGTATCGTTTACGTATGAAAAGAGGAAAGATGTTTTTCCAAATACTTCTGGCAGGAATTTGTATATTGTTACCTCACTCACTTTTTGCGCACCCGCTTGATGTTGCATATTTTGATGTGAGTCAAACTGCAACTGCCACCACGCTGACGGTCGCAGTACATCCGTATCAAGCGTTTGAGCTTATTCGTGCCGGTAAAAAAATACCTTTCAATCTCGAACAATTACGAGAAAGACAAGATTTAATTGCCGCATATATTGCAGATCATGTTCAGCTTGAAAAACAAGGAGGCGGTCATTGTCTATGGGAACCTGAAAGCGCAAATGTCCCAAAAACAGAACTGGATGCCGTGGCTGATGGTGTGACTATTACGGCGGTCATACAGTGCAATCTCGAAAAAGCAGCTCTCCTCCTGACCACAGATATATTTGTTGATGGGTTTCCAGGTCAATCGAATATCGTCCGAATCGAAAAGCCGGATGGTTTTGTAGAACTTGGAAAAATAGACAATAGAAATAATCAATTCACAATCACAAATATCTACGACGGACAAAACATGTCTCAACAAATTGATTCATCACAATCGGTAATTCAAAGTAGTCGTATAACTTCAGATTTTGGAAATATTGCGAAACGGTTGCTTGATCCTGGTCTAGGAAAAAATGGCTTCATGTTTCTTTTGTTGAGCGCCGTATTTATTGGCGCATTACACGCTCTTGGTCCTGGTCATGGAAAATCTCTTATGGCAGCCATGCTTATTGGAGAACAAGCAACATTCCGTAGGGTTATCGCTCTGGGTACCGTAATGACGGTGACCCACGTTGCTGATGTTTTTTTACTCGCCATGTTTGCCGGATTTATTTCCGCCTTTCTTCCACCGACTAGCATTATTAAATGGCTCGAGATATTCTCAGCCGCTGGACTGATCATATTTGGGAGTATCCGTGTGTATAACGCGGTCAAACAGTATCGACAAGCCAAACATAATCCAAATCAAATAATTGCTGATGAAGCGCATGAACGCGCGCATCAGCTCGGTATGCCACAATCAGGATCATCATTTTCAAAAACTCTTTGGCTGGGATTCATCGGTTCACTCGCTCCTTGCCCAACCGCCTGGGCAATTTTCATGGGGACTATTTCAATCGGAAAAGCAGTTGCAGGTTTAGCATTATTAATTTCTTTCACTATTGGTCTACATATAACAATTCTTCTCATCGGCTTTTTAATTATCTCCTCAACAAATTTCGCGTCTAAACGAACGCCGATTCGCTTGACGTATTTTCTTCCAATTATTTCTGCAAGCATCATTACAATTCTTGGAGTTTATCTCCTAATGAGGAATATTGGTATGATATAAATAATGTCTGTGAGTTACGGAGAACTATATGGATTTTTAAAAAATGTAAAAGAAGGCATTCTTATTTTTTGTATTATTTATTTTTTTGGACTCGCATTTACTCTTCAAAATGGTAAAACAACGTATCACGCCGATCATCCGTACATATTTTTAATCGTATTTGGTCTTTTTTTAAACGCTATATTGCTTGATGTATTTCTAGAGTGGCGACAAAAAAGTAAAGCCATTTTGTGGGCGGTGATTTTTATCATGAGCTACGGAGTTATCGGTTTCTATATTGTCCCGCAAATTTTCGGCACACGAATGATGATCTATGCATTACTTGAACCACTTATCATTATTTTTTTTGGAGGTCTTATTTACTCATATGCGAAGGTCTTTACGAGTACAATATTTTTCTCAACAAGACTGACAAAACAAGAATACGAAAATACATTGAAAAATCTTCCGGGATGGAACATTGGTAATTATCTTGAAAAAACTTTTCAGTTTGAAGATTTTTATCAAGCGCTCAATTTCGTGAATCGATCTGCGCAAAAAATATCTGGAAAAAGCATCACGCCAGGTTTTCTGATCCATTATAAAAATGTAGTCGTTCGTTTTCGCCCTGATCCTTTACGCGGTTTTTCACGAAAACAACTTGAACTTGCTGAACATATTGAACATCTTGCGTGACATGTAATTTTTCTCCCTGTAACATAGTCTGAACCTCGGGAACCGACTTTCCAAATGTCCGCCTTCGGGCGGTCGACCAGACGGTCATCCCGGGGTTTTATAATTGAATTCTTACCAGAAGAACCAGTAAACGATCGACTCTTCATTCATAAGAAGATGAATAATTTGAAATAATCACAAACTGCCGTTCGATAAAAAAAACGAAATGCTAGCACTATAAATGAAAATATTTGAACGTTGCTTGTACTCATTAGTTTCGGGTATGATTCTGTCATAATTCGATACCCAATTTCGTTACCCACATGGACGGCGACAAAAATCTCTTTATCCGTTTAAAGAATGACCCGGAGGTCATTGGCGAGGTCTATGACCTCTATGCCAATAAACTGTACGCGTTTCTCTTGAAACGCTGCAGCCAAAAAGAACTAGCCGAAGACATAGTCTCCCAAACCTTCGTCAAATTGCTTGAGCAGGCGGCTAAGCTTGAATACCGAAATGTCTCATTAGGTGCATGGCTGTACCAGGTTGCCTCCAATGCCTTGATTGATCACTACCGTAAAGCCTCAACTCGGCACGATGCACTGCTCGATACGGACGAGTGGGATCCACCGTCAGAAGATGACCCGGCCTGGAGTGCATCCGTCAGTTTTGACAGTGAACGTATGCAAGACGTACTCAAAGAATTACCAGAGCGCGATCAACATGTGATCGATCTTCGTTTTTTTGGTGGATGCGAAATTTCCGAAATTGCCGAGCAGCTCCAAGTCTCCGCTAATCATGCCAGCGTCTTAGTCTATCGCGCTGTTGGCCGTCTTCGCCAAGCATATCTTAAGCAATATCCCGTATGAACGACAAACATCTGAAAGTAGAAGAACAAGCAAAACTTCTTGAGCAACATCTCAAGAATAAAGAACAATGTCATGACGGCGTCATGTTTCCGTTTGAACAAACAGCAGACGCTCTTAACCGCGAAGCATCTGTAAACGACACCAAACTTGAAATAAGTGTTTCTCGAACTCAACGCGGCATTCTTATGCAACTCGCCAAGAAACAAAAACAAGCTCCACAAGCAGTCACTGAAAAACAAACTCCGTCAGAAACAAAACCGGTTATGCGTATAGCATCCCCATGGCTCGCCTGGGTTGGAGGCGCAGTTACCGTTCTTGCGGTCATATTTGTTGCTGTTTTTATTCAAGATAGTGGAAAAAAACCGAGCATGTTCCCAGTGACCCAAAAATCTGCGGCGACAATTGCGCGTCTTGTCATTCCAGAAGTCAGCGCAGCCGACGCATTTTCTTTTACATCCGAAACTCAAGATTCATCGGGCGTGGATCCAAGAACGACTTTTCTCATAAAGTCTTCGCTCCCGCTGTCTACTCAGGATATTCAAAATCATGTGCGCATCGTACCGGCATTGGGCGCCGATACAACCTCAGTTGAAGTTTCCGTCGATAATATCTCCGATGGTCAATTCCGCATACGCCCTGTCCAGGCTTTGCAGGCCGGTAAGGTCTATACCGTAGCCGTTGATGCAGCCGTCAAAAAAGCTGATGGCGAAATCCAGGCACGTGATTTTACTTGGACTATCCAAACAAAGAATATTTTTCGCGTTTTATCGTCTGTCCCGGATCGTGATGCTTCTTATGTTCCAGTAAACACCGGCATCGAATTTGTGATGTCCATGAATGGCTGGGAAGATCCAAAGTCAAAATTCACCATTAAGCCTCCAGTCGACGGTCGTTTTGAACAACGTGGTCGCAGTCTCATCTTCGTTCCATCAAAACCACTTACACCGGGTCAATTATATATTGCAACCTTAAAAAAAGGTCTTGCGATAAAGGGGAGTGATCATAGCCTTGAACAAGATGAGGTGCTTCGTTTTGAAACCGCTCCTCTTGATGGTAATAATGCAAATAAATGGTTTTTGAACTTGGAAGAGCCATTCATGACGGTCGCACCAAATAAAGAAGTCTTGCTTCCAATTTGGGCTGATGAAAATAATCCAGCACCAGAAATTACGGCAACCGGTTTCGTCGTAAGTCTTGAAGAAGCAAAGAATTTGATGAAAAAGGATAGCGAAATCCCTCTCTTTGCAGATGTGACTCGTCGGCGTGGTGATGTCTTTGCAGCTGCCGCTAAAACACAGTCTTTTCAACTTAAACCAACCATTGAGCGTCAGTATTATCGCACCTTCCTCAAATTGCCATCTGTTCAGCCAGGTTTGTATGTCGTAAAAGTAGAACCAAAAGGTTCGGATGCTTCCTGGTTCTTCCTTCAGGTCACCAAGGTCGCCGCCTATGTTGCTTCAGATAAAGACACCACCATTGTTTGGGCTATGAATACTGAAACGAACCAGCCACTTCAAAATGTCCAAGTTACAGACAACATGCACAATGCATCCACCGATGCCAAAGGGATAGCTCGTATCCCAACAGCTTCCGAAATAGCTTCAACCACCAATCCAGGCACAATCGTAATCCAAATTGGAAATGGAGCTGACACTGGCCTCGTGCGCCTCAAGGGAGGAGTTTTTTATTCATGGGATCATTGGAACGTTAAAGATGACCGAACCATATCCTACATGATGCCGGACCGTCCGCTTTATCACCCAACCGATAGTTTGGATGTCTTCGGTAAAGCCATCGATCGCGACTCCAAAAAACCTGTCGAAAATTTGACCGTAGAACTGCAACGTAATGGTTTTACCGATTGGTTCGTCACCGGCGAAGCCAAAGCGTATCGCACGACGCATCTCGAAACCGATGAGCAAGGCGTATTTCATGGAAAAATGGAATGGAATCGTTTACAACCTGGCTACTACCAACTGGTATTAAAGCGTGACGGTATACAAATCCGTTCTCGTTCAATCGAAATTCGTGATTTCATCAAGCCAGCATATTTTATCGAAGTGACTCCGGAGCATAAGGCTGTTATCAATGGTGAAATGGTTAAAGCAAATATTCGCGCTCTCTTTTTTGATGGAACACCAGTTTCAAACTTAGCATTAACGATCGCTACCAGTGGAGCTGCCGATTCAAACAGAGTTAAAGTCACAACTGATGCCGATGGAAATGCCTCATTTAGCGTTCCATCTAAGCTTAGTGTATGTAACGACAGCTTACGGAATAGCTATTGCCCAGAAACCGGAGATCTCAGTATCACCGTTCGTCCGGAAGATGCAGAAAATGCAGAAATTTCAGGCACAGCATCGATTGATGTGTGGCGTTCACGCGTTCACCTCGAGACAGATGTTAAAAATATAGACAATGTAGCAACCGTGACTTTAACAGCACGTACGATCGATTTAGTTAAGGCCGAACGCGAACAAGGATCGACCGATGTTCTCGCTGAACCAGTACGTGGCTTGAAAGTCACAGGTCGTATTGTTGAAACTACTTGGGAAAAACGCGAAAACGGAACAACTTATGATTTTATCGAGAAGAAAGTCATACCGATGTACAAGTATGAACAAAAGTTCCGAGACATCGCTCCAATTGATATAACAACAGATAGCTCAGGCAAAGCGATAATCAATGTCCCAATGTCTGACAATGCTTCATATCTTGCTCACTTCACAGCAAAAGATGAAAATGGCTTAGAGCAACACCAAACAACCTACCTCGCACGCGATGGCTACTATAATGGCTATCCAAACGATTCCGATTTCCGATTAGATGCCATTAATAATCAACAAAATCAAACCGGATACAAAATTGGTGATCAAGCAAGCTTTGAATTGCTCCGCGGTACTTCACGTCTTCCGGATTCCGATACGCAAAACATGCTATTTATAAAATCAAGCCGTGGTATTAAGGATGTGCAAGTAACAAATTCCGCAGTCTATCACGTAACATATACGGAACAAGATATTCCAAATGTGAGTGTGCATGGCATTGTCTTTATGAACGGAGGCTTTATAGAACGTCAAA
Source organism: Candidatus Uhrbacteria bacterium (assembly GCA_020850575.1). GTDB lineage: Bacteria > Patescibacteriota > Patescibacteriia > 2-12-FULL-60-25 > 2-12-FULL-60-25 > JADZEJ01. The sequence goes on from JADZEJ010000004.1 coordinate 75,168, forward strand.
CAAGTACCATCTTCGACACAAATGAACGCGCATTAAAATTGAAGCTTGAGCCAAATGCAATATCGTATGCACCTGGAGCCAAAGCCGAAGTACGTATAACAGCAACCGATAAGCAAGGAAATCCAGCAAAGAATGCTCGAGTGAATGTAACTTTTGTCGATGAAGCCGTATTCGCCGCCGCCTTTACCTCTGGTGAAGAAAAGCCGCTTGATGATCTCTATACTTGGGTTAATGATAGTATTATTGCTCGCACCGAATCTCACATGGCGAATGTAGACGAATTAATGCGCTCCGGTGGTGCAGAAATGGGAGGAAGCAGTGGAGGAGATGATGTAGTTCGCCGCAATTTTAAAGACACCGCAGCGGTAAAATCGGTTACCTTAAATGAAAATGGTGAAGGCATGGTCGAACTCGACCTACCAGACAGTCTGACGAGCTGGCGTGCAACCGGCGTGGTCTTAAGCGAGGATATCAAAGCAGGGAGCTCACAAGTTTCTCTTCCAGTGACAAAGCAAGTTTTTGTCGAAGTAGTTATCCCGGAAGTCATTTTGCAAGCCGACAAGCCAGTTCTCAAATTACGTTCCTATGGTTCTAGTCTCAAACAGGGCGACAAGGTTCAGTATGAGATTGATGCGCCTTCCCTTGGTTTAAAGCAGGACTTCGATGGAGCTGTAGGCATTCCTGCATATATTGCTATTGATCATTTGGTTCAAGGGAAACATACGGTGACTTTTCGCGTGAAAACCTCTAAAGGTGAGGATGCTATTGAAAAAGAAGTCGAAGTCGTTCCAAGTCGTTTTGTAAAAACTGAAGCAGTACAGACCGAATTAGCGCCAGCGATGACTCTACCGGATATCGGAGAATCTCGTGAGATCGATCTCCAGATTTTACCAAAGACACGTGCTCAATATTTTGATCGAGTTGAGACTCTCGCTTATAGCGAGTCAGGACGTGTTGAATCTCAAGTCGCTGCCAATATCGCGCGCACCCTCTTGAAAGAACAATTTGCAGCAAAAGAAGCAGGCGACATCCAATCCGTGGGTAAGTATCAAAAACTTTCAGGCGGTATTGCAATTCTTCCATATGCTTCCGATGATATAGAGCTCTCTGCCAAACTCGCCGCGATCGCACCTGATCAATTTGATCGTGCCGCTCTCAGCAGGTACTTCTACGAAGTATTGAAGCGCCCTAATATAGCTCGCGAACAACAAATCCACGCTATCTCAGGTCTCGCTGCGCTGGGTGAAGCCGTTCTTCCAGAACTACACGCCTTAGCAGAACAAAAAGAATTAAACTGGCGTGAGCAATTGGCTCTCGCTCGTGCAGCAATCGCAATCGGCGATCAGCAAACCGCCAGTTCTATGCTCGCTCTATTCTTTGCCCGTATGGAAGAACAGGATGGAAAATCATTCATTCGCATCAGCGAAGACAAACGCGAACAAATTGAAGCCACTGCCGAAATGGCAGTAATCGCCGCTAAGTTGAATCTGCCACAAACTATTAGTTTAGACGCTTGGCTTCAAGAGAATTGGGCGGATGATGCATTTACCGATCTTGATCGCATCGCGTATCTCCAAACAGTCGTACCTGCCGCTTTGGGTCGAGACGTGAAGCTTACCTATACGCTCGGTTCAGGCGACATCGAGGTAAAATTGCTGAATGGTCGTGCCGAAAGCATCACTTTAACAGCTGATGAAGCAAAAAATTTCCGTATCGTCTCGGTCGATGGACCGGCAGTTGCTGTCTTTACCCGTCTTGTTGCTTCTCCTGTGACTACTTCAAATAAAGATATTGGACTCACACGTACCTTTTCAACTACCGATGAAAAAGTAGTCACCAATAGCTTGAAAGAAGGAGATGCTGTCATAATCACTTTACAGCCAAGTTTTACAGCTTCTGCGCCAAGTGGATGTTATCTCTTACGTGACCATGTTCCGGCTGGTTTAGCTCCAATGATTTCCTTGAGTTATGAAGAAAGTAAAGAAGTTGGTGCCTGGTACCCGCAAGATGTGGACAAAAATGCCATAACCTTTACGGTATGTAATCCGCAAAATGGTATTCCGCTACGACCTATTGTCTATCGCGCACGTGTCACGGCTAGAGGAACCTACCAAGCTGAGCCGGCCATTTTGCAAAGCTATAAGTCTCCGTCAGTAAGTACCGTAACAAGTTCCACAATAATCGAAATTAAGTAATGAAAAAGTTTGTATATAAAATATCAGTAACGGCGACTCTGATGAGTGTCGCCGTTTTTGGTATGGCGTACCGTTTAAAAATATCATCTCGTATCAATCAGCCTCAGACAGAAAAATACAGGTCTGGATCACAATTTCATGCACCTTTCACATCGACTAGAGCAGGAGTGGAACAAACGGATATTATTTCTGAATTTACTCCTATTAATGCATCTATTTTTCTTGATAAGCAAGAATTTTATCGCGTCTTTTCAAAACCAATTACCACAATTCCAATCCAAGGAAAAGTGATAGCTGCGACAGTAAATCATCATGTTCTGGCAACGGATTTACTGGCACAATTTTTTGTATCACTCGCTAAAAACCGTCCGGATGCGACTCGTTTGGTAATTCTTTCACCGGATCATTTTTTTGCGGGTCGAGGAAAAGTTTCAACGCATGAAAGGAAGTATCAAACACCGGATGGATTGGTTGAAATCGATGCAGCCGCTATCGAATCTCTCGTAAAGAATCACATCGCGAATGTTGAGAATGGGACGATGTATGAGAGAGAACATGGAATCGGTGCCTTGATGCCATTTGTAAAAAAGAGTTTCCCGAAAGCGACAATCGTACCGATCTCAATCCAAGGCAAAAGCGATATAGAGACTTTGTTTCAAGTATCTCGAGCGCTCACCAAGTTAGATGATGGAAGAACCTTGTTTATTGTGTCGGCTGACATGAGTCACTATCTTTCAAAAGAAGCCGCTGTAAAAAATGATATTCAAACAAAGATGTGGCTAGAAAAGAAAGACGAGCAAGCCATGATAAAGGCGAAAGATACGCATACCGATAGCGGTCGCCAATTTGTTACACTCTTCCATTGGTTGAATCAGGTCTATCCAAAATCTCATTTTCAACTCATCGGTCAGGGTATTTCATCAGATTATGTAGCGGATATAAAAAATACCACAAGTTATATAAATGGTGTGTGGTCGATCAAATAAAACCAAACAAAAAACGCTCATAATAAGAAATGTATGAGCGTTGTAAGAATTCAGACAGGTTTTTTACCGAGAATTCTTCAAAAAATCGGTCTTGAGAAATCAACCTAAATCATTTTTTGGTTTGCGTGGAAGAGCTAAAGCACTCGATAACTCGTGTCAACAAAAGCGTCATGCAAAAAATGTAAATGCCGAAAATCCATTGATACCGATGATACATCGGATCAACAAAGGCCTGACAAGCCGCAATAAGCGGAATCAGAAAACACAATGATGTACACGAGTAAACCAACAACAAAAGTGGAGATATCTTCATGAAATCCTGGATTGAATGGTGAAAGAACAAAAAAACAGCCCAGAAATTAAATCAAAAAGTCATAATTGTCAAGCAATACAGAATCTTCAATTTTTCGTGAATTGTTACGGACGAGTTAACGGAACAAGAGTCGAGAATGGCACTTCCGCATGTTCTCGTTTTTCAAAACCCGTACCAAGAATTGCTGGGATAAGATAAACGCCGTACTTTAAATAGACTTGTTGAAAATGAGTAAGTCGTACCTCATAAGTTGATGGTATCAATCCTCCGTTTATGAAAGCTTGCTCCAATGTTTTGCTATCAATGGTGGCATAATCTGATCGATCGACATCACCCAAACGCTTGATGCTGCCAGAAATAACACGTGAATGAGAAAGATCAACAAGGAGGTCTGCTGAAATGACGGGATTCCCATGTTCATCCATCACATCTAAACCATCTTTTGTTGCGGCACTTGTGATCCGTTGAAGTGTTGGAAATTCAATCGAACCACACACATTCATGACACGTTCAGACGTAACAGGAAATCCAAGAAAGTGAAGTGGTTGTTTCGCCTGTTCGCGGATCTGCCTCACCGTTTCTTGGTCCATACAATGATTGGTATCTTGTTCATGTTTCCACCAAGAATTCCAATCCGGGTTGAGTAGAGCATCACGCATGTCTACGATTGGGAGTGCGCGAGTCTGAAAAAAACTGGTTGCGATACGAATGATATCTTCTGAAGCTGGAATTGTTTGCAGCGTTAAACTTGTTGGTGCAATAGGAGTAGTAAAATCAAGTTTTGATTCAAGAGCATCGTAATTCCAAAGTATTCCTTGCGGGTCAGTCCAAGAAGCTATAAGCGATTTTGGTTTCGGAATATCGCCAAGCAGTGTTCCGGGAAGTTTGATTGTTCCTGTGATATTGCGCCATTCAGTTTCATTGGGTAATCCTCCTCGTAAACGAAGAACGCTTACGGCATCAGGCAAAGTAGGAAGTGGTGCTTCAATAGTTACATGGGTGTTTGTATTCGAGTATGAAAAAACGGGTAGAGTACCAAATCCATTCCGATCCGTAACCAGTGTTTGTGAAGGAAAAGCACGAAATGGTTCGGCGATATGTAAAGTTTGACTCTTAGAACAACCAGCACCCAAAAGGGCGCACAAAAAGAAGAACGAAGCGAAACGAACAGGTAAAAAATGAAGAGACATGACCACAGTGTAACCTATGCAAAACTGAGTGAATAGGAGATTGACATTCGTACAAAAAAGTGATATTCAAAAAATAGCTCTTTTCGTGAGAAAGGAAAACCATGGCAAAGATTTGGACCGAGTTTTGTACGGTTTGTGAATCAGGCCGTGGAGAACAGATCACGGCTGGAAGATATGAATTGCCTGAAAATAAGTTCATTCGACAGGCACAGCTTGATACGAAATTTCGTGTCGAGCTCCTAGGTTCTATTTGTGAAGACTTGTTGAATGTACGTGGTCGTCGTTCATTTCAGTATGCTACGGAATGGATGGTGACTCGGGCTGAACTGAACACACTGCGTCATATTGGCGATTCTCTCTACTATGACGATGTGTGCGACTGGTTTAGACGCAATGTGCGTCATCTCCTGTGCGAGGATAAGAGTAGCGCTCTCGGCCGTCTGGCTCTCGAAGTACTTTTGAGCTGGGAAGAGCAAGACGCTGATCATACGAATTTTTGGATCGATATCCTATCTGATCGGTGTATGTTCGGGATCGACATACCGATCTCTTGGAAAGAAACTGCTCTTCGAGGCTTGATCTCCGTCGATTGTAAATTGGCCGCAAGCAGAGTGACGTGTTGGCCAGATTGGGCACCGTATCGGTATAACAAAGCGCTTCGGCTCGTGTGGCAAAATAAAACCGCACGCACCGAACTGATTCAAGCTCTGTTTGAAGGAAAATGTGGCCCTTTTCGCAGCCAAGCGGAAGAAGTACATATCGTTCTGTCAGACATGTTGGATTCGGAAGAAAACAAAATTTTGACAAACGAACTGTGGCGCTGTTGCGAGCAATTCGATCAGCGCAAAAATGAAATTTCGACAAATCCGCCGCCAGCTTCTGTGTAGGCGGTTTTTTTGTTGACAAAAAGGTGAAAGTAGAATAATTTCCTGGTTATTAACCAGGTATATGTCAGGATTTTTCCATATCCAAGCGCGAGAACACGGAGCACTTCTTCTTTTAGAAGAGATAGCTCAAGCATCTGGGGCTCGTTTATCTCTTCAAACTATCGCAGAAAAAACAGGTATCTCGCTTGCATACATGGAAGAAATTGCCGCAAGTTTAAAACAAGCCGGGCTAATACGAGGTAAACAAGGACCAGGAGGAGGATATGTGTTAGCTCACGATCCTAAGGATATTTCAATCGAAGCAATGCTCATCGCCGTAAGCGGACCACTCAATCTTGTTGATTGCCAGTCGAATATGTATTGCCCGCGCGAACAGGTTTGCGCTTCAAAACACATCTGGTCAAAAGTTCAGGATTCTCTTACCAAAACACTTCGTAATTTAAGTCTCGCAGATATGCTCACAAAGTAGTATGAAAGAACGTTATTTTGATCACGCTTCCACCACCTATCTCGATCAAAGAGTATTGCAAACAATGCTGCCTTTCTTTTCCGAAAATTTTGGAAATCCTTCTTCCTTTCATGCAGTGGGATTGAAAGCAAAAGTCGCAGTCACTGAAGCTCGAAAAAAAATAGCCGCTATTTTGAATTCACGCGAAGAAGAAATTATTTTTACTTCTGGAGGCACTGAATCAGATAATCTTGCTTTAATCGGAACCATTCGTGCGCATAGTGGAAGAGGTAAGCATGTAATTACAAGTTCAATCGAACATCATGCCGTACTTGAGCCACTGCTCTTACTGCAAAAACGTGGTGAAATTGAATTAACTATTCTTCCGGTTGATCGTGAAGGGTTAGTATCGGTAAAAGATATTGAGACAGCGCTTCGCCCTGATACTATTTTGATTTCAATTATGTTTGCAAACAATGAAATTGGAACCATTCAACCCATTGCAGACATAGGGCGCAGCTTGCTCAATTGGAAAAAACAACAGGCGACAAATTTCCCATATTTTCATACTGATGCTTGCCAAGCTGCTGGTGTTCTTGATTTGGACGTCGAGAAATTGCACGTCGATTTAATGACGATCAATGGTTCAAAAATATATGGCCCGAAAGGAATTGGTCTTTTGTACATTCGTCGTGGCACTCGTATTGAGCCCATGATGATAGGTGGTGGTCAAGAAAGAAATCTACGTTCTGGAACCGAAAATACTCCTGGAATAATTGGCTTATCAACCGCTCTAGCTTTAGCTCAACAAGAAAGAGAACAAGAGAATGCGCGTCTTATCGAACTACGTCAAAGATTGATTGAAGGCTTGCTCAAAATACCAAAAACACGTTTGAACGGACATCCGACGGAACGTCTCCCGAACAATGTGAATATTTCTTTTCTTGATATCGAAGGCGAAGCGGCGGTACTTTATTTGGACGCTGAAGGCATCTATGTCTCAACAGGTTCTGCTTGTGCGTCTGCGTCGCTTGATCCTTCTCATGTCATTCTTGCGACCGGACTTTCATATGAAGCAGCTCACGGCTCTTTACGTTTCACACTTGGAAAACACACGACTGATGAAGATATAGACGCACTCATTTCTGTTATGCCAAATGTCGTACAAAAACTTCGTCATATGAGCCCCGTTAATTTAGATATGAAATACTTTGTAAAATAAAATATATGTCAGATCAAACACCGATTACGACTGCAACAAATGAAGCACGTCATGGTGATGTTGTTGCTAACAGTAAAGATAAAGGCTGGTTTTACACGGATGAAGTAAAAGAACATTTTTTTCATCCAAAGAACTTCATGGAGAATGAAGAAGAGTATGGAGATGCCGCCATGGGAATGGTCGGTTCTCCGGCTTGTGGTGATGCGATGAAAATTTGGATAAAAGTCGATAAAGCAACCAATCGGATAACGGATCTTAAATGGAAAACATTTGGCTGCGGCTCTGCTATCGCTTCAACATCGATAATGAGCGTCATGGTCACCGAAAACGGTGGAATGACATTAGAGCAAGCTCGAAAATTACGCCCACAGGATATTATGTTGCGCCTCGGTGGTCTTCCTGCGCGTAAAGTACATTGTTCCGTGCTCGGAGATAAAGCGCTCCGTGCTGCGATAAATGATTGGTATCGCCGTAATGGAATGAATGATAAACTTGAAATAGAACAAGGTCGTCTCATTGATAAAGTTCTTAAAGTCACGGATCATGATATTGAAGAAGCCGTACTCGATGGCGCATTAACGCTTGAAAAAGTTCAAGCGAAAACCAAGGTCGGAACAGGTGATCCTTCCTGTATCCCTGAAGTCGAAAATTTGATTCGTTTTTACACTGACAAATATTTTGGAGGAGCTCATTAATCCTAATATGCAACAAAAAGTGGAATCACTCTTGGACGGCCTTAAACCTATTTTTGCCATGCAAGATAAAACAGTAGAATTTGTGTCTGCCACTGAAGATGAAATTGTCCTCAAGTTAGGAGGATTCTGTGGAGGTGGTTGCGGTTGTTCAGATACATGGATTGAAGGCTTAAAAGAAATGTTGACAGCAGAATTCCCACAATCGAAGATCAACTTTATTTAGAATATGAAACTTACTAAAATAGTCATTGATCGTGATATTTGTATAGGTGCTGGACCATGTGTCACCGTTGCTCCTGGAGTCTTCCAACTCGATGATGAAAATAAAGCGTATCTTGTAGATCCAAAAAGTGCAGATGATGACACGATCATGCTTGCCGCTCAAGCATGCCCAGTGCAGGCGATCTTACTTTACGATGAAAACGGTAATCAGATATATCCGTAAACGCTTCAAACAAAAAACACCCCCGTCACAATTTTTTCGGGGGTGTTTGCGTATTAGCGCCGTTTTGTAATCGGCGGCAAAGGAGTAATTGCTGAATTTCCTGGATAACTCTTACGCATCTCAGGAGGCAGCAGATGTTCATCGACCTCAGAGGGTGGGGCAATACCCACCAAGGTATCTCGAACACGTTCTCCATATTCATCCACCAACTGTTCTTCATTGGTTTGAGAAATAACAGCTCCGGCGATCAAGGTCTTAGGAGGAACCTCTTCATCATCAAGAAGTGGGGGACGTCCTGAACCTTCACGTTTCGTCACTGCATCCCGATGACCACTGGACATAAATTTCCCTCGGTCTGACCCAAGAGATGTCGATGATTTGGCGCGAGACTTCGGTTTTTCTTCCGGAGTAAATCGTTCCTGCGGATGAATTCCGCGACCACTCAAAACACCAAAGATATCTTCATGTGTGAGTTCTGGGAGATTCTGCGCCCGCTGGAACTCATTGAGCATGTCGACGAAATTGTTTGCGTCTCTGTGTTGCCCCTCGATCATTTCATGAAAAGCTCCGGTCGCTTCAATGTAGTCAGCGCAGACATTTCTGTAGTTTCGTTGTAGCTTTTTATACGAAGTCTCGACTGACCACAATCGATTGAGCTCACGAAGCATTGCCGAGAACATACTCGTAGTAAGTTGTGTGGCTACGGTACGTTCGTTCTCTGCCCTCTTTTCAAGTTCTGAATATCGCATGCGCTCTTCACAACGAGCCGCATCAGCAGCATATGCTCCAGTGCGTTGGTTTTGAGCGTAAGCCTCGAGTTCTCTTTGTCTCGAATCGGCAGCTGCTTGAAAGGATCCGCGTGTCAGCTCCATGAGACGAAAAATCTGGCGCATTTTTGTTTCCAGAATTTTGAGAGCGACCACCATCCCGCGAGGATCCTCATGTTTACTGAGAATTTGCTTGAAACGAGTCAAAGGAATGATTCGTATCGAGCTTTCCTCGAGGGCAACGTATTCGAAATCTGATGTGACGTTTGTGATCGGAGTCTCAGGATTCAAGAGCTCGGTATACGTTCTCTGATCGCCAAAAATGTCTGAACCCGGTACGTTCAATACGGCGACTTGTTTCATGTCGAAACCGGCGAGCGTATTGATCGGAACACGAATACCGATACTGCCGGACACGAGCATAAAAACAGATCCGGGGTAGCTGTTTGTATCAAAGAGGTCTCCTTGATGCAGCTGGATAGGATGACGGACATCAAGTTCTACAATGTTTGTCTTTGTCGAAGTCTTTTCAGTCACGATACCCTCGTTGTCAAAAAGTAGGTTGTTGGATATTGGATAGTTTTGTAAAAGAGCGAACTACATAATTACATAACGTAATCATGCGATCGGTACGGGGTAAAACGCAGCCGAATCAGTCAGGTTAGACGAAAACTAATATCTTGTCAAGAATGAACTGTACAATTTAATATGGATGTATTGACACATCGCATAATGTAAAACGAGATATTAAGTAGCGGAAAGTCGTTCTAAGATAACGATACGACGTGCAACGTGCTGCTCCGGACGCATATATAAAAGTGGACCATGTTCAGACTCCCAATCTTCTAGAGGCTCAATCAGACGAAATCCAAGTTCAGACAAACGCGGAGTTAAGTCAACCCGCGCCATACCCATCCTTGTCTTATAAGCTGGCCAAACTCCGACAATTCGACCACGAGGTTTCAAAATTTTAGCAAATTCATTGAGGCAATCGACCCATATTTCTTCAATTAAGGATACCGTCTTTTCTAGTTGTTCAATTTTTTCATGACCACGCAAAGGAGGACCGAGATAGCCTTCTGTGACCACGGCATCGATTAATTTTCCTCCTAAATATCGGGAGATAATGCGTGCATCACTCGTAAAAGTCTGGAAACGTTCCGTATCATCAGGACGTAAAATGTGTTGTTTTAACAACCATAGTAAATTACGTTTTGTGTCAGCTACCTGTTTTTCAGCAATATCACTCGAAATAAGATGCTGAGCGGACGTTGCTAATCCTGCCTCCATCGCCACCGTTCCACCACCACAAAAAGGATCAAGCAAATTCCCATCTTTTGGAACACGCGCGAAATTCACCATCATACGTGCTAACTTTGGCGGCAACATTCCATTGCGATCATCACGAGCAGGACGACCATAATCACGTAAACTCCAAGCATCCGCATCTTGGACATCCGTTGTTCTACCGATAAAAACAGTTTTTCCGGCAACGAGTAAACAAATATCCAGACCTTCTGTTGTGAGCTTAAGTTTTGCGACGGCGGCAGGGGAAAGCCCCTTTCCCTGTTCGCCACTTACCCAACGCGTTGAATGTCCCGCAGTCTTGAATGCTTTTTTTAGTTTAATGGGGAATTTTTGAAAAAAATTCTTAGCTCCATGTCCACCACCGTACAAGCTGATGCCAAAATCAAAAGATCGATGTGGTAAAAATGATGTGATCAATGTAACTAAAACTTCGGGTTGAAGTTCAGCTAAAGGAAGGCTTCCGATAATATCACCAAGCTTTACGGTGCCGCCCAAGCGATTCAGTAAAACCGTACCATCCCAGTCATTATCTTGAACAATCGCGGCATTTCCACATATGATAGGTGGTGGGAGATGTTCTTTAAGTGAACGAAGCTCCGCCAAACTGAGCCGAGGATGGTTCCCAAATACTAAAAAATGTTGCATGACCTTAGGGTAGCGACATTTTTGTCTCTTGTCACTTGACGTTGAGGCAAGAAAATGGTGTATTGGCATATCCCAAATAAAGGGATTTAGTGGAGGAGAACGCCTCCCCATGTCCTTTTCAAAATGAAAAAGTAAGTACAAACATCGTCAGCAAAGTTGTTTAAAGCGTCTTTATTTCCAAGGAGAGGACACCCCATGTCCCGTAAACCCTTTTTTCTGCTGTACTCGATCATTGTCACGTTGGTAATAATCTTCTGTCCGTCGTTGGCAAGGGCAAGTGACCAGGATCCTCAGGAGGGAATCGATTACTTCCCGGTTATCGGACCCAATAAGGGATCTAGCTACTATCGCCTGCGGGATGGGGCAAATGTGTATAGTCCAAAGCTTTTCGAAAAGCTCGGGACAGACATGGAGTCCTTCCGCGAAGACAATAAGTCAGTCACCATTCCGCTTTGCCGGACGGCAAAGGGTGGTTACTGGTCGCCGAATGAAGCCAAGCACGAAAGTGATGCCGCCTGGCAAAACTGCAGTGCGGAACGACGTTATTTGTATGTGCTTCCCGGGACGCGTTTTGAGATCAGTGGTCAAAAGATGTTGTCCTTTGACCAACGTCTCGCAATATCTGCCAAGATGTTGCGTTGCAGAGGAAAAGCGGATTGCTTGAATGAACAGTTGAGTGCCATGGGTATTGCACCCAGGTACGGATCTGATAGTTCTACCGTTCCCGCTCCTGCACCCGTGGTGCCGCAAACGCAACAGGATTCCTGCGATCAAGCATGTTTGCTCGCCAAACTCGCAGTCACCGGATGGAAGCCGCAGACCCCGATCGAAAAGATCACATATCTCACACGTCCGCTGTCCTACGGAGAAGCGCATGGGATCGAGATTGCGATCTTTACTGGCTTGGGTGGTCTTGCCATCATCTGCGCAATCATGTGGTCGCAACGCCAAAAACAAGTTGATTGGAAAAAAGAGCTGAGCGAGCTCCGTCAAAAATTGTCCTCCCGTGAATGCGACTTGGCTAAGGTTCAAACCTGGCAAAGAGAAGCGCAAGACGGAAAGAAATTGGCAGAAACGGAGAATACCGAGCTGCTGACTTTTTTGAAGGATATTTTGGCAAAGGACTTGGGTGTTCGACTTGAGTCTATCGATGTGTCGGGAAGTGATGCTCGCATCAACCTGTTCAAGGCCTTCACTGCAAATGCAAGTTTGCGTTTGAAGCGGCTCTTGACCGCGGTGGATCATTTGGGCGGAACATCAAGCCTTTGGGCGGATAAATCATTCGCAGATGTTCTCGACGCCGTGTGTCGTGGTGCGAGCACTATCAAGAGTGAGCTTACAAAAGCGCTTGATGAGGCAAAAACCACACGCAGTCAGATCAATATGATCATGCAGACGCACGAAAGTGATCTCATGACAGCCGCAGGTCGTTACAGTGACAGCTTGAAGAGGAGTGAGGCTGAGCATGCTCAGGCACTTCTCAAGCTCAAACAAGAGCACGATGCAGAGATGCAAGAACGGGCTAAAGAGACGGAGCGTCTCAAAGAATTCGTTGGTATCAAAAAAGATGCCGATGATCTCCGTCTTGCATACGAAACTCATGCTGCGCTCTTGCGTGGTACAAAAACCAAGAAATTGCGGTTGCAAGAACTTGAACGGACTGAAGAGGCGAACAGCGAAAATCAGGGAGTTCTGCGACAAAAGGTAGTCAGCGGTCTTGAGACTGCTGAAGAAAAAATTACCTTTCACTGGTTGCAGGCGACCGCCGCCTATAGACAACGTGATCTGCAAGCTGCACGTACCGATTACGGTGACATGATGCGTGAATCCAATGCAGCTTACGATGTCTATCAAAATAGGTTGAACCAGATGGAGATACATCTGGGTATCCCTCTATCGAGGGCGACTGCTGAAGCCCTTTCGAATGAAACACTGATCGAAGCCGGAATCAAACGGTCAGAAGCTCTTGCGCTCGAGGAACGGAATCTTTCACGCGAAGCCGAGCTGAAGATTCTGACCACAGAAATCCTGAAGCAAGAGCAAGACCTGGTAGCCCGTGACGCTGAGCTCGATTCTCGAGTTACGGTCGCTGTCGACCAAGCGGTTTCCGTGCTTCAAGCGCAGTTGAATGCGGCGAATGAGGAGTGCGAAAGTTTGAACGCACGCATTACTGAATTGTCGGAAATTGCTATGCGAATTCCAGCATTTCCGAATGGAATGAATGTGCATGGTGAAGACGATATTAAAACTGGTCAAAACGGATATCTCACTCTTACGGAGGAGCATATCCCAAAGACCAGAACCATGCCGTTCAGTCCGAATAATTCAGGCATCAGTTCGCCTTTCGATGTTCTGTTGGAACCAATTCAACAGTTCAATCGAGATGCAATGATGTTGGTCAGGCCGCGTTTGTTGCTCAAACATCTCGGCACCTTGAACGCCTTCTTCAGTAGCAAGTACGAACTGGGGAAGGATATCCTGGAGCTGATAGATGGTGTCCGTCGTTCTGAAGAGCCTCAGTTGCGCATGCAAGCAAAATCGGATAATCCGGATTTGTTGAAACTGTTTGATGCGCATCTGGGAGATCTGCCTCAACTGCTGAAAAACCTTCCGTTCCTTTTGTTTGAAGGAGGGGGAGGAAACGGTCGAGTGTCGACCACGCCGTCACCCGTCGGGTGATCCTAGAATTGCTGATATACCCCCTGGAGCTCATCGAGCTTTGGGGGGTTTTTACATATTGACGCAAAACAAATTTCACGGTACTGTCCACCCACTTATTCCTAATCCAGATGTCCGTTCCTGAGCTGTAATTTTAATCGAAATCAGTTTCGGGAGGCCCGAAATAGGGCTCATCTGACCTATTAGATGCAACGCTACGAGTTGTTGTACATCATTCCGGCTACCCTCACGGATGAGGATGTTGGAGCAGCGGAAACTACAGTCAAGACCATTCTCGAAAAGAATGGTGCCACGATTGAATCCGTAAATCGCCTAGGTAAGTTTCGTTTAGCTTACCCGATTAAAAAAGTACGACATGGTCATTATGTTTTGGTTTATTTTTCTTGCGAACGTCCTGCAATTTCTAAAATTGATATGACGCTTCGCATTACGCCGGTAGTCTTACGACATCTTACATTACGCGCCGATGAAGCTGTTTCTGAAAAGTTTGATCTTGTTCAATTCACTGAAGTGAATGTTGAAGCGGCAAAAGAAGCTCGTGACGCACGTCGTCGCGAAAAGAGTGATGCGGCAAATGATGATCTGAAATCCGGAGTAGCTGTCCTCGAAGATGGAACCAAATCCGACGAAGAAGACAAATTGACAATTTCAGATGAAGAGATTGATAAAAAAATTGACGCAGCTCTTCAAGAGAATACTTAATTCACTTTTCGATTGCGGATCGGACCTCAAAAATTATGATGAGCTTGAATCGTGCACAAATTATCGGAAATCTCACACGAGATCCGGAAATGCGCACTACGACTACCGGACAAACAGTTTGTAACTTTTCAGTCGCTACTTCCACCCAGTGGAATAATCCTCAGGGTCAAAAACAAGAACGAACCGAATATCATCCGGTTGTGACCTGGGGTCGTTTAGCGGAGATCTGTAGTCAGTATCTGGCGAAAGGTCGTAAAGTCTACGTTGATGGTCGCCTACAAACCCGTGAATGGGAAGCGCAGGATGGATCAAAAAAACAAAGAACTGAAATTGTAGCCGAAAATGTGATCATTCTCGATCGTCAGGGATCCGGCTCAGGTCCAAACTACGTCCCAACATCAACCGCATCATCTATTGGTTTAGACACAATGTCATCTACCAATGCCTCAATTGATCGAGGTATTGGTGATCAAGAGATTCGCATCGAAGACATTCCTTTTTAAAATAACCGGTTATGTCACAAAAAAAACAGATTGAGCGTTCTTGCATGTTTTGCCAAGCAAATATTCGAGAATTAAATTACAAAGATACGCGCACGCTCCAGCGCTACATCTCATCTTTTGGGAAAATCGTGCCAAATAAGCGCTCTGGTGCTTGCACCTGGCATCAGCGTAAGCTAGCATTAGCTATCAAGCGCGCTCGTTTCATGAGCCTTCTCCCATTTGTGGTGAAGTAAAACCAAACATCCCCATGATATAAAAGTCTGGGGATGTTTAATTTTGACGTGATTGATATTTCTTCTTACTGTTATTGTATGAACGTATCTCATCTCCGTTTGCGTTCCCAAGTTGTGAAATATATCCGACAATTTTTTGACGAACAAGATTTTCTTGAAGTCCATACGCCACGTTTAGTTGGAAAACCGGGACAAGAACCATATTTGGAGCCATTCTGGACCAAGGTTATTGAACCGAATGGCAAGTCACATCCGGCAGCGCTCATCACATCTCCTGAGTACATGTGTAAGCGCATACTCTCTGCGGGTGTTGATAAATTATACGATCTGGGACCATGTTTTCGGAATAACGAACCCTTTGACGGCACGCATGATCCAGAATTTCTCATGTTAGAATGGTACCGTTCCGAAGCAAAACTCACGGATATCATGGATGATACGGAAAGAATGATTGCATTTGTCGCAAAGAAACTTGGGAATTCACGTTTTAATACACCGTTTCGTCGTCTCACGGTAGAACAGGCATGGAAAGACTACGCGGAGATTGATCTGGCACCGCTACTTGAGGATCGTCAGGCAATGGCAAGAATTTGTCTTGCGCGTAATCAAAGCGTCGCTCTTGACGACTCATGGGATGATTTATTTTTTAAGATTTTTTTGTCAGAGATTGAACCAAAAATAGGACGTGAACAACCAACATTTTTATGTCGGTACCCTAAATCCATGGCATCGCTAGCGCGTCTCTCAAGCGAAGATACCCGTTGGGCTGACCGTGTTGAACTGTATATTGATGAACTTGAGATTGCGAACGGATTTGCTGAGCTAAGTGATGAAACGGAGCAACGTATACGGTTTGAAGAAGAGAAAAAAATACGCAAAACTCTCGGAAAGAATACTTGGCCAATCGACGAGCGTTACCTATCGGCTCTTTCAGGATTGAAGAAAGCGGTAGGAATTGCCTTCGGCGTGGATCGTCTTGTAATGTTATTATCAGGTGCCGCCTCAATTAATGAGGTCTTACCTGCAAGTGCACGTGAACGATTTGATGAACGGTTTTAAAATAGGAAAAGGTGAACATCATGGCTAAACCGCACATTTTTTTGGAAGGAAAGTTGGAACTCATCGATCATCGGGCGGTACTTACGACGGAGATTCACGAAAAACTGGGAAAGGGTGTTTACGAACTGTTTACCCAAACTCTACCGCTTGAAGCTGGCATCTACAGAGTATGGCTTGTATCTTACGGACAGACCGTTTTGACCGAAGAAATATTTGCGTCACCTCCTCATCCGGAAGCGATCTGTGGCAATATACGTGAGTTGTTCCAACTCATGAGAAAACTGCACAAATATCTTGAAGGTCATTGTGTGGTTGCTCCAAACGAAGATCAATCGACGTACGTCAAGATTCAGCATGGGTGCACATCATACGGATGTTCCCCTGGGAAACCATATTGGGCAAAAAACTGCTCGTTTCTGTTCCTCGGAGCTTCCTTAGGCTTCGAGTTTTTTGTTATTCTGATTGACGAAAACTCGTAATTGATGCAAAATCCGCCAATACAAAACCTATGGCAACTCCATCAGATATTAAAAAAGGCATCGTTCTTCGCGAAAATGGCGAACTCTGGGTCGTCACTGAATTTCAGCATGTGAATCCGGGCAAAGGAGCGGCCTTTGTTCGCTGTCGTGTAAAAAACGCAAAAACAGGTAAGACACTCGAAAAAACCATTAAAATGTCTGAATCGATCGATGTTGTCGAAGTGGAATATCGAAACATGCAGTATCTATATCACGATGCAACGGGATATACATTCATGGATCGTGATACATATGAACAAGTAACGATGTCTGATGATGATGTATCCGATCAAGCGAAATTCTTAAAAGAAGGGCTAGAGCTCATGATCTCAACTCATGAAGGTAAACCGATAGCACTCCAGCTTCCACGTAAAATGACATTCAAAGTGATCGAAACCATGCCAGCTGTCAAAGGTGATACCGCCAGCGGGAATGTGACAAAGGAAGCAAAGACCGATGGCGGCTTCATTATTCATGTCCCAATTTTCATTAGTGAAGGTGAAGACGTGATCGTGAACACCGACACTGCCGAGTACGTAGAACGTGCGTAATTAAAAAGATAGTGAACAAAAAAAATATCCCGACCTTCGAATTGTACCGGGATATTTTTTGTTTGCGTGAATGTACTTTATTCAGGCTTCACTTCAAAAGTATCAGAGCGTTCAATTTTTCCACCAACCGAAGTGTACGCAGTGATCTCCGTTGGAACTTGAATTTGCACTGTGACGGTACACACGGAATCGCACAAAGCAATGACTGAATCTTCATCTGAAATTCTTTCACTTAATGACGTAATAAAGATGTCTTCTCCGTAAGGTGCGGTAATTTGGAATGTGACTTGATTTTTTGCAGGTCGATCAATGATGCGAAGTCCTGGTTTTGGCGCTTCACCACCAATAACTTGTACCAAAGTTTCCGGTGAAATATAGGTTTGACCTTCACTAACGACTTGAGAATATAAGCTCGTTGTCCGATAGAAAGGAGTCGAACTGGCACAAGTTTTTTCAGTTTTGCAATCTTTCCACAAAATAGGTTCTGCCCCTCCAGGAATATGAGCAAAAATTTTATGACTTTCAACGACCTGATTATTAGTAATGATTCCACTGAAACTTGCACGTGAGCCAACACTTAAGATCTGTGGGCTAATCGTGGTTTGTAAATTATTCGAAACAGCAGCCACGGTAAGAATTACATGAAGAGGAGATTCAAAACGCTCGCCTTCTGCATTCGTAGCAACAGCATAGAATTTTTCTTTTAGCGGAGATTGCTGAACAAAGTACTGAGTACCGCATTCGGTGGTATTCAAACAGGTTGCTATCGGTTGGTTTGAAGTTTCACGAAAGATTTCAATCTTGTGAATAAGCGAAGTATACATACTTACGCGAGAACTGATAGACACAGTTTGGTTTAATGTAGCTTGTGAAGCACTAAGTGAAATATCGACTTCTGCATAACCGGTTTTTGGTTCTGGCGACACGATGGGAATCACGCCAACAGGTATGGAAGAAGGCATTCCAGGAACAGAGTCACCAGGCGTAATCACGGATCCGGCCTCTAGGTTTTTATCGTAATCTTTAGCTTGTGTGATTGGTGTCCCGATGGTGTAGTTCACAAATAACACATCGGCTACATCAAAAACTTTTTTATTCCAGTCAGAACCATATAATGCACGAGCTAATTCTTCACTCGCAATCCAACGAAGTACACCACCTTTTGAAACCGCATACACTTTTGGATTAGTGGTGATTTTAACTAAAGCCATGCCTGGTTTATAGGTAATATTTCCGCCAAGTGGCATGTTTGAAAGTTGTTGATCCGTGATTTGTGTAATTGTTGCTCCCGTTGGATACCATGATTGATACACGGATAAATTTGGAAATGAATATCTTTTCCCATTGTTTGAAAAAAAATAAACCGTAGGATCTTTTCCTTTTATTAAAGAATCAAATTGTTGAGCCTGAACTGGATGAGAAACTGGTAGCAATGAGCTCGCAACAAAACCAACAACAACCAAAATACGTAAAACAGAAGAAAAAGAAGGATGCATATTAAGCTAATTTTAGCACAAAAAATCTTAAGTAATCTATCTATTCAGAAAATGATCCTTTATATTTTGTACCGACTGAGATCATTGACCTTAAGTTTGGATAATACAGGATTTGGAACATTACAGAGAGAAGTCGTAATCTCTAATTCAGGCATCAAGCGATAAATAAAATCAGTAATTTGTTTTGGATTTGAATTTACCGGCAAAGCAAAACGAACTATATTTTCAGTATCAGTTGCATTTTCTACGAGACAGTTAATAGTATTTTCTATCGCAAAATAACGTATTCGACCACGTAACTTGATATTGTGAAGGGAGTCTTTTTTCGAATGAATCTCATACAAATCTCAAGATAAAAGCATAATAAAAGTATAAAAAATCTTAAAATGTTGCGAAAGGTATGTAAAACAACAAACTATCATTTTGGTGGGCGGGGAGAGACTCGAACTCTCACGGCTTGCGCCACCGGCTTCTAAGGCCGGCGTGTCTACCAGTTCCACCACTCGCCCATGATAAATGACAGAACTAATTTAACGGAATCGAGGAACTTCGGCAAATGGAAAAAACGGTCTTGACGAATAAACGAGAAAATGAAAAAACGATTGAAGCGGAAAGATTGTAAAAAGAGGAAAAATGGCAAAAATCGTACCTTTTCAACAAATCCCTTTGTGTATTTTTCTTGGGCATCTCCAGGAATGTACGATCGAAGCCGGTATGGAAGGCACCCTTATTTTGATCTACGAAATGTATGGTGGACCAAAACGGAATCGCATCTATTTCTCACAGATGACCCTAGTTGGTGCCGATGAGCGTGGCCGCTTCACCCTTCAAGGAGAAGCCTCGACTCAGGAGCGTCTATCGAACTTTACGGACAAACGACGCTCCAGTCTGCGTTCAGTTTTTTCTCCCAAAAAACAGAACGAAAAAACCCTCGATCGCATTCAGTTTTCCGAAGATGGGCAGCGTTCAAATCTCCGTTATTTGCGATTCGTGTATCGGGGGTACAAGCAGCAGATCCAAAATGCCGGTTTCGACATTTGCCTGACTTACAAATCAACATCGGACTCATTGATGGCTCACGCCCTCCTCTCCGAACAAATTCCGGCAAATGATGTTAAGTACACTGATTACTCGCCCGTCTGTTGAAGACGGGTATTTTGTTGTCTGAAATCTCAAAATATAAGTCAAAAGTCTTGACAAAATACCGATTTTATGTCAAAAACACACGTTGTCCCTTCACAAAAACCACGTTTTAATCAGAGAAATCCATGTCAGATCTCCAAAAGAGTAGGTCAATACTGCAAGCGGCAAAAAAAGTCATGGTCATTACCGGGGCAGGAATCTCTACAGAAAGTGGGATTCCGACATTTCGTGGAGAAGGCGGATATTGGCGTGGACATCGTGCCGAAGACCTCGCATCGCCGGAGGGTTTCAAAAAAAATCCACGCTTGGTTTGGGATTGGTATGGAGAACGCCGAACTCTTGTTTCCAAGGCTCAGCCGAACGTAGCTCATCTAGCGCTCGCAAGCTGGTCTAAGCGTCGTGGAGGGATATCGCTCCTGACACAGAATGTCGATGAATTGCATGAACGTGCCGGTCAAACAGACACGGTCTTGCTACATGGTTCGCTTTGGAAAAATCGCTGTCGGAAATGCAAATTTGAGCACCGTGCTTGCGAACTAGCGTACCCGACGCTTCCACGATGTAAAGTCTGCAACGAAATTACGGGTCCAGGAGTTATTTGGTTCGGTGAAGCGCTTGACTTCAGTAGTTTCCACGCTCTAAATCTTTGCAGCATCGAAGCAGACGTGATTCTCACCATCGGCACTAGCGGCTTGGTTTCACCGACGGCAGATTTTATAAAGCGTGCTCAAACGAAATACAACACCACACTCATCAACGTAAACCCAACGGAATCAAATATTCAAGCTACCATCGAGCTTCGTTACAAAGCCACTGAGATCATACCGGAACTCACGGCAGACTAAGAAAACGCCCCGCGTCAATCTGAAGCGGGGCGTATTTGTTAAACACAGTTTTTAGGTTTTGCCTTGCTTAGTGAACTCAAGCAGGCTGGAAAGATCTTCGGTTTCGATTTCTTCAGTGGTTCCCATGCCGATTTCATGAAAAATGGAATCACTAGATTGACCATCTTGTCCGGTACTACGACCTTCCATTGCTGGACGAGGTTTCTTGTCTTCGGGGAGAACGAAAGAACGTTTTTCTGAAGGATGCATATGTATCTCCGTAATATAATAGTATTTATGTACGCCTTTCTAGGGTTTTTTGCAACATCTTCAGGTTTTTACCTTCTTGAGAACCATCCTGAGAGAGTTCAATTTTACCATACCAGTTTGAACCGAGTAATGCGAGTTTTCCAAAATGTGCTGGTTTTTTAAAACCATTCGCTGCAACTTCCCCGGCTTGTTGAGCTGCCGACCATTCATCTTCTAAATAGTATTCGCCTGAAACGGTTTGGTATATTTTGGGTAAAGAAGTTCCCATAATAGCCAAATCTTGGGGTGTTACATCTGGATTTTGTCTTTGCGCTTCAATTAAATCCGAAAAAGTTTGATATAAATCTGCAGGAAATGTTCCGCCTCGACGAGCAACAGATTTTGAAATGGAGTCTAAAGTTGTGCCACAACCATCAATAATTCCAGCAATTTCCATACGGCTTAATTCTTTTTTATCTTGTGCGGTTAGCTCGCTGTACTCAAAAACTTCACGACCACCAACAACGATTTCTTCTCCTTTTTCAGCGAGTGTAGCCAAACGTTTCGATGCATTTCCTTCATGATCCCAACCATAACCATAGGAAGCCCAAGCGTATCCACCGACATCAATGTTCGCATGTAAACGAATTTCGTCTAAATTCAGCTTGTCCGAACCATAGATCTCTAGTGAGCGCCGTGTAGTTTCGGCCGCGATACCTGAATCTTTGATTCCATCTGGCAGTTTAAAAATACTATGTTCAACAAATGTGGTTACTTTAGGTTGACCATTTTCATCCTCGGCTACTTCGCGCACGATATTGCGTGCGATCATGCCAGAAAGTTCAGCGCTTGATGCATCGCCATGTTTTGCTTGTTCTTCTGAGGAAGAAGCTTTTTCTTTTTGAAGATATGCGAGTGACATGGAAATTTTTGTAATCAACTCTCCCGTTTTTTCATCCCAGCCAATGCGCTCAACATCAATCACGCCTTTAGACATATTGTACGAAAGAGAAGCTTCAGTTTCAGAAGAGCTTTGTTTGAAATCTATCGCATGAGCCAGTTCGATAGCATAATCACCAACAGTTTCTTTAATTGCGATTAAGTTTTTAAAATCACGTCGTGAGCACATATCGGGTCCATCTTCACGTAAAGGTTTTGAAAGTGATTCTTGAAGTCCTTGTAATGACTGCATGTATCCTGGTTCACGCATAATTCGTTCTGTCATTTTAGGACCGATACTTTCAGTAATCGCACCGCGACAAATCGCCATCGCTTCTGTTGAATGTGAGGCAATATCAAGCACTCGTTGAAATGAAGCGAGATCAAATGTGTGAGCATCTAAAGAAGAAAAAATACGACTCTGGCACTCATCAATGATAAATTTTTCCGCAAGTTCAGCAGAAGATGGATGTCGTAAAAGAAGTGAAAGTTTTTCAGAACTCATCGGGTCTCCCTTAAACGCTTGTTCCAAAGAAGTATTTAAAATATCAATGATCTCTTCTTCCGTTTTTCCTTCAACAGAAAAATGAGATACGGATTCAGTATGGTTAGGTGACATTTTTTCTTCAGGCAAGCTCCAATCTAATTCTTCTTCAGTGACCGCAACTTGTGCGGGTTTTTCAGCTACAGCTGCTTTCACTTCGTCCGACAAATCTTCCCAAGCTGCATCAACTTCATCTTCAAGAATTTTGATTTGTGCTCGTTCCGGAGCCTTCTCATCGAGTGACCTTTTCAATACTTCCAAACGAGATTTTTCATCCGTTAACATTCGGTCGGCTAAACGCAGAGTTTCTTTAGCGGCATCCTCCGGTTTTTGAGTGCGCATCTCAAGATTCTCAAGATGCGCTTCCGGTTTTTTTGTCTCACCAAATTGTTGAAGATTCATAAGGAGAAATTATTTGGACTGTAATCGTTGAGCTTGTTCCTCTGTCCGCTTTCGAATAAGTGCAAGACGTGTACAAAATTGTTTCCATGCGCGGATGAGCTTCGTATGCGCATCTTGTGAGGATTTTATAGGCATACTAAGAAAGACGCTTTTTCATATCACGAATTTTCGCCTCACGTTCAGCATCTTCTGAAGACTGCAATATACGCATTGCTTTTGAACGAATAAGCTGAATCCGTGTTTGAAATTTTTTCCAAGCTACAGCGATTCGTTCTTGAGGAGATGGGGGAGTCATACCCCAAGTGTACCTTATTTATGATAGGTTTTCCCGCTCTGTATCATCGCTGCTCGATACAATTGTTCGAGCAGGATAATGCGCGCTAATGCATGTGGGAACGTCAACTTTCCAAAAGAGAGAATGAAGTTTGCCCTTGCTCGAACGCGTTCGTCCAATCCCCAAGAACCACCAAGGATAAAAACAAGTGTTTTTCCACCGGTACTCCATTCAGCTAAGTGATCCGCGAAAGATGTAGATGAAAAAGTCGTACCTGTTTCATCCACTGCGATAACAAACGAATCTTCCGGAATACTTTTGAGTAATGAAATCGCTTCAGTTTGTTGAGTGCGAACCAAATCCGGCTTCGCTGTACCATCGTGTCCTTCGGGTAATTCAATTACATTAATCGCGGAAAATGGAGTTAAACGCTCAAGGTATTCTGCCACCCCTTGGCGCTGCCAGCCCTGCGGAACTTTACCAATCGCTCGAATCACAATCCGTTGCATATCTTACACATGTATCGTGTTTCCCTTTTTCCTGCAAACAAGAGAAATTGGGAATCAAAAAAATACTGAGAATGTAAAACCAAGTAGTTGAAGATTGTAGAGAAATATCCGTCGTATCGTTATGTTAAATCGTAGCTTAAGTTGCTATTTTGGTAGAAAAATGATCATATTTCAACATACAGATATGTACGAGTTCATGAATCGATTTCTCACTTAGAGCGAATACGTAGGCATCTAACTATAGTAGATGATTCCAAAAAATAAATATGCATCCTAATAAAAAAACAGATTCTTATAGAAGCAAAAGGAGCCTACATGAATCGAATGAATTTCAAGAAAAACAATCTGCAAACAGTAGCTCTTGACAGCCTCCTAAGAGTGATCTATGATACTCGCACTTTTGAACCCCATGTTCATCGATACAAATTTGATGAACCACTGGAGAGATCACAGCGACTGAACCATTTTCCGCCACAGCGGCCAAACAGCGTTAATCTCCCTTTTAGTGGGTGAAAACCGCTTGGCTCGTTGCCAAGCGGTTTTCTGTCTCAGTCATGATATCTCACTCCTTCTTTTTTCAAACAGTTGAGATTAACACTGTCCACCGTCTAAGTCCGCTTCAAACTAAGTACAAAGTACTAAGTACTGAAGAACGATATTTAGTCTGCTACCAGTGTTCATCTCTTCCGATCCGTATTGATAGCACGGGATTGAATGAACCGAACTTCGACAAGTTAACATGCACGATGAATGAATGAAATTTGGACGTATTCCATACTGATACCAACCGAGCACGTTGGATATCGAATACATCATCCATTTGACAGGACGTCATACGTGCAAGGCATGAACGTAGGTAATAAGTAATAATACTGCGTAAGCAATTGTGTACACCTAGAATCGCCATTCAATTGACAAGGAGACTTGTTATTTTGGATGGTCGAAGCACGTAAGGGCATACGATGGATGGCTTGGCATGAAGGAGCCGAAGAAAGACGTGGCAGCCTGCGAAAAGTCTCGGGGAGGTGGCAAGCAACCTTTGATCCGGGAATGTCTGAATGGGGAAACCCACATGAGTGAAGCTCATGTGCCTCATCCTGAACACATAGGGGTGAGAGCGGGAACCTGGAGAAGTGAAACATCTCAGTATCCAGTGGAAAAGAAAAAAAAATTAGCAGACTTCTTCTCGTCATTGATTAGCAATAGTCAATCGGCGAGAAGATGTCTGCAGCATTCCGTAAGTAGCGGCGAGCGAAAGCGGAGCAGCCTAAATGAGAAATGGTTAACCAAGGTATCGAGTTTGACGTAAGTTTAACCGCGAATCTTGGTAATGGGCTTAGGCCGTCGCCATTCTCACGTTGAGGTCGGAACGTCAGGTCCCTAAGAACCTGGTGGATGATGTGAGGTTATATAGACGAGTCTTCTGGAAAGAAGAACCAAAGAGGGTGATAGTCCCATAGTCGAAATATAGATCTCCCGTCCATGTTCCTGAACCAAAGTACGACGAGACTCGAGAAATCTCGTCGGAAGCAGCCACGACGATGTGGCAAGGCTAAATACTCCTTCTGACCGATAGTGAACAAGTACAGTGATGGAAAGCTGAAAAGCAGCCCGGGAGGGCGATGAAATAGTATCTGAAATCGTATGCTTACATGGAGTTGGAGCGGTCGTAAGACCGTGACAGCGTTCCTATTGAAGAATGAGCCAACGAGTTGGTTCTGTGTTGCTTGGTTAAGTTCCTGCGGGAACGGAGCCGTAGTGAAAGCGAGCCTGAATAGGGCGTTTTAGTAGCACAGACCAGACCCGAAACCCTGCGATCTATCCATGACCAGGATGAAGGCCCTCGAAAGGGGGCTGGAGGTCCGAACCCACGAGCCGTGCAACACTCGGGGATGAGTTGTGGATAGCGGTGAAATTCCAATCGAGCTGGGTGATAGCTGGTTCTCCTTGAAATAGCTTTTGGGCTAGCGTCGGTACATAATCATACGGGGGTAGAGCACTGAATGGGACTCGGGGAGCAATCCAACGCGTTCCAACCAAACTCCGAATACCGTATGATCATCCCGGCAGTCAGTCCGTGGGGGCTAAGCTCCACTGGACAAGAGGGAAACAGCCCTGATCGCAGACTAAGGTCCCTAAATTTGTACTAAGTGTAAAAGGTGGTCGGTCGACTTGAACAACCAGGAGGTTGGCTTAGAAGCAGCCATCCTTTAAAGAAAGCGTAATAGCTCACTGGTCCAGTCGACCTGCGCCGAAAACTTACCGGGGCTCAAGTACAATACCGAAGTCGCGAGATATGATTCTGCATTTATGTAGAGTATATCGGTAAAGGAGCATTCGCATCTGCGCCGAAGCGAAAGACGTGAGTCATCGTGGAGCGTTGCGAAGTGAGAATGTTGGCATAAGTAGCAAAAAGACGGGTGAAAATCCCGTCCACCGTAAACCCAAGGTTTCCAGGGCAACGCGAATCGTCCCTGGGTTAGTCGGTCCTAAGGCCAGGCCGAAAGGCGTAACCGATGGACAGCAGGTTAATATTCCTGCACTACTGTATGGTTTCGATGGAGTGACGTGTTCTTGCATCTTCTGAGTCTCCTGGAATGAGACTTCGGGCGCGAAGGGGTGTTCTACAGGTAAATCCGTAGAGCATAAGCCTCGTCGTGAGCGTGAGTTTGCCGCAAGGCGAGCAAGAGAAGAGAATGGGGCACCAAGAAAAACTTCTAGAGCTAACCGTATAGTAACCGTACCGTAAACCGACACAGGTGGGTGGGCGTAAGTGTGCTCAGGTGTACGAGAGAAACCAAGTTTAGGAACTCGGCAATACAACGGCCGTAACTTCGGGATAAGGCCTGCCCATAGCAATATGGGCTACAACAAAAGACGCTTTCCGACTGTTTACCAAAAACACAGCTTCCTGCTAAACCGCAAGGTGATGTATAGGAAGTGATGCCTGGCCAGTGTCAGAACGTCAAGCGGAGAGGTCATCCCTTCGGGGGGCAGCCTTGAAGCCAAGCGCTGATGAACGCCGGCGATAACTATAATCGTCCTAAGGTAGCGAAATTCCTTGTCGGGTGAGTTCCGACCCGCACGAATGGCATAACGAGAGAGCGACTGTCTTAACTTGGTACTCGGCGAAATTGCAAGTGGGGTGAAGATGCCCTGTACGCGCAGTCAGACGAAAAGACCCCGTGAAGCTTTACTATAACTTGATATTGGGTCATGGCTTCGTATGTTCAGCATAGGTGGGAGTCTTCGGACAACAGTGAGATACCACTCTTACGCTGACATGATTCTTAATCTCTGTCCCTGAACGGGATGGGGAGACAGTATCTGGTGGGTAGTTTAACTGGGGCGGTTGCCTCCTAAAAGGTAACGGAGGCGTTCACAAAGGTTGGCTAGGTGCGGATGGAAATCGCACTGGTTCCGCAATGGGACAAGCCAGCTTAACTGCAAGACCAACAAGTCGAGCAGATGCGAAAGCAGGACATAGTGATCCGACCGTACGATATCGGACGGCGGAAGCTCAACGGATAAAAGCTACTCCGGGGATAACAGGCTGATCTGGTCCAAGAGTCCACATCGACGACCAGGTTTGGCACCTTAACTTCTTTCTTCTCTCGCGGAGAAAAAGAGATCGGGGT
The DNA here is from genome assembly GCA_020850575.1 of Candidatus Uhrbacteria bacterium. GTDB lineage: Bacteria > Patescibacteriota > Patescibacteriia > 2-12-FULL-60-25 > 2-12-FULL-60-25 > JADZEJ01. The sequence goes on from JADZEJ010000004.1 coordinate 102,532, forward strand.
GCTCTCAGAGTGATCTGAGACCAAATCCTTCAATGTGTTCAGAGTTACCACTGAACAAAATATTGAAGGGCAAAAATTACGGCTTATAACGGTGAAACCGTCAGCAATCTCGTGGAAAACAACAGATTGCCCGGCAATACCGCGGGAAGTCTTCTGAAAATTTCAGAATGACCCTGTAACGACTGACCCGAAAGGGGAGGGTTCGACGCAAGTCGAGCCAACACGCCGACGCTCGCTACAAAAAACTGAGATTATGCGATAGAACACGCTACGATCCAGAGCGAGATGAAGAGATAGTCTATACCATATGAAAATATGGATGTTAATTGATCCGACAGCGATGTCGGCCCATCGCATCCTGGGGCTGGAGAAGGTCCCAAGGGTTTGGCTGTTCGCCAATTAAAGCGGTACGCGAGCTGGGTTCAGAACGTCGTGAGACAGTTCGGTCTCCTGTCTACTGTGCGCGTGGAAAATTGAAGGAGCGAATCTCTAGTACGAGAGGACCGAGATTCACGAACCTCTAGTGTGCCAGCTGTCCTACCAAGGGCATCGCTGGGTAGCTACGTTCGGCGCAGATAAACGCTGAAAGCATCTAAGCGTGAAGCTGTTCCTGAGATTAGTTTTCGTTAAGGACCCTCCGAGACGAGGAGGTTGATAGGCGGTAGGTGTAAGATCTGTAAGGATTTGAGCCGAGCCGTACTAATAGTCCGATGCTTCGACCTTCCAAAATATTTTTTGGATGGATACTAAGTGTCACAATGCGTGCGCTAATTACAAAACAAGTGAAATCATGCCTTGCACATATGACCTCCGGTCTAACAACCGAGAGTCAGCGGTCGAATCAACATTCGACGATACTAGTCCAAGTTTGGAATTGTGTCGCCGGTGGTTGAAGCGGTGGAGTAACACCTGTTCCCATTCCGAACACAGCAGTTAAGCCCATCAGCAGCGATGGTACTTGGACCCAACCCGGTCCTGGAAGAGTAGCCCACTGCCGGACTAAATCAAAACACTCGTGAAAGCGAGTGTTTTTTTGCATTAAAAGAAATGGTATATCATATTTCATCCTAGGGACATGGTAATACATACAGAAAAGAATGACTTAATTGTTGAATGATACAGGCTTATTAAAAAGGAATATACGCACTACCAAGAAAAAAGAAATAAAATTTGATATACTCGTAATCATGGCAAGGGTCACCAAAAAAGAAGAAGAACAACGTCTTCAAAATCTACACAACGCAATAGCTCAACATGCTCGTGTCGAACCGAATATCTATTTTTGGTTGATTCATGTATTTCATTGGCACGTCGCCATAATGGCAGCTATCGCTATAACTATTTTTTCGCTTTCAGTTATGAGTGGGTCTTCAATACATGCGCAAGAATTTGAGTATCAATCATCGATGTATTCAGAATGATTCTTTTCATGAAATGAGGTATACTAGTAGAGATGAGGCGTTTTTATTTTGCTTTTTTAATCGGTATTGGATGTATCATTTTTTACGCCACCCTTCAGGGTGTTTTTGCCGCAACAAGTACTAATTTTGAAACAAATCAAGAAAGAGCTGGTACAACGGAATTTGATGCTTCTTCCACAAATTTTTTATTCAAAGCCGAAATCAGTGATCCGGGTGATGGAGTTTCTATTTCGAGTAGTACAAATTATGTTTTCGACCACGGTTCGATGTGGTTTTCCTCAACTGGAGTGTCACTTTCCGTTCGTTGGGCTGTTCCGGAATTACGCGTAGGCGCAAGTTCAACAAATGATGATGCTGGTTTCTTTTTAGCTCTACGACCGGTTGGTTCTCCAACGGTTATTGCGAGTTCAGGAATGGCAACAACCAGCAATGATGGAACATATGCGACTTCGACCAATGTGAATGCGCTAGCTGGTACATATGATGTTACAATAAAAACACATCAACATCTGTCAAAAAAGATTTCAGCTGTAAATATTATTTCGGGTACTACCACCGAATTAAATTTTACGAATGGGACGAATTTAATCGGTATTTATGGTACAGGAACATTATTAGCTGGCGATATAAATGGTGGTTTCACAACCTCCACACTGGGAGACAATGTGGTGAATTCAGTCGATCTATCGATCATTATTCCACAACTTGATGCCGATGATCCGTCTGGTAACGGGATTCGTTCCAATCTTAATCAAGATATTGTTGTAAATTCGGTTGATCTTTCTATGATGTTAAAAAATCTAGATTTAGTCGGTGAATAGTTTCATCCAAGAAGACCATCAAAACGTATCCGTATGAAAAAAATTTCCATTTTTCTAAGCATTGGTAGCATTCTCGGAATGTTAACCTTTGCTATTCCTGTTTTAGCAGCTGCGCCTAGTGGTAATGAATGGTTTCAATTAAATGCAAGTCCATTTACCGGGGCTGATAATACAGGCGACGGAGGAACCGGAAATGCAGCGGATTTGAATTACTATTATGTTGGTCAAAGTTTTACCGGCACGATGCAAATAAACGCTTCGGCAGTTCCTGGGACGACAGCAGCAAATATATGGATTGATTATGCGACAACCACCGTATCATCAACCAGTCTGACCACGGGGAGTTATTATGCTTCTTGGTCTTCTCAAAGTATAGATCCAAATCGTTTCGGTTCTGGTATTATTCGATCTTCTGGTTTTAATCCATTAGCGAATGACTCATCTGGTTTAGGAAATTTCGGAACAGTAAATTTTAACTTCACACGTCCGACAGCAGCGAATTACAGCTATACGGGCACGACAACTTTGGACATTGTGACCGGAGTCATTGGTGCGACCACCGAGTCAAATATTTCTAAATCAGGGACGGATTTATTAGATGATGCGGAAGATTTTCAATTGCATGTTTGGGCTGATACTCGTAAACCGTTTGCTGAAACAAATAATATCGCGAGTGGTACGACAAATGTATCAGTTACCGATACATATCAATTTAGATTATTTGATACACGGGATGGTGAGGGCGGTTCAACCTCAACCGCTTACAATGCAGGTGGCGTTGGAACCGGAGTTAACACAGCTACTCCACCAGGTTCAATTAATTTTTCGCCATCTCATTTTACTCCAACAACTTTTGACGCATATAGTTGTTCCGGAATTTGGGGAACAAATACATGTAATGTGACCATTGATCCACCATCACCTACTGGTATGCCTAGCGACACGCGAAATTGGAATTACGCTCAGTTATATTGTGTAACTGTGAGTAATTATCAAGACATGGCTTCTCCTAGTCAAAATCAGTTAGGCGATAGCAATGGTCCAAATACAATGGATCCAAAAATATTTTGTTATACCACCGAGCCGGATACGGTCGCACCACAAGTAGTCAGTGAAACTCCAATACGTGCATCGACCGGAAATTCAATTTCAACAAATATCATTATAAATGTCGAAGATCGAAAATCTTATCCATCGGGTCCTTCAGGTGTCGGAGTAGTAACATCAACGTGTCAGTTTAATGTTTCATCACCATCCACAGGATTGAATACATATAATAGTGTAAGTCCTGAAGTAACAGTTATTGGAGCGACACCTTCTGGATTTGTTGGTCCTTGGGGCATCCAGTTCAGTATCAATCCGGCAACGAATTTTGCTCAAAATGAAACTGTTTCGGTGAGTGCATATAATTGTCAGGATACGGTAGGGAATATCATGACGACGGATAATTGGACATTCTCAACTGCCGATAGTGATCCTCCTTTTGTTACCAGTACTAATCCATATGCTAATCAAGTGATTAACGTAACCAGTACGATAGCATTTGATGTTTTGGATCTTGGCACCGGTGTTGATGTTTCAAATACGGTTATTTATGTAAATGGAACGTATTATACAAACAGTGGAGGCGCAGGAAATGTAACAATTTCAGGCACACGAATCTCGTTTGCAAGTTCATTAAATTTTAATGGTGGAAATTATGTCGGAGATACAACTGCTCGTTCTTCAATTGTAAACGGATATCATTTTTTGATTGATCCGCAATCAAACTTTAATTTTGGTGAAACAGCTACAGTTATTGTGTATTCTCGTGATACGTCAAATAATATCATGGAGCGTGTGGTCTACAGTATGCCAACCGAGGGAGTTCCTTCTGGATCATGTCCTTCAGGTTCAACTTTTTGCGGCTCGAATACCTCATGGAATGGGTCACAATGTATTGGTACTGGTGGTTCCGTTTCGTGTCCGGTGAGCGGCGGCGGTGGTTCTACGGGAGTGATTGTTGCGGTAAATGAAATCACAGCAAATATCATACAAGTTGACGAAGATTCTGTTTTAGTAAGTTGGAATTCAAATAGTGAGGGTTCATCACGTGTGGTATTCGGACCAAGTTCTGCGAATGAACGTGGTCCTGCGCCACTCTATGGGTACGCACTTTCAACACCGGAACGAGATGATAAATCAAATTACCATGCCGTTCAGATTGATGGTTTAGAAACTGGAAAGGTGTTTTATTTCCGCCCGATAAGTCGTATTAATGGGGTTGAGGCGGTAGGTAATGTTGAATTACAAATGGCTCCGGTATTTGGCAAACGTGTAGAAACTATTGCAGCTTGTCCGGTCGAAACCCCATCGGTTCAAACAGAACCGAATAAAGCAGTTACCCCTATTACAAGCAAGTCCACCTCTGCACCAACAAGGATTCAGCCTCCGCTAGCTCCAAGCAGAATAAAGCCTGTTAAAATTATCAATATCGATCAACCTACAAGCAAGCAATTTGAATTGCAAGGTCAAGCAGAGCCAAATTCATTGATCCAACTTATCGTATATTGATATGGAAAAAATCACACAACCTAGTTTTACGACCAGTGTTCGCTCAAATGAGAAGGGTGAATGGTTACAGGGCATCGAAAAACAACTGACTCCCGGCATGCATCGTGTGGTTGCCATTGATGAACAAGGAAATCAAGATCAGGCTTTGTTGTATGTAGTGAAACAGGAGCCAAAAGTATTTACCCAATTAATTTCTTGGATCCCTCCGTATGTCGGGTGGTTGATAGTATGTTTAATTGCCATAATTTTACTTCTAAGTGGGTATGCTATTCGTCTTGGTCAGAGAGTGGAGCATAAAAAAGGTGAAAATAGAAAGAAAAAGCGTCAAACGACACATGCGATTTTAGTAACGTTTGCGCTTATTTGTACGGCTATCAGTCTTAGCTATTGGACTAACAGACAAACCAGAGGACGCTTACTCGAACCGGTGTTACCTAAAAAGGTTGTAAAAGAACAAGGGATACAACTGCGCGGAACGTTAAAATCTCCGTTTAATACGGAAGGTGTTACAGGTGTTGATCTCCAAGCAGGAAAAACACATATTCGAACAGTTCAGGGCGGGATATATCAATTCTCCAATGTTATTCCATCCGAAGGAATAAAAATGACTCATCCAGAATTAAAAATTGCTTTAAGAAAGTCGATTGAGGGTAATAATATGGACATCATATTTGAACCCGGTTTGTATAATGCACTTTTTGATTTGATGCAACGCGAAAGCAGAGGTCAACCCAGACCTCAAGATGGAAGACCGATATACACACCAACAGATCTTTCAACGCAAGAACTGTACATAGGAAAAACTGAATTAAAAAATGGGTATCAATCAACAAGCGGAAGTCAATTTTCTCAAGTAGTGGGGATAGAACTCGTATCAGGAAAAAACAGGAAAACCTGTTACCTAAATCAACAAGAAAAAAAGTGGGAAGTTGTAGAATGTAAGTAGATCAAAAAACACCTCGATAAGAGGTGTTTTATTTTATACACAAGGTATCCACAATTTAGAAATACTATGAAGAACGAAAATTGGCTAAAAATAAAGAAAAAAAATTTTAGGTAAGATAGTTACGTTGATGAAGAGGCTGGATATTAAATATAAAAAACAAAAATGTACCTGCTTCGATCCTTTCGAAAAGTTGTCTGTTTGGCAACACTCTCCTCTCTGTTACTGAGTGGAGTTATTCCGTTTGGATTTTCAGCAAATCAAGTTTCAGCCGCCATTCCGAATATCGTGAATTATCAGTCACGCCTTCGTTCAAATACACTTGCTCCTATTACCGCACTAACAAACATTCAGTTTACTCTTTATACAGATATTTCTCTTGGAACTCCTGCGGGAGCAGCCGCCCCCGGTGGACCAGTTTTATGGAAAGAAATTCATGATGGAGTAACATGTTCTCAAATATTGCCGGATGCCGATGGATATTTTTCTGTTCAACTCGGAGCATGTATTCCATTTCCGAGTTACATTACGTGGAATCAGCCACTATACTTAGGTGTAAAAATATCTTCAGATGCAGAAGCAAATCCGCGCGTCTTGCTTGGAGCGCATCAATACGCACTTAATTCTCAAGCGGTTAATGGATTCACGGCATCCACCACGGCACAGGCAAATAGTATATTGGCATTGGATAACAGTCAGAATTTTAATATTGCTACGGGAACGTTCATCGGTGCTGGTTTAAACATAACAAATACTTCAACGTTACAACAAGTAAGTTTTACTAATGCCACCGGTTCTTCTCTCAATCTTTCAAACTATCTCTCAATTGGTGCGATTCGCTTAGATCAAACCGGTACCTCAAATCTCACGTCAGGTGCATATCTTGTAGGTGTCTTTGATGAATTTACTAATTCCAATGCAACAACCGTACAAGCCGCCTTACGTGATCTTGATCTTGCGATTTCAGCTGTTTCATCAACAACGTCAACAGAAACCCTTCAAACAATCACCAATCGAGGAAACAGTACAACAAACACCATTCAATTTGCAGGTGGTACTTCAACCGGAAGCCTTTTGGTTCAAAACAATTTCACGGTTACCGGAAATTCTTCTTTGCAAGATACAACCATGGCAAATGCCACAGCTATCAATGTCACCTCAACCAATCTCAACACCACAGGTCTTTCTGTTTTAGGTTCAGTCAATTCAAATCTCATTCCAACCTTAGATGCTTTTTATGTGTTAGGTACTTCTGCTTTTCGCTGGAATGGAGTATTTGCAAACACAACAAGTACAAATGCAACCAGTACAAATTTCTTTGCTACCAACCTCTCAGGAACAAATGGGAATATCACCAATCTTTCCTTTGTAGGTGCTACCGGTACCTGGCTGAATTCAACTACTGTCACCTCAACCAATATTTTTGCAAACACTGCCACCTTTGCCACTGCGACCGTCATGGGTCAAGCAGTTTGTTTAACTGATGGTACTGGGTGTCCAGCCGCTACGTCACTAAACAATGAAACCCTTGCAGTTGTCACGGGTCGTGGAGCAACCACTACTCAAACCTTGCAACTCATGGGTGGCTTCTTAGCTTCTTCTTCCACGGTTACCAGTACCTTCACGGTATTAGGAGGTACTTCTCTTCAAAACCTTACTTTCGTAAACGCCACCGGTTCTTCTCTCAATCTTTCAAACTATCTCTCAATTGGTGCGATTCGCTTAGATCAAACAGGTACCTCAAATCTCACTTCAGGTGCATATCTTGTAGGTGTCTTTGATGAATTTACTAATTCCAATGCAACAACCGTACAAGCTGCCTTACGTGATCTTGATCTTGCGA
>JADZEJ010000005.1 GCA_020850575.1 Candidatus Uhrbacteria bacterium
AATGGCTGAGGGCTTAGAAGAAAATACTTCTTCTTTTTTACGAGCCGTAAACTGAGCAGCTTTCACAACGTCTGGCTCAGTATGAAGAGTGCTGTATACCTTTTTAAGAAATGGGTTTTCTGCCATAGAGCCATGTAAGAGTTGCCGTAAATATATTAATGTATCTTTGATCAAAAGAATACTCCACTCGATATTTTCAGGAAACAAATTAACGATCCTTCCGTAAGAAGTTTTCAAAGTGAGCCAAAATCTGTTTCTTTCTTGCAATCTGTTTCCATTGATCTAATAGATATGGATCTGCTGAAGTGCGTCTACTCGCTTCAAATGCGTCTTTTTCTTGTTTTTCTGTTTGAATGAAACTCATATGGACTTGCTCATAAAAAGCATCATCAGGTTTTTGATTTTTTCCTAACGCCTGCATGCCATTCCAAATAATTTGTTGTGCCAACTCATATTCCGCTTGAAGCCTGGCACGCTCAATACGTTGCGCCTCTATTTCTAATTCTGCTTCCGGCGAACGATACGTAAAAGCGGCAGGACTCTTCTGTTTTTGTTCGAATCGTTTTACTCCCTCATGGCAGGATTCAGCGAACTGTCGATATTCTTCGTGCAGCTGCCACATTAAATGACGATAATCTTCAACATTTATTGGGCTTTCCACAAACTGTTGTGCAAGCGCACGTCTTTCGGCGATCGAATCTTGTTGGTTAGGTGTGGAAGAACGATCATAAAACATGACTTTAGAGAATTCATGTTTTTTAACCAAATGATCAGGTTTTTTAAATTTCTCAGACATACGATTATTTATATATCTGACGCAAATCAATTCCTGTATAAAAGTGCTTCAAGATTTCTTGATAATTCCTTCCTTCATTTGCCATTCCCAAAGCACCTGAAGCACTCATACCAACACCATGCCCCCACAAAGTTTTTCCATTGTCCTGAGGAACCGGAACTGTCATAAGCCAAGCATATGAACCTCCCCAAACTTCACTCCACGAACGTGTTCTACCATCAGATCGTGAAAAATATGGTGTAATTGCAAGCTTCTCTTGATAAGTCACAATCTGACCTCGTGTTGCATCCACACCGGCTACAATTTTTGGACTACGCGCTTCAGCACCATATCCTCGATACACCTGATCATATTTGGCATCCACTGTATAAAATTCATCCGCATGTTTCGTTCCCCGTTGAACATGGTACATCGCATAAGTTCGTGCCGCGGTTAACAATGCTTTTTGAAACTCAATCGGACTCACATCCGACGTTTCTGCTAAACCTTTTATATATGATTCAACCAAAAGTTCATTGATAATCCAAACCCCATCCGTTGCCGGCGTATATCTAAGCTCCAACTTCGAACGGAATGTATTATCATTCGCACCCGGTAACCACGAAACCGGACGAGAAAAATCTGCTAATTCAAGTGGAGATATACCATCATCAACCACCGTCACATAATACTTTGATGATTGAGTTGTACAACGTGGTCCGTTCGCAGTATAAACCATATGAACCCTATCATACTTAACCGTCACCAACTCGCCCTGAGAAAAACGACAAACAATAGTTCCATCTTGCTGAAGTGAAAATCCTGTTTTTACTCCACGCACCTGCATTTGATCATCCGTAGTACGAAATAGTCCAACACGAATAATCGGTTCATTTGGTAAACGAGAGGTATCTCCTCCTAATGGCACAACCGGGACACTTGGCGACGATGGTCCACTACCTTGTTGCACAGTCGAATTTACTGAACCAGGTACAGAATTTTGAGCATTTGAACTCACTTCAGGTTCAATAGCGCCATCTGCTGTCACTGTAATTGGAATATCAATCAAACCATCTTCAATTGGTTGCTCATCGGCATACAAACGAAAACTTGCCGTGTACTTTCCTTTCAAGGTAGGAGCCTTTATTTTAAACTGCACAAATCCGATCTGCCCGGGAGCAGTCACTTGTTGCCCACGTACCGGTTCGACACTATTAACCCATGATTCATCACGAACGGCACTTAACTTACCACTCAAAGTAGGTGTCACTTCTTGAAATTTCAATGACAATGTATTCCAAGTCGAAAGACCTGTATTTTTAAAACCAAAAGTCAATTGTTGACGACCATTACCCATAAGTTGAAGCGCTTGCGTTGAACGCAACATAAGCAATGTTCGATATTGACCAGATGTAGGCGTTCCTTGTATAGCCAATCCGGAACCGGCATCTTTCGTCGCTACATATTGGTTTGGAGTTGAAACCAGAAATGGCAAAGAAACTGAACTGTTTCCTCCCATCCAAGCCGTATCTTCACTTGCTAGCTGAAACGTTTCTGTGTATGAACCTGGCGTTTCAGGCGCGCGCAATTCTAGAACAAAATGTCCTATTTGACCCGGTGTAACCGTCATTTCTTTTAAACGAGCGGCTTGAACCTCTGTTTTCCAAGAAAAATCTTTAAAAGGACTCTTTCGATTATCGGTCCCGGTGTATAAAGAAACATACGATGTTCCATCACGTTTCCATGTTTTTATACCGGTATTTTTAAATGAAAGAGTAACCATCACATGTCCGCCTGGCTCGGTTTGCCATTCAATTCCACCCTTATCAACTAAATCAGCTTTCCAATCAGAAGAAAAAGTAACGGGTGGCGCTGCCGGAATCGACACGCTTGTCCCAACATTCTTATCATTTGTTGTTGTGGTCTGAGAAGTATTTTCGACAATAAAATCGATTTGCGTAACAGAACCTTTAACCCAAACATTTTTACCGGCTGATAATAAAAATCGTTCACGATATTTTCCCGCTTTACTTGGCGCCTTAATCCAAAAAGAAGCCGTAGCCACCTTTCCGGGTCCAACTGATGCTTGATCGATCAAAGCTGGAACATCATCTTTTAACCAAGATGGATGACCAAATATCGAAGAATTTCCGTATAAGTAAACCGCTGTTCCATTCAAACCAGCCGTCCATGTCTTTGTACCAACATTGGTAAAACTCACAAAAATCTTCTTACTCTCTCCAGCCTCCAAACGAATTGTTGCTCCGGATGTCTTTGCTTCCAAAGTAGTAGCCGCAGAAACCATATTCGGTAAACTCAAAACGCCTGAACTAAGGATAGTAACGATCAAAAAAGCTTTACATGTAACAAAAAAGGATTCGCACGTCGATTTGACAAGACAAATCAACGAGCGAATCCCGCTTTGTTGTTTCTTCTCGGTTTTTCGCCAATCCAAAACAAAGGCTTGACGGTGAACCCGCTGTGGCATAGAACTTTCTTGAATTATTTTTTGTTTTTAAATCGCTTTGTTGAGCAATCTATCAAGAAATATAGCATTTTTTTTACGAAAAGTCAATGACAAAAAGAAGCTTTTCTGAGAAACTACGCATATGAATACCACCAAAGCACTGGCTTGGAATACCGGCGTCCAAATCGCCGGTAAAATTATCTCGACTGCTATCGGTGTTATTGTCGTCAGTTTAATGACACGATATCTCGGTACCACCGGCTTCGGACTGTACTCAACCGCTAATTCATATTTCCAAATTTTTGCCATCATTCTCGATTTTGGTTTAAACATAACCTTGGTACAAATGCTTGGCGAAAAAGCAGGCAACGCAATTTTTGAAAATAAATTAACCAGTGCGATTTACACTCTCCGCATTATTAGCGCAGGATTTCTCCTAACAGCTGCCGCTTTCCTCGGTTTAATTTTACCCTATCCTTGGGAATTAAAACTAGCTTTTTTTGGAATCTGGGGTTCATTCTTTTTCACTGCATTAAATCAAATCGTAATCGGTGTACAACAACGTCATCTTAAAATGCATGTCGTCGCTTTAGGTGAAGTCATCGGTCGCTTCATCTTACTTGGAGGCGTTATCTGCGCCATGCTCAATGGTTGGGGTTTGGTGGCTATCGTAAGCATTGTATCCATTGGCAGCACTGCAAATTTCCTTGTAAACATTCTAATTGCAAAAAAATACGCTTCTTTCGCATGGAATTGGGATCCGGAATTATGGAAAATAGTTCTACACCGTTCCTGGCCAATAGGTATCTCCATTATTTTTAATTTACTTTATTACAAAGCAGACTCACTCATCTTGTCCTATGTTCGTCCGTTCAGTGAAGTTGGGGTTTATAGTGCCGCATATCGAGTGCTTGAAATACTCGTCACGCTACCGTTTATGTACTGCGGTGTTCTTTTACCGATGATTTCAAATGCATGGGCAAATAAAAACACGAAACAATTTCAAGAACTACTTTCAAATTCATTCACCACCATGTTTTTATTAGCCGCACCGATGGTTGCCGGCACAGTCATAATCGGCGATCGTATTATGTCCTTTGTCGCAGGAAATGATTTCATAGCTTCTGGAGATATCCTTAAAATCCTCATGTTGGCCGTCGGCATGATTTTTATTGGAACTGTTTCATCTCACGCCATCGTTGCTCTCAATAAACAAAAGTACATGCTGCGCTGGTACATTATGATCGCTGTCGTTACCTGCGCAGGGTATTTACTCTTTATTCCAATTTACGGTATGTATGCAGCTGCTTGGCTAACTGTTTTTGCCGAAACCTGCGTCACCCTCGTTACAACCTTCATCGCGCTCAAAACATCAAATACGCATATTAATCTCAATCAAACTGTAAAAATTAGTGTATGTGCAATAATCATGGCTCTCATTATCTTACCGTTTAAACAAAATCATCTCATAATCCCAATTCTTATTGGTAGTATCGTCTACGGCATTCTTATTCTTATTGCTGGAGTAATTTCCAAGGATACCATTCGTGCGATTTTTTCAATCCGTAAAGGTATCCCAACAGCGGACAATACGTAAATGTTCACAAAATTAATTCGATTTTTTCCATTCATCATTCCATTATATGTAATACGTTTTCAGTTTGGCCCATTTCCAACAACGTTTATTGAAATAATTCTCGGAGCTATTTTTCTTTTTTCACTAACTCCTAAACAAAAAATACTTTGGAAACAAGGTTGGATTAAAACCATCGGCTGGAGACTCCCCGTAGGACTCTGGATCATCGCTACCATTGTAGCTGTATGTATTGCAACAAATCATGTAGCAGCCTTTGGTCTATGGCGTGCTTTTGTCCTTGAACCAATTCTGTACGTCATTCTCTTGTCCGGGTGCATCAATTCCAACGAAGAAAAAAATGAAACGCTATTCGCCCTCATCGCCAGCTCTATCTGGATCGCTATTTGGTGCATCATACAATTCACGTTCAATCTTGGCATACCGTATCCCTGGAATACCGATATCCTTCATCGTCGTGCAACAGGACCTTTTCCTTTTCCAAATGCCGTTGCTTTATACTGTGCGCCGATTGCGGCACTTTGCATCTCCCATTTTTATATCAATAAAAAAACAAAATTCGAAACTTATTTTTTTTCTCTTGGTTTCATTTTTTCCACCATCGCAACCATCCTTGCAAAAAGCGTTGGTGGTTTTATAGCAATTGGTACTTGTCTTTTAGTAACTCTGCTTATCAAGCAAAAAACCAGAACTTGGACTATCAGTAGCATTGTTGTTTTAAGTCTCATTATTCTCTTAACTCCAAGCTTACGAATACCGATCATACGCAACCTTTCTTTTGGAGATTGGTCTGGTAAAGTCCGGCTTATTATCTGGAAAGAAACCGGAAACATGCTCGCAGATCGACCTATTCAAGGAGCGGGTTTTGGTGCCTATCCTACAGTGATTGCTCCCTATCATACAGCCAAGTGGATGGAAATTTTTCAATATCCTCACAATATAATTTTAAATGTCTGGTCAGAAACCGGACTCCTCGGACTCTTTGCATATTCTTTCATCTGTTTCACCTGGATAAAACAATCAAAGCAAAACACTGGATATCAAGTGCTCTCCCTCTTACCACTCCTCGCCATCTTAATCCACGGCCTCGTCGATGTTCCATATTTCAAAAACGATCTCGCCTTAGTTTTCTTCGTTCTAATCATCCTAACAACATCAAATTTCAAAACATTGTTACCCTCTAAAAAAGAGCTAAGATAATAGGAGGAAGATTTTTTCTTTCTACGATTGTCCGAGCAAATCCAAAAAAAACAAAAAAGATGATTGCGAGTTTCGTAGAAAGAAAAATCTTCCTAATATTATCTTTATGCTCCCCACCATTCTCACCTTTATCGTCTCCCTCTTCACACTCTTCGGTATCCCATGGATCGCAGATCAATCTGGATTCAAAAAAATGACTTCACGTACCTGGCTAATCATCGCCTGTTGTTTATACGCGATTTCATGGTATCTCCCACAACCACTCATTCAAGGTCAAAATACCATGTTCATGACCCATTTCATCGGCGGTGGTTTTTTTACCACGTGCATCTGGATTCACCTCTTTCATCACTGGACCGGAAAAAAATCAATCTTACTTGAACTCATCAGTATCTTCGCTCTCATTTCCATGCTTGGTGTTGCCAATGAACTTTTCGAACTTTTCATCAGTCAAATTGGACTCGTCAATCTCGATCCAAGTGATACATGGTGGGATCTCCTTGCAAATACCCTAGGAGCATATACTCTTTGGTTTTTTTACAGCATTGGAAAATCGCTCAAAGCAAAAGCTTGACTATGACGTTACGTCAGCCTTTATGCTATAGCAGGTGATCCTTCACCTTCATATGCTTTACTCAATTCACGGTCTCGCCAGCATCGCAAAAGTCAGTGTACGTACTTTGCATTATTACGATGAAATCGATCTCCTTAAACCTTCAACCGTCACCAAAAATGGTTATCGTAAATACGGTGAAACCGAATTATTGCATTTACAACAAATTTTATTTTTTAAAGAACTCGACATCCCTCTAGCAGAAATCCATCGTATTTTACACATGCCTCAATTCAATCTCATCGCGACACTCCAAAATCACAAACAAGCTATCGAACAAAAAAAGAAACACCTTCACGAACTCCTAAAAACCATCGAAAGAACAATTAATAAACTCGAACGCCAAACATCTATGAAAGACACAGAACTATATGAAAGCTTCACGCCGGAACAGCAAGAGTTGTATCAAAAAGAAGCAGAACAACGATGGGGAAATACCGATGCCTTTCGTTGCTCCACCGAACGCGTCAAAAATATGTCTAAAGAACAGCTACAAGAAATCGGAAAACAAGGCATCGAATGGACGAAAAAACTATCGACCCTGATGGATAAAGATCCGGCCAGTTCGGAAATTCAAACCATGATCGCCCAACATTACAACGGACTCCGCACCTTCTATGAACCAAATCTTGAGTTATACCGCGGTCTTGCTGACATGTATGTCACCGATGCTCGATTCACTGCATTTTACGACAAGCATCACCCAGGTCTAGCAACATTCATGCAAAAAGCAATGCATGTTTTTATTAATATTCAACAAAACAAAACAGAAAAATAAATATTTCAATAAGGCTCACCCTACTTATTTAAACCATTTTTTCGCATTTGGTCGACGGTGCGGACATCCCGGCCAACAACAAGGACGACGTTTTCCTTCTAATAATTGTTTACACACTCGCTCAACATGTTCTTTACGCGTCTCTTCTTTTTTTACAGAAAGAGTCCAACAAATCCATTCATTGCGAGCCAATGGCGTCAAACTATTCCAAGCAGCAGAAACCGCAGAAGACGCCATCAATCCCTTTCGTAAATCTTCTGGAATTGTATGCACCACTCCGGTAGCAAGTGTTTCTTTCACCATAACAAAAAGATATCACAGTTTAAAAAAATATTGTAATCAATTTCAATCGTAGTTTCATTTCCCATTACGTAAATATCTTTTCTTTTTACGCATCTTTAATTCAGATGCAATCAATTAAATAAAATAGAAAACAAAAATCGATCACAATGGATCGATTTTGACATGGCGGAGAAGGAGGGATTCGAACCCTCGGTAACCTTGCGGCTACGCCAGATTTCGAGTCTGGTGCTTTCGACCACTCAGCCACCTCTCCAAAATGTGGCATGAATGTACCCAATAAACCCCACGAGGTCAACCAAACGATAGTTTTTTTTGATTTAATACTTTCTACACAAAAATATCAAAAAAATATATTGAACAATAAAAACAATGTACCTCAGATTATCCAAAAAACCTATTCCTCTTGTAAGAAATCATCGATTAAGCCATCCTGTGCATCATATGCAAATAACTTCTCTCCCAGATGCTTTCAAGCCATTCTGCATTGATGAACACGGCGTTCTCAAACCAAAAGAAGAATGTCGAGCTTCTCTCATCAATCATCTCATTTTAGATGACGGAATGGGCGTAGATGAAGCTGAAGATTTCGCAGACAAATCACTTCGCGATTCTGGACTCTGGCCAGTTCCTGATTTTACCTGGGATACTGAAGAAGACCAGGAAGAGAAAAATATAAAATAAGTTATCCACTGTTTTTACTTGACGCTGTTGTTGCAACATGAGAAAAATCCCATGTTGCAATGTTCATACGGCTACGGACACATATGAGGAAAGTGTCCGCGGCCTGGTGAACGCACAGAGTTTATCAAGCCCATTTTTTTGTCATCATTCCCATGCTTGATGATAACAAAAAAAGTAGGAGGAGACTCCCCGATTCATTCGGGGAGTTTTCTGTATAAAAAAACCCCGCACAGATGTAAAAATCCGTACGGGGGTTAAGAGATTGTAGCAAACAGAACGTGTCAGTGGTGAAAAACATTCTCCACCAAGATGAGCCGAGTTGCCGTCGGCCCGAACCCCAACTTCCCTGAGATCGCTGATGTCGCGTCCCATTTCCCGATATACTCGGGAGGAAGACTGGGACCAAGATCACGCCAGGCTTTAATGATAAGCCTCGGTGCGATCGGACACTGTGAAGGTGCGCGAGAACCATTCAAACAACCAACAGGAATGGTTGCCATCATAGTCGTCGCACCACCTTCAGGAACTGCGAACGTGGAAACCAGCCGACCACCGATCGGGATCACAACTGGATCCACACGATCGCTCCAACAAGGTTCGAAGGCCGTAAGTGGCTCAATCGTAACGAAAAAGTTACGAACTTTTTCGTTATCGATGATGAGCATACGATCAGTATTGATCGCACCACCACGACCATCAACGCACGGCGGCATGATCCGTGCCGAAGTATAGCCGCCATAGCCACGCATTGGCGTCATCGGAGACGGTGGCCCTTGAAGAGCTGCCGTCATGAGCGACGGAACCCCCGCCGAAGGCTGCTGCGTAGCAACGGCTGCAGCAGCAGGTACGGAAAAAAATGAAGGGGGCGCAGGAGCTGCAGTCACAGCAGGAGCCGCAACAGCAGACGGAGGTGCAACCATTTCCGGCAAAGAGTCAAACTCTGCCGTCTTCCTCGCCTTCGCTCCGTGGTACTCCTTACACTCGTGTTCCTCACGAATGCCGGAAGCCTTGCACTCGTCCATCTCCTTATCGGAGAGATCGAGCCGAGAGGCACTCTTGACGGACAACTGCTTTTGGCAACCAAGTCCACCGACTAGGCACGCCAACAACAACGCAAACAAAAAGAACATGTGCTTCATGAGAATCTCTCCTGTGTTGAAGATGTGTTGAAGAATGGAACTTGTGGTTAAAGCTCATACTAAAACCATTGGTGATGTGAAGAAAATATTTCATCTCTTCACACCATTGTTCACTTCGGCCTTTTTTTGACCGAGCGAAGGCGCTGATCACGCTCTTCGGCAATCGCCTGACCAATGCGCTTCTGATCCGCATCGTACTGCTCCCGCGTTACAATGGACGCAGGATCGATGCCGACATCGGTCGGTGTGGTAGGCATTCCGGATGCATAATCCGGAACCACCATCACATTTCCACGACCGCCACCCGGAATGTAACCCCGAGCACCGGCTCCGTAGTAACCACCAACCATACCCGACATGCTGGTGCCGTTGGTTGAACAGTACTGGTATGCGCTTCTCGCATCCAGCCCCGCACGACCCTGTGAACCCTGCTGCATATAATACATACAGCGATCAAATTCACGACCGGTAAACGTTTTGGTGGTGTCCGCTGTCGAACCCCAACCAGTGACCTGGTCACGCTCGCTGATCACTTCATTGTTCGGACCCATGACCTTAACGGTCTTAGAATTCGAACAAGCGGTACAGAGCAGCAACACACATGACAAGAACATTTTTTTCATCTCAATTTCCTCTCTTTCGTTTTTGTTCTTCTTTTAAACTGTAGAGTTTCTTTATTTGTAAAGCTGGCGTCCAGGGAATAATCCACTTATGACGACATATAGATATATCATAAATCACTCTTTTTGTCAAGTAATGTGTTTACACGATAAATGCTTAACCCAGCAAAAAAATAAATTGCAAACACAATGAAAGCTAGCCTAAAAAACAAAAAAACCCCGCTTCAAAAGAACACGGGGCTTAATCAATCTAACGAAGACGTGATTGATAGAAATAATTTCCATATCCGTACATCGAATATGGTGCGGGGCTGACTTGAGTCAATGGTCGACCGGGACAAGATTCATACATCATCCAACCCTGCCACACCATAATGCAGCGCGGTCCGGGATTATGAATATTCCCCATGTGACGACATTGTTCGGCGGCATCCGAACGACCATTCTGCCTAAGTAGGCAGTACTGGTAATCCGAGGCATACTGATTGCTCTCAGAAACCACACTTGTACCCAAGAGCCCAGAACGAGCTCGCACCAACTCGACTCCACTCGGATCCTTGACGTCATGAGTGTTTCCACACCCAGTCGCAAACAAAACAAAACCAAACATACAACGAAACAGAGAGCGCCCTGAATACATAGCGTACCCTTTTCCTTTTCAAAAGATCGAAAACTATAAAACTTCTAACATAAAATAGTAAAAAAGTCAATCCATACTAACAAAAAGTCACACAATATCTGGTCAAAAAAATTTCAGAAAGAAAAAGCCCCCCAATCAAGTATTGATCAGAGGGCTTCGTAAAGATAAGCGTCAAAAGTAAGTTACTGCGCGCTCGGAGTGCAGCCGAACTTTTTGCAATGCTCATCAAGATACGGGTTGCGCTTTGAGGCACTTCCCGCAACTTCGGTCCGACCTTCATCATCCATCGTCTTACTGAACGACGGAGGTGTAGGAGTAGACCGCGAAATAACAGAGCGAGTTGGCGGCACCTTTGACGGAGATCCCTTAAACAAATCCCGATTGGGAGAAGAGAAGCCGGTCGCAAGCATGAGCAACGAAAACGCTGCCGCTGCCGCGAACAAGCCAGGGATCAATGACGCACGCTTCAGCCATACATTCTCGAACTTGAACAGCCCATAAATGATTGCCGAAGCCACCGCCAAGGTCAAAATAGCTGGCCAAAACGGCAAATGGAACAAATTATACAACCAATCCCACATGCCTTTCGGAGCAGTAATCGAATCCTGTGCAGCAGACTCGATACCACCGGCCACGCCATCTGTCGCATTCAATGCGACAGACTTAAACGCCTGCTGCATGCGCCAGTAAGCCACCGGCGCAAAATGCTCGAATGCAATGTCGAGCAAGAACCATACAACCTGAACGACGGTAAAGATTTTAAGGAACAAGAAGTTGCGCTTCCGCGTCGCTTCCGCATCCTTTACCGCCCAAGAGTAGCCGTACTTATGGTTGTACCACTTCGCACCGATCAACACGCCCCACACGATGAATGCGAGAATCGTCAGGATCCCAATGATCCAAGGACTCTCGAACACAAAGGTCGGCGTCACCACCGGTACGATTGAGGCAATCACCAAAAGAAAGACCTCTTTGATCGCAGGATCAAAACCATCTTCATTCGCGATCTCAGGCCTTGCAGCCAAACTCTTTCGCAACCCATCCTCACCTTCGGCGATGAAAGCTGCGATCAACTGCCCCAGTTTCTGGATTGTATACTCCGATGCGGCAACACCGCTCTTAGCGATGAAACCAACGAAGCGCGCAACCTGACTCAGAGCAGTCAAGAAAAAAAGAATGTAGATGAAACCGACCACCTTCATGAGACGGCTGCCCGTATGCGTAACATCGACGGACATACCGGACCACTCAAGTCGAGCCGTGTAGGTGGTAACTACACCCACTCCGTAGGTCACGATCGCCATAATGGCAGCCGTGAACAAGATGCTGAACAACATCTGCTGCAACACCGGCCGACGAGCTTGAGCCACCGCCACCAAAGTGGCAGGGTCCATTGCCGTCCGCGGACGCCGCACCGTCTCGACCGTAGCCAACGAAGCGGGATCAGTCTGACGACGTTCGCGTTTGACTTTAGTAATAGTCACCAGCGCAACATCACCCGGCGTACGCTCGCGCCGCACCGTCTCGACCGTAGCCAACGAAGCGGGATCAGTCGAACGACGTTCGCGCCTTTCCTGATGATGCGTCGGGAGCGCCAAATCAGCCGGCATACGCTCGCGTATCACCCCTGCATCATCGACAATGTCGACGACGACGATCTTTTGCTCCACCAGCTCAACCTCGACGTATTCCACATCGACAAGTTGGACCACGCGTCCATGCAAGGCGCGCAGCAAGAACCAGGTACAAAAAAGAAGAGTCGCCACCAAAGCGGCGATCTCGCCCTTTCCGAGCTTGTCGTATTCCACATAGACCATCGCGGCGCCGAACAGCCAATAGCTGAACAACTGCACCATCGCGATCGACGTGAAGATCGGCAAAAACAATCGCTCGTACACCATAATGAGCGCCGTCCAACCGGAACGGATAGCACTCAAAATATCTCCCTCAGCACCAAGGATGGCAGCCGAAGTCGATGACGAACGTCGCATGAAATTCCATGCGAACACACCACCAACGATCACCACAAACAACAATAGGAGAGCCATGAGAAACCTTTTCTATCCCTTGTAGGGACATGGAATTTTGGTTGATCCCCGCCAGAAAATCCAGCGGGGAGAGATCACGGCCCTGGTGCTGCACCACCAGGAGCCGTAGGAGGCGTGGGCGGTGCAGGCGGATCGAAAAAGAAATTATACAATCGTGTTTTCCGTACCCAATCCATAAAACCGGGTTTACTGAGGAAAACTGGTTGCGAGTCTGCCCAACGTGCATTTGCCACAGCTTGATGTAGCGGTGTCAAAGACGATGAAGCAGAAACCTCAGTCACCACACCACCCGAAGCCGGCAACATATCCGCTACCGACTTTCCGATGGCACCAAAACGACTAGCGAATGTCTTCGCAGGAGGTGCCTTGGGCGGAAGCTCTCCACAACGACGCTCAATAAAAGCGATAATATCGTCCGGTGAAACACCTTCAGCCGAAACCTGCTCTGCCACAAAAGCAATGATCATTTCCAAATCACGCTTTTGCGTCAGCCTTGGACGAAATTGCTCAAACTTTTTTGAGGCATCGGGGTTTTGCTTAATCTTCTGGATAATGCGATCGATGATCAAACCCTGACGCACATCCAACTGATTAACCGCATCCTGAAAAGTCGGTTCCTTCAGGGGGTTCGATGTAGTCCGTGTTTCACCAACAGCATCGTATTCAAGATACGTAGCCTCAAACACATCGTTCAAGGCATCGTTCAAGATATCGATACTATCGTGGGGCAAACCCCAATGTTGCAACTGAGTCCGAAACGCCGGAGGAATATTTCCGGTGATCTGCAAGAGCGGAATCAAAACATTCTTAACTCCGCCATGACCCAACTTTGAAGCCAAAACGGATCGAACCGTTTCAGCTTTTTCGGTTTTCATACCGCGCCTTACCAATGCGGCAACCAACCGTGACATACCAAATCGGATCGTTTCCGGACCCAACGTTGCGAGCCAAGAAGAACGAAGGTTTTGATCCTTCCAATCCTTCCTTCTGCTCTTGTTTTGTTTTCCTTTCATGGTTTGATGATTCTTTTGAGGATCACCTCCCGTAAGAGGGTTCTGTCTTTGATCGTATTTCTTCATTTTCCTCTTCTCCTCTTCTTCTTCCTCCTCCTCTTCTTCCCCATCTTCATCATCTTGTTCTTCAAGATTTTCATCAAAGTCTTCCATGTACACCATTCTCCTCAAATGCAAAACAAAAGGTTTTCTTTAACTCGTTTTATAACATATCTTCTATTGTCAAAAAAGCGTATCTTAAACCGAATTAACCGGTCATTAAGACGTATTTTTATACCATAAGTAACTCTTTTTGTCAATATAAACAATTACAATTATTTTGGCTCTACATAGTCCCATTTTGTAACCTGATAGACTTTACATTTTTCATCTTCGAAAATTGGAGAATATCTATTTTTTTCTGCATCTAAAAGCTGAAAAATAGAAGAATATTTTCCTATTTTAGGAATAAAAACAAATCTGGAATGCGTTGTTGAAATCATCCAATTCCAATCATGTATTGTTGTTTTTGAAGGAAATCTCAAACTCGCATCTATCCGATCCGATAATGCGGGATTAGTAATCAACAAAAAAGTAGGATCTAAGCCGGTTACATAACGAAATCCATCATCTTGCGCAAATAACAATGGAAATCGACCAAACATTGTATGAAAAATACGATCTCCATTCTTTCCGCCTGCTTGTCGCATAGCTAAAACAGCAACCTGATATTGAGTATCTGAAAAAGACATCGTGCGCAGACTTGAAATCGCTTCTGTATTATGAAAAATTTGCACAAAAAAACAAAAAACAACGGCGAGAATAGACAAAATCCTTTGTTCAAAAAACATTTTTTTCAAATCAATAAATTGTAATGCACTGCAAAAAAATAAAATAAAAACAGGAATTGCATATTCAATTGAACGAATGCTCGATAAGCTAAGCGCAAAAAAAAAGGCAAATAAACTTCCTAATTGTAAAGTTTGAATTGCTTGTTCACGATGAATCTGTGACTTTCTTGCAAAGATGAAACCAACCAACAATAACAAACTCAAAAGTAATAGTGGAGCTAATCCGGATATCACGCCACTCATCGGTGGCGGATACCACTCTTTTCCGAGAACAACTCGATCCATTGGAGTTTTGAGCCCTATAGTCACCAATTGTACCCAGGTAAATTGAATATTTTCAGGAAAATTTGGATGAACAAAAATCCCCAAAGCAGCCCCTAAAAAACTGGCAAAAATCAAACGAATTTCAGATAAAAAACGTACTCGTAAAAGCAATTTTTTTTCTTGCAACTGTCCTTCAAAAAAAAATCGACTGACACTGAGTATACCTGCGCTACCTACAAGTATCATCCAACCGCCATGTGACAAACTAAAACCAAAAACTGAAAAAGCGAGTACCCATGGCCGTTGTTTCAAACTTGCCGTAATACCAATAACAAACCATAACAACGCTAATGCACTTGCTTTGCCTAAAGATAAGCGAATCAATAATGGTGCTGAACTCAAACACACAAACACCCAGAACCAAGAATATCGAATGTGTAACCATCGTAAACATCCAGCAAAAACAATTGCCAAACTACCCATTAAAAACAACATGCCATAACGCAAGCCTTGCATCATTCCAAATGTCGACACAAAGGGTGCCATCAACACATGAAACAAAAAATGTAGATCCGCAAAATGCTGTCCCACTAAACTTAAATCCAACCAAGGGAAGCTATGAATTGGTCCATGTTGCCATAGAAGCAAAGAAATTTTTGCATGATAAAAAGCATCCGGATCGACAAAACCATGTCCAAACAAAGCTAATATATACAACACGAAGAGTAATCCTAGACACAAAATTCCTTGTAACCAAAAACATTCTTTAACGACAGAAAATAACCATTTCATAACATGAAGTATATTAAATATCTTCTTTATAAGACAAGTATAAATAAAGTAAATTTTCATCTACAATCCAAATACAAAACTCCAGATATCTGGAGTTTTGTGAAATTCGTTGCGCAGCGAATAGTACTACGTACCATTTGCAACATTGACCAAATTACCTAAGACAAAATTGGAAATGGCAAAACCTGCCACAATCACAATCAAACCAATAATAGCTTGACGAAGAATTTCTTTTGCCTTGGTAACACCTTTTTCATCTCCTGCAGCAGTCATCCAAAGGAAACCTGCATACAATACTAAAATCAAAAACACCATACCGAGCAAACTCAGAATGATATTAATGATTTGCCCAATAAGCTGAGGTAATGTTTTTTGAGAAGAAATTCCAGCATCTCCAGCAACCTGATTAGCCAAGTTTTGACCTTGAATAAAAGGGTTACTAGCTGCCAAAACCGAACCAACAGGTAACATCAAACTTGCGCCGATGCTGCATGTAGCAAATACTTTTTTCAAAGTTTGTTTCATAATAATCAATATGGTTAAACGTCATCATTTAAATAGGAGGCTGTCCAGGAGCCGGACCGGATTGCACCGCACCCCCACCGCCAGAAGTAACTAATTTATCAAGAACAAAATTAGCTATCGCATAAGCCGCAAAAATGATGATAAGCCCAACCACTGCATCTCTAATGATCCCTTTTGCTTTATCAACTTGCTTTGGTTCGCCTTGTGCCGTCATCCAAAGGAATCCGGCATAAATTAGCATGATAAGCAATAATACACCCACCAAAGATAAAGCAGCTTGAATCAAGCCTGCAATAATTGCCGGCAAGTTTGTACTTGAAGATTTATATTCTTGTGGTGCGGCTGCCTGTAATCCACTCCTAATCGTATTAGTGATTTGAGCGGAAACGGGATTTGTCGTAACAAATAATGCGCCCACCAAAAGAAAAACCGGAACAAGTTTGCGAAAAGAATACATAGAATGCGAATTACGCGTCTTGTGTAGCTGAGACTAAACGGGAAATCACGAAACTCGTAATTGCCCAAGCGGACAAAATAATGGCCAAACCGATAATACCAGAAACGATCAACTTTCTAGCTTCACTCGTCTTTTCTTCATTACCACCTGCTACCATGTATTTAAATCCTCCGAGAAGGACGATAACGACAGCGATGATTCCGAGAAAACCGAGAGCGACATTAATAATACGAGCAGCTGTTTGACGTACGTCACCGGAGCCGAGTTTAATCGATCCACTGATTGCATCTACACCGAGATCATTCGTCGATAAATCATCAGCGGCACGAGTAACTGTAGGAGCAGCGATAGCCAATCCAGTTCCGAATGTCGAAATAAATGTTGCGAATTTTTTGGAAATTTGGTTCATGTCATGCGTCACCTCCTTTCAGATTTTGGTTCACGGAAAACCCGTGATGCGGCAAGTATACCATAGTTAACGACCACCGGCTCAAAAAGCGGCATTTCCTATATAACCAATAAGATTCGTCACGATGGCGTATGAAAATACAATCAACATCATTCCAATAATTGCATTCGCTAAATAGGTTTTTGCCTTCGTCACCTGCTTCATTTCTCCAGCAGCCGATAGCCATAAAATTCCAGAATAAACGATCATCAATAAAAACAAAGAGCCTGTAATCGGCAAAGCCCAAGTAATGACACGATTAACCAACTGTGAAAATTTATTTTTACCTTGTAAATTTAATGGATCCTGAAATCCATAATACGATTTAAGCGTATCAAAACTGGCTGGACTTTTTTCATCAAAAGGATTCGGAGCTGATTCTGACGATGATGCTGTAGCAGGAGTAGTTGAAGCATTAGTAGTTGAAGCATTAGTAGTGGGCGTTGCGGTTGTATTAGGTGTCGTTCCTAAAACACAACAAGGAACTGATTTATTATCAAGTTCACAACCACCATCTGGAACTCTTGGTGAAACACAAGAATCAAGACAGAGTCCTTCTTTTGGTTTGCTTTCACATGCTTCTTTTGAATTCGGTGCCGGTGCAGCTTTCAGTGGAACAATGGGGAAAAAGAAAAATAACAAACAAATACTTAACCAAAAGAGTGGGAATGAAGATTTTCTAAGCAAAGAAAAATGCATATGCCGATTAAACCGCTCTTCCGGCGATACTAGATGCTAAATAATTAACAATTGTCCAAGATCCCATAACGATAATCATTCCAATCGCCGCCCCTGTTAACGCTTTTTTTCCTTTCCCTACAAATTCTTTACTACCAAAACTCATTAAATACATAAATCCTCCATAAATAAAGGTAGCGAAAAAAGCAGCCGCCGATAACCCAATCAAAAAATTAGCAAATGCAACTCCGGTACGGACAATATCATCTAATTGACAATTACCAGTTTGCCAACAAGCTTTTGTTTGAGGGGGCAATAAATTATACAAACTCGGTCCTCCTCCGCTTGATGTATTTTTTTTTGGTGTTGTAGTCGTTGCTGATGTTGGTGTCGATTTTTCAACACAACAATGAACTGATTTATTATCCTTCTCACAACCACCTTTTTCTTCTTGAGTCGAAGTACAAGAATCAAGACAAGTTCCTCCTTTTGCTGTACACGCCTGTTCAGAATTTGGTGGAAAAGTAGTTACATTAACGCAGCAAGCTTGCGTACTATTCTCACCTACACAACCACCATCTGGAACTCTTGGTAAAACACAAGAATCAAGACAAAGTCCATTTTTTGGTTCACTTTCACATGCTTCTTTTGAATTCGGTGCTGGTGCAGCTTTCAGTGGAACAATGGGGAAAAAGAAAAATAACAAACAAATACTTAACCAAAAGAGTGGGAATGAAGATTTTCTAAGCAAAGAAAATTGCATATACGGAATGATGTAATATTATTTTTTTTCAATGCACTTTTACAATCAAACGAATAAAATACATATTATTTTTTTTAAGAAGTAAGAGCAATGAAAAACCACTGGGCTATGGAATATGCGAAAAAAATAACTAACAATCCGATAGTCGCATTTACCATGGCTGCTTTTGCCATTGTAACGTAATTTTCACCGCCAATCATATACATGACCCCGGCGGTAAAAAAAACCAATAAAGCAACCGCACCAACCAAACCAAGAGCAGTAGAAATAACACGACGAATAATGCCATACAAACCTACCCCACCTAACGGATCAGTTAATTTTGAAGGAGAACCAGCACCAGCTGAAGTAGAGGTAGAGGCAGCAGCGCTTGTACAACATTTTTGATTGGTCTCAGAACATGAAAAGGCATCATTAACATTCTTTTTTTCTGCAGGACATTCCTTTGATTTTTCAATACAAAGACCAGTTCCCGGTGCATCTGTACATTTTTTCGTATTCTCAGATTTTTCACAACATTTTTGTGTATTAGAAGGACAAACACCATTCGTTTCTTTTGAAAAATCTGAAGGACAGGCATCAGTCTTAAGCTGACATTGACCATTACAAGGCAAAGTAGCCAATGGAACTTTACAACAAACGTTATTAACTGGTTCATCCGTACATGTTCCATCTTCTACTCTCGGGGAGCTACATTCAGAATGAGGCAAACAAGTACCACTTTTTTTAGTACATTCTGCTTTGGTAAATTGGGCCAAAGCGCTCCTCGGAACAAAAAGAGCTAAAAAAAGAAAACAAGCACTTACACAAATAATCGAATAGAGGGTTTTTGTATGTGGTGAAAAAATCATACCTTCGCGTATTATTCAGGAAGAGGCGGAGCGCGCATCGTCTGATTTACTTTATCAAGCCCAATCTGTAAAGCTTGCGAAAATGCCTCAGGGGTTCCAAGTGCTGCCATGTCGATCATATCAATCATTGCGTCATCTGCAGCCCGAGAATTAACCCCACGATACCATGTTTGTGAAGTTAAGACCTGTGCCGCAAACACACCAACCGTTTCATCTTCTAGTTGAGCAGCAAGTTGGCTACGCAAAGCAGCCGGTCGAGTCGCAGCTTTTAAATACTTCATATTTTCCTCCGGAGTACGCATAAAATTTAACAAATTCCATGCTAAATCAGTATTTTTTGATTTTTTAGACACCGTAAATCCCCAATAACTGGCAAAATTTACCACTGGATTGCCTGGAATCTGTGGTAACGGTGCAATCGCTAAATTTAAACGCGGTCCTCGTGCGCGAATAATGGGCAAATGATAATTGTACCCAAAAAACATTGCTACTTTTCCTTGAGTAAATGCATCTAAAGAATTCGGTTGTTTGGCATTCCAGGTATAAACTTCTTTTCCTGGATTCGCAAAATCACTATAAAAATTCAAGGCTTGTAACGCAGGCGGCTCATCTCGCAAACCATCTAATTTTTCTGGAATTGTATTAAAAATCGGCGTACCGTCATCCATACTCATTTCAGCTCCATTTTGCATCATCAATGCTGCTAATATATCGGGCGCACGTTCGACATTATTCCCAGTTCCCAACGCCGCACCAGCCTGAACTAAATCACCTTGTGTATCCTGTTTCGTCAATTTTTTAACAGCTTCTTGAACTTGATCCCAAGTCGTCGGTATAGTCAAAACACCTGCTGCATTCAATAAATCTTTATTGACATACATCGCCAACGTATCAACGGACATCGGAATTGCCATCACTCTTTGTTGAATATCTCTTTTATCTGGCACCGTCGATACGTTTATTGACCGAATAAAATCTTTTGTAACTGAATCAGGATAATCTAATTTATATTGACGAATTGAAACCGAAGGTTCATTTTGAACGACATACACCACTTCTTTTTTCAAAGTTCCCTCAACTGTTTGTACGGCAACTTTTGTACTCAAAGGCATCGGATATATCTTTCGTTGATATTTTCCAAGCCATGTATTATGAATCAAAAAAATATCCGGACCTCGATCTTCTGCCAACGCATTCAAGAGTTCATTTTCATATTCCTCCAAACGAAATCGACGAAACTCGATATCAACATATGGATGCAATTTACGGTAATCATTCAGTATTTCTTCATATACATCACGATCATCAACGACACTCCAAATTTTAAGCGTCGTACGCTTTGACGCCTTAACCGCCTCAGCACTCGGTCCCTTGGTACAACCGGCACCAAGAACTGCCAATGACAATACTGCGATCCCAATCCGTGCGATAAATGAACGAGCCTGCGGCATATTGTCACTAGTTTACACGATTACATAAAAATCGACGAATATAAAAAATATACCCAAAAAAACGAACAGGTTCACGCAAGCCTACACTCCGACCCGAAAATGGCACACGTCGCCATCTTTCATGACGTAATCCTTCCCCTCAATCCGTAGCAATCCCTTGTCACGACAAGCGGACTCGCTCCCCTCTCGTATCAAATCCTCAGCCGAAATCACTTCAGCGCGAATAAATGTTTTTTCAAAATCCGAATGAATCACACCCGCCGCTTGTGGAGCCTTTGCGCCCTTAAGTACCGTCCAAGCGCGCGTCTCAACTTCACCCGTAGTCAAAAACGTATACAAACCTAAAACATCGTAGGAAACCTTAATAAGTTTATCCAAACCACTTTCTTCAAGTCCCATCGTTTCCATATATTCCTTTTTTTCTTCATCACTCATCGAGGCTAATTCAGCTTCCATCTTCACACAAACCGGCACCACACGAATATCCATTCTTTGAACCAAATTTGGTAATTTTGATTTCCACGAACCATTCATCATCTGACCCTCATCAACATTAACCACATACAACATGGGTTTCATCGTCAAAAATTGTAATTGCCTCAATTCTTTCTGTTCATCATCTGTCCATTCTAATTCACGCAAATGTTTTCCGTCACTCAACGCAATTTTCGCTTTTTCCAAAGCAACCTTTAAAATTTCAAGTTCTTTCGTTTTTCCACTTTTCATTTGACGCGACAAAGACTCGATACGCTTGCTCACCGTTTCCAAATCCGCTAAAGCAAGTTCAATTCCAATCGTTTCCGCATCACGTTCTGGATTAATGCTTCCATCCACATGAATCACATTTTCATCATCAAATGCGCGCAACACCTGCGCGATTGCATCACATTCACGAATATGCGACAAAAATTTATTTCCCAAACCCTGCCCCTCAGAAGCACCTTTTACCAAACCTGCAATATCGACAAACTCTATCGTTGTCGGAACAATCTTCTGTGATTTTGATATCGCAGAAAGCTTCGCCAAACGCTCGTCCGGAACCTCAACCACGCCCACATTCGGGTCAATGGTACAAAAAGGGAAATTAGCGCAATCAACTGCTTTTTTTGTAATAGCCGAAAAAAGCGTTGATTTGCCAACATTTGGTAATCCGACAATTCCAATTTGGAGAGGCATAAGAATTCTTGCATCCTATCGACTTTATCTCATCGGGTCAATCAATCACCATATTATAAACTATGAAAACGTTTAAACTATTGTGGTTTTACTTTTACTCATAAACCTGTACATTTCTTGTATGTCGATTTCTTTACTCGCTGTACAAAATCTCAAAAAAGCGTATGGGTCACGCAACTTGTTAAACGGAGTGACTTTTAATATTAACAACGGCGAACATATCGGATTAATTGGTCGTAACGGCGCCGGAAAATCCACCATCATCCGTATAATTTCAGGTATAGAAGAATGCGATAGCGGAGAAGTTACCTACATGCCGCAACTTCGTCTCGGATATCTCGAACAACATGAAGATTTTCTTAGCGAAGATACTGTCATGAGTTATCTCAAACGTAAAAGCGACAAACCCGATTGGATGTGCGCCAAAATGGCTGGCACATTTCAACTGAAAAAAGAAATACTCGAAAAACGCATCCTCACTCTTTCAGGCGGCTATCGCATGCGTGTAAAGTTGAGTGCATTACTTCTACAAGATCCGAATCTTTTACTACTCGATGAACCAACCAATTATCTCGATCTGCAAACCGTTTTATTGTTGGAACATTTTCTTGCATCCTTTCACGGGAGTTTCATTATTATCTCGCATGATCGTGAATTTTTGAAAAACACATGCAAAATCACATTAGAGATTGAACGCGGCACGATTGAACGCTACGAAGGCGATGTTGAAGAGTGGTTATCATACAAAGAAGAACGTCGGATTGAAATCGAACGTCATAATAAAAATATCGAAAGTCAACGCAAGCACATGCAAGAATTTGTTGATCGCTTTCGTGCTAAAGCGAGCAAAGCCACTCAAGCTCAAGACCGTTTAAAGCGTTTAGCTAAATTAGAAAAAATCGACATTAAACAACCACTCAAAACTGCGCGTATTCATATTCCTCAATCAAATACCCGCAAAGGAACAGTACTTCGACTGCAAAATCTTGCAATTGGTTACAATGAACATACCATCGCTGAACATATTGAAATGGAATTTAACCGTGGTGATCATGTCGCGGTTTTAGGTGAAAATGGACAAGGTAAATCCACCTTACTTAAAACGCTCTCCGGTCGAATACCCTTGCTCCACGGTCATGTTCGTTGGGCACATAAATTAAACATCGCAGAATACGCACAACACGTTCACGAAGCCTTAGACGGTACCGAAACGGTTGGTAACTATCTCTCACGTCATGGCGATGGTCTTCTACAAGAAGACGTCTTACGCATGGCTGGAAATTTTCTCTTCTCAATCGAAGATTTGGATAAAACGTGCCATATGCTTTCCGGTGGTGAAAAAGCGCGTTTATGCTTGGCTGGAATACTTCTACAAAAACCGGATGTTCTTTTACTCGACGAACCGTCCAATCACCTCGACATGGAAACCGTCGAAGCTCTCGGTCAAGCGCTCACCGAGTGGCATGGCACATTATTTTTTGTAAGTCATAGTCGTACATTTGTGAACCTTCTCGCTTCTTCAATTATCGATATCAATAACGGAAACGTCTATCGCTATCCAGGAAACTATGAAGAATATGTTTGGGAGTTAAAACGGAAACTCGAACTGTATCCTTCAAGCGAAGAAGTACATAATCAATATAGATCACTCGAAGCATCACCAAAAAAATCCGCACGTGCCGAACGGTACGAAGAACTCAAACGCAAACGTCAACAAGCGACAAAACTTGAAAAACAACTCACGGAATTAGGTATCGAAAAACGGAAACTTATGGATGAAGTTATTGCAAACCCAAACGATTTTTCTGTGGAACGTAATCGTCGTCTTTCCACCATCGATACCATAATCCATCACACCGAAGATGAATGGCTCAAATTACAAGATGCTATGTGGAAAAGTGAATTGGAATAAAAAAGACCTCAAGATAAATTGAGGTCTATATTATTAGTCAATGTTCAATTTTCACCTTCCACCACACTCCTTGTTGCGGTTGTAGGTTGTTGTAGAAAATCTGAACTTTTGGCTCGACTGCGAAGTTCAAAAGCCAAACCAAATATTCTTTTTTGGTCATGTCACCGGATGTTGTTTGTCGAATATCCGAATCGACAACAAATCTCCGTTTGGAATGAGCCAAAATCTGCATCCCTTGTGAATCAGGATAGATCTTGAAATCGAGCAACGCTTGAATATCAGTCTGCAAATTCACCTTTTGATCTTGCAAATACATGACATGCCAATTACCTGGTTGATGAAATACACTCGGAAAAATTGGACCAAGCAACCATTGTCCGGTTTCCGCATCGCCAAAAAACAAACGTGGAAAATTCCAACTATCGGCAGTCATGCAACCATTTGTATCAAAAGAACACAAATTACTCCTATCATCCCAAGACTGCCCAATTACAGCGAAATAAAATTGCAACCAATCGAGTGTAACTGGGGTATCGGTTGCATTTTCAATCATCAAATCAGCTAGGATTGCCGCATCATCTCCAATCTTCACAGTTCATTTGATTTGTTGATTCGTCAAACAAATCGCTTGATTGCAACTGTTCATTGAACCAGCAGAACCACTCGAACCAGCTGAACCTGCAAAAGAGCCACCCATACCGGCTCCACCTTGATTCAGTGACGAACCAGAACTTCCACTCATTCCGGCATTAGCATTCATTCCACCACCCCCGGCACCACCATTCGACATACTATCAGGAACGGGCAAAACTTCAGCCGGTTCCGGAACCATCGTCGGAGGTGAATATGATGAGGTTTCATCAACCTGAATATCATGCACTCCACAACCAAAAATCCAAAAAATCACCCAAAAAAAAAGAACATTTTCGCATTCCCTAAACCTCCTCCACAAAAAAAACGTAGATTATCCCACTCTGTCAAGGACATAACCGGTATACGGTAATCAAAAAATACCTTGCAAGTTTTAAATAAAACGGTAAGGTAAAGTTGTTAGCAGGGAGAAAGACCTCATGCCCCTTGTATACAAAGCTCTTTCCGAAATGCAATTGATCAACATGTTGATTTTGCTCAAACACAAAAAACAAGTTACTCACTTGTCTGGAACGATCGAAATTCAACAAACGCTAAAACGGACCATCGAAGCACGCAACCTGATTGAAGAACAAATACTCATCCTCAAAGCGTTGCTAAATATAGAAGATACTCATTTTCAGGGAATTATTTTCAAGGAACCTGCAAAAAAATATTTCTCGAGCAAACAAATTGATGCCATTTGGTCTTCAACGCCTCTCAGTAAACGAAATAATCGTGATCTTCCCGTGCCTATTCAATATTTTAGACAAAAACCAATGAAAGATCGGGCACCGGCTGTCTTGATGCGCATCCTTGGAACGATCGGTTATCAAGGAAAACCACATCTCATGTGTACTGATGATGAAGGTCAAAATAGACAACTAACTATCAGCATTCATCAAATCAAGTAAATATCCACGTCTAATCATGTGGATTTTTTGTATCTCAGTTGTATTGACGAATTATGTAAAAAATGACACCATTCCACAATAAATAACAAAGACACGGGCCTTTAGCTCAGCTGGTAGAGCGCTTCCATGGCATGGAAGAGGTCAACGGTTCGATCCCGTTAAGGTCCACCATACAGGGTACCGCGTCACATGGCGCGGTATTTTGTTGCAAAAAGTCCTGAAAAAGTGAAGAAAATGGCACTGCTTCGGCGGTTCGATAGCCGCTTTCTCGGCTGTATGCAATTCTTTGGTCGAAAATGAAGTAATAAAGCCGGTGTTTTTCAATAGCGGATACTTTTTCCCAAACAGAATGGGGATTTTTTAGTAAGGTGGTAGCCTTGTCGAGAGCGGTTCGATAAGGAATCGTGAGGTCAATGTCTTGATTTCCACTAGGAGACTTCTCATCCTCTGTCATCAATTCCTCGATCTGCGCTTCGTAGGTTTTGCGTACTTTGAGTGAAGAGGTTTCGCTTGCGGCGTCAGCGAGCTGTTTGATCTTCTTTTTTCTTTCTTCCGCCTGACGCGCGATCTGCTCCTGTCGTTTGTGGAACTCTACGACCTCTCCACTCCATACTCGATCAAACATGAGGTTCACAAGCTGACCGGCTTCCTGCTTCAACGTATTCTCTTTCAGTACCGTATCGAATTGAGATTCAATATCTGCCTTTTTGATAGATTTTCCATAGACACGGCAGGTCTTACTGTGACAAACATAAAGCGGATATTTTTTACTACGACCCTTCGACCAGGCTGCTCTCAAGGGCTCCTTGCAATTCGCGCACAAAACAAGCCCCCTCAAAGGAAAGTCCTCTGACACATCAACGCGTATTCTTTTGTTGCGTCCATCATTCTTCAAGCGTTTCTGAATCAGATTGAACGTTTCTTCTGAAATGAGGGCTTGATGATGACCAACCCGCCGCGACACCTCCCATGGCGCATATTCAACGAAGCCAGCATAAAACGAACTTCTTAGTATGTTATCAAACTCCACAATTCTCTTTTCAGCAGAGTTGTTCCAAAAGCCCTTTTCAACAAGAAAACGACAAGCATCCATTTTTCGTACAAAGGTGCCATCCGCAAAACCATTTAATGCAGCGATTAAAACGTCTTTATCTTTCTCGTCAGGAATAGCTAACTTTCCGTGAGCAGGATGCTTCACCATCTTGTAGCCTCTTTTTGCCACAAACGGCCAATAGCCAAGCTCAAGGCGGGCTTTTTGCTTTTGGATAACCTGCCTACGGTTCTTCTTTCGTTCAAGTTGAGCACCGGCTGCCAAGATAATCTCCGCGTATTCGCCCTCTTCGGTTTCGTCGAGATTGAAGTTGAGGCAGATCGGTTCCACGCTGCGGAGCTTGAAGGCCGCTCTTAGTTTGATATGAGATACGACTTCTCGAGCTAATCGCGAAAGATCATCAAAAACCACCAAATACTTTTTATGCGGGTTGGCGTCTATATGGGCTAACAACTGCCTCATAGCCGGCCTTTCCATGAAGTCACCTCCGCCGCTAGCGGTATCAGGAAATGTCATTTCATGTGGCACGTTCAGTAAGCGTAACCTTGAAATACAACGCTCTTCCTGTGTGAGCAGACCAGATCCCTCTATTTCCTGTTTCTTGCTCGATACCCGAGCATATACAAGACCAATCCGACCCTCATAAGGGTTGATCGTGGGGTTTGGGATTGAGCTTTTTGGTATCGACATAGGCCTGCAACTCCGCTTTTATTATGTTCCTGCAAAATCCCTCAAGGTAATCCAGTCGTGCTTTGATTTGTTCGTCCGAGCTCGTCCGGTCATTGAGCATCTTGCGACACTCCTCGATGGTAACCATGGCATTTCATGGTTGCGATAGAGTTTCAGTTTTTCCTGATAACGCATATCTGCTTTCGTAAAGGCTTCGGTTTTCTCCCGATAGCCCATTATCATTTCAATCTTTTACGTGTCGTCACCTGTACCGATTTCGGTACACCGTTCTCGTACTTGGTAACGACCTGGCCGTACATTTTTTCCTGCTCCACTTGATTCTTGAGTCTGTGTGGTGCCAATGGGGATGTGGTGGTTTCGGTGCTTTCGATTTCCGTAATTTCTCCCTGATCGTCGATTTTAACTTTGATGTCGTTGTTATTTCCCATATGGATACTAGTCAACAATTCAATATCCTTTTCTGAAAGCGCGAACAGGGTTTTGACTGCGGGAGTGTGGAGACCCATGCCTTTTAGGATCGCTTTCAGCGAAATTAACAATACGTCAAAACTATCCAAAAATAATTTCGCCGCTTCTATTTGAGCCACTGTCGCAACCTCTGCTTCTCCGTCGCTCATTACTAAAATGTATGTGTCTGCATCACTGAGCCACGCCTTTGCAAGATAGTACTCAAAACATGGATACCTCTCGCGTTGTTTATTCCACGACATAGCACCCTTTCTTGCATATGCAATTTTTTCAAGAGGAAGCCCAAAGTCTCTCATGCGAACTACGGCCTTAAGCCAGACCATCTCGGGCAACGTGAATTTACGCCAGCTGCCATCACCCCTCACGCCATCGGGGAGAAGGCCGGATTGATCCCAATGGTTGATAACCCGATAGGCCACATCGGTTTCTCCAACGGTAAAACGCCGATCATTCATCAACTCTCTGACTTTCTGGAACTTGTCATTAAATTGATAATCGGCAAGATCAAAAGCGAAGGCGTCGCTTCGGGGTATAAACAACTTGCTCAAGGTTTTTTTAGCCATGGATAAATTATACATCAATGTATATTTATGCCAAGCCCTTAAAGTCGGGCTTTCCTAAATGTGGCAAATACGGCAATATATGACCACAACTAAACCCGCCTAAACCTTTGGTTTGCCAAGGGCATGGCACGAAATCCACGCAAATACTAACGGTCTCCTGACCGGCACTATTTGCGTGGTCCACATCTGAAAGGGTGTGGGGCAGCTCCGAAAGGGGTTGTCGCTCGGCTCGGGGGACCCTTTGTGTTTCTCCGAATCGAGGCCTAATTATTCAATACCTCTATTTTATTTTTCTATGGCTCAAACAAATCCACATTGGCTCATTGAAAAAGCCCCCGCCGATATCAAAGCCCAAGTCAGGATTGCTGTTCAGCATGGCTATCAGGTGGTCAGTCAAACGCATTCCACCGCACAACTGATGCGAAAGAAGCGGTTCAGCTGTTTGATCGCAACTGTGCTCTTTCTCTGTTTTGCACTCCCATTTTTCATTTATCTTTTCTACTATCTCGCCAAGAAAGATGACCTTATTTACCTTGATTTGGAAACACAACCATCCAAGGCCGAATTAGAGAAACAGATAGCATCCGGCGTCACGAGTTCATCTGAAAGAAACAAAAAGATTCTCTACGGTGTCCTGATTTTCTTCGGGGTGATGATGGTTATTGGGATCATCGGTAACGCGCTGGATGGAAATAAGACTTCAAACGGCAGTACCGGAAGTGTTACGAGTTCGACAACCGCTAAATAGCAACAAATGACGTAAACTGGTAAAGAAACAGTAAAGAAAATGACAGGTTTTATACCTGCCATTTTTTGATGCTGGAAAAAGCGTCTTCGAGAGGATCGAACGATACCGCTTGTAGCTCAAGAGGCTTTTGCTCTCCGCGCAATTCTCGAATCAACTTGAAGAAAATCCCATACAGTTTATCCGTGGAAACATCTTCCAAGGTTCTTTTTTCGAGTTCATTCTTAACCTCCCCAAGTCTCTGAGAGAGTAGCGATAGCTCGTGCTCTTTTGTAATGCGTAAACGTTCACGCATTGCCTCTTGATTGATAGCTGTGAGATTACTCACGTCCTCACTTCTCTCACGGCTCCACTCAATGAGAGTTGGCTTTGATACGCCCAAGGCTTCAGAAATAGAGGCAAAGCTTTTGCCTTGCGCTCTCAATTCAACAAACTGATTTCTTGTCTCCATATCGTACATAGTTCGTGAAAATGTATTCCCCACCCCTTAGCATTAGCCTACTCTAACGCTTTGAATAAGTGTCTTCAAGGTTGTTTCGCTAAATTTTCACCCCAGAACTCTCTCGCATGCCTCTGTCCCAAATGACATTTGGGGAAAACATCATGCAGTGAAGATCTTTTTATTCGATCAACAGATTCGTATGTTCTAAAATATAAAAGACGCCCAATTGGGCGTCTTTTATTTTACTTTATTGAGACGTAACGTCATGGCAGACTGGCTAACCTCGTACTGTTCAGATAGCTCTTCTATAATTTCGGAAATGCCCTTTCCTTGGGTGCGAAGCATATTCACGTCTCTTAGAATCATGCTTTCCGGCATTAGTAGCTCAGAGGCGAATTGATTAGCTTCAATTTCTCTTAGGTGAGTAGCCTGAGAAGAAGTCCCATTTCGATAATGAACTAGCTCCGCCGTATCATGATCGTCTACATGGACCGACTGTGATGGATGCAATATGAAATGGCCTATTTCGTGTGCGATCGTGAATCTTTGGCGCTTAGGAACATTGTTTCTATTAACCATTATCAGATTCTGACCTTGCTTTATTCTGATATAGCCAGCGAGACTTCGATCCTCAAAAGAGGCTTCCTTTGTTTCAATTCCTAATTCGTTGGCTAATCCTTCAACATCCACTTTGCCATTCTTGATAATCTGAGGGTATTGAGCAAGAA
Organism: Candidatus Uhrbacteria bacterium; assembly: GCA_020850575.1. Classification (GTDB taxonomy): domain Bacteria; phylum Patescibacteriota; class Patescibacteriia; order 2-12-FULL-60-25; family 2-12-FULL-60-25; genus JADZEJ01. The sequence goes on from JADZEJ010000005.1 coordinate 30,250, forward strand.
GTGTTCGTGCGCGCTCTCTGGCGTTCTGGATGACATCTGAGAAGTTTGTCATATGTAATGTCACCATTAAAATTTAATAGAGTATTTCTCGGATAGCAGATCTTGGTTAATTTTGTCCATCAAGGCGTCCAGGCTGAATCCGTAGATTTTGGAAAGACCATAAAGTTCCCAGGCCGAGATTCCTTGATTACCGTTTTCTATCGCCGATAGGCTACTTCTGGATATATCCAAACCTGCGGCTTCGACAACGTTGTCTAAAGTAAAGCCCTTCTCTTGTCTGTATTCCTGCAGGCGCTTTCCAAGCGCCGATCTTAGGGATTGTTCATCGAAAACCATATGGACATTTTTACCACACTTGACACATCCTGTCCAGTATACATATCCCATCCAGGATTCCTGGATGGATATTGTCTTGCATGTTCCATCTAGGCCTGATACCATAGAGGCACCGGGTTTTAATTCCGGTGCCTCAGCTCGAGCCTGTGCAGGTCGAGTAACTGATTCTGTAGCAAGATCATGTTACCACAGGTTCGGAGAGGCAACAATTTTTAAGCCCTCTGGGCAATTTCAGAATCTATGATTCAGGTCACCTGTGTTAACAAAGACGGCGGTAACCATTTCAACCGTCATGAGGGTATCACTAACTTCGGTTGGACTGACACCGCTAATGGTCAACGTGGAAATTCAGGGCGCGATCAAATGATCGCTTTCTTGGAGAAGGGTGGGCAGGCCTTCACTCGCGATGTTTATAACAATGTTGCGTGGTTGGTCGTTCGCATGGGTCAAGCACGTAAATACGTGCAGACTGTTGCCGACAACAAATTTACGGACAACTTGCTCAGCTTGAATGAATGCCGCATCTAGTATGAAAAATGGCCAACATGTTGTTCCTCATGATGGTGAATGGGCCGTGCGTCGTGAAGGAGCTGAGCGTGTAACGTCGGTCCACTCCACTCAGGCTGAGGCGGAAGCAGCGGCTCGTGAAATCGCCCGCAACCAAGGCGTTGAGCTGTTCATCCATGGACGCGACGGACGCATTCGCGATCGTGATAGCTTTGGGAACGATCCGTATCCTCCAAAGGACACTCGTCATTAAGAGCATGCGGGCAAGAGATCGCTTCGTCGGGAGGCGGTCTCTTTTCTTTAGTTCAATTCAAGAGATGTGGTAGGAGATGGAGCGAATCATCCAGCAAATTCAAGCGCTTTTTGCAGGCTGACGCTCGTTTGGTAATACTCCCAGAAGCGAAAAAGGTAGTCTTTTAACTGATTCAATGTATTGCCGCTCATGTCCACCATACACTGCACACTCCAGACGGAGTGTGCAGTGTCTTAGAAGAAATTTTTTTTCAACTAAAACTACTTTATGCAAAATCCTCTCCACATTTCTGCTATTATTCAAGCCACTCCGGAAACTGTCTGGGAATACTGGAACAATCCGGAGCATATAAAAAATTGGGCTTTTGCTTCTGATGACTGGGAAGCCCCAGCAGCCATAAACGATATTAGAGTAAACGGCACGTTCAAAACAACCATGGCGGCAAAAGACGGGAGCGCTCGTTTTGATTTTGAAGGTGTTTACACCAACATCATTCCACATCAAGTGATTGAATACGTGATGCCCGATGGTCGTGAAGTAACTATAAACTTTTCAAAAAAACCGGAAGGAACTGAAATTAATGAAAGTTTTAATCCGGAAAATATAAATTCTCTTGAGATGCAACAACAAGGCTGGCAATCAATTCTCAACAACTTCAAAAAATACGTGGAAAGTCAGACTCAATAATATATAAAAAATTCCCAAAATAATGGGAATTTTTTTATATATGCATATCAGGCCAATACACACTCCTATCTCTTCGTATTCCTTTTTGTAAATCTAAGCGTTTTAAAATTCCATGTAAATATTTTAATTGCCTTACTTGATCAACCGCATCCTGTGTAAATTCAGTATTTTCTTTCGCATGCCATCGATTAGTTTCACGTACCGCATCACGTATCGCTGCAATTAACTGGTTTTCATCTGGATACCTAACGGGATCAACGTGATGCACCTGAATATGCAACATCTCAGTTGCTGTATTGGGTATCGAGTTCAATATCTGTTCGGAATCAGTATTTTTTTCGATATCTAAATCCTCATGTTTATAGCCAACATGATTCATGCTCAAGTGAGCTCGTTCAGTTTTTTGTTTACGCAATCTTTCTTCATCGCGAAGAATTAGTTCTGAACGTGCTATTTCAGCTCGTACAAGAGGATGATCTGCAAGCAAAGCACCCTCATCTTGTGGATGCCCATCCCATCCATCCAACTCTTGATCTAAATCGGTTGTTGATTTTAAACCAGCCTGAAAACGACGAATAATGCGACGCAAACTATCTTGTGATTGACGAATAGATTCTGTTTCACGAGCTAAATCAGCTTCACTCAATGAGTTAACACGTTGTGCGAGTGACATTAATCGTGAATCATACGCACGAAACATTTCTTCTATTTCTTCACCTAAACGTGCTTGATCGGTCGCCAATTTCGATCTTACACTCGCATCATTCACATCATAAGAGGTAACCAAACCCGCATCTACTGTAATAGACTTTTTACCTAATAATTTTTTAAACCAGGCATTCATTCTTTTTCAAACAATTCACCTATTAATTACTCTTTACTTCATTTAAAGGTGCTGGACCTTTAATTTCTTCTTTCAATGGTTCAGGAAGTTTCTTTTCAACGGGTGTTGGTTTTTTCTGATCACGTAGTGACGTGAGCATATTTAAACGTTGTTGAACTTCTTGACTTCCTGCATTTGTTTCTGCAATTTTCTGAACTTGAGCGATTGCATCATCATAACGACCTCGCTCTTCGTACATCGCGGATAAAAACCAACGTGCATTAGCATATTCTGGTTGCAAAGCCACAATTTGTTGAAAAATATCCAATGCTTTGTCCTTATCATTGTTGCGATAGTACAAGATACCCAACTGAAAACCAACACCTATATCCTTATTATTTATGCTTAGTACCTGTTCTAACTTGGTTATCGCATCCTTAATTCGACCCTGACGTTCATACAAAATACCAAGATTATAATGAGCTTGCGCAAAATCTGGTTTAACTTGTATCGATTGATTTAATTGTTCAGCCGCTTTGTCTAATTCAGTTTTGAGATTATTTTGAGCTTCTGTTTTTACTTTTTCATCAGTTGACGACAAAAGTGTACGGTAAGCATCAGCACGTAATATATATATCTTACCTATTTCATTATAAAATACTGGATTATTTGGTTCAAGATTTAAAGCTTCTTGAAAATTTTTCAAGGCAAATTCATCCGCACCTCGTGTAAACGAGGTAATAGCCTGATAAATAACCGCTAAGTTAGACCAATTATCGACATTAGAAGGCGATAAATCTACAGCATGACGACCATTATCAATTGCTTTAGAAATTGATTCATTCACCGTTTTTGCTCGATCTGATTCCGGAACAGTTTGTAATTGTTGACTTGCTTGAATCAAATAAGCCTGAGACAAATTACGATAATAAACATCATTTAATTTATTCAAAATTATAGCAGATTCCAATGCTTGAATAGAGTCTTTAATAGGTTTACCGGCACGATATGATTCAACAGAATCTGAATATTCGGCATCGGCAACTAAACGCTGACCTGCTAACCAGACTGTCGAAATACCGGCCACAGAAAGCAAAATAAATACAATTGAAACACCGGTTAAAACAAATGGCGACTTTCTTCCATCAACCTGGATTTTGCCACTCGCAACCAATGAACCTAATAATGCTAACAACAACCAAAAAACAAAGTGATGTGCTACGTTGAAATTTGAAACGAATGCCGTAAATGTTACAGAAATCCACCCGGCAAAAATCGTTAAATATGCCTGCCAACGATCATCATTTTTTTCACCCACTAAGTGCATCGCACTTTTCGTTACGGCCGACAATAACAAAATGAGCCACAATGAAACGCCAACCAAACCCAACATTGCGATCAACGTAAAGAAGCTTGAAATACCACGTTCAAAACGATACGTCCAAAACGGTGACATGTTCACAGCAGGAATCCGATAACGTGAGTAATCATAAATCCATGTTCCCGGACCGGAACCTACTAATGAACGATCTCGCAAAACATCACGCGCAATTTGCCAGGAATGACTTGCTGAAGGTGAAACTTCTGCAGGCAAATTAAGCGTGAGTGGCGTTGGCCAAATCAACAACACAATCGATAAAACACACAAAATACCCGGAATAACCAACTGAACCGGACGACCGATTGAGCGACGTCGGATCATTGTGATCACCACTGTAACTAAAGTACCAAATAAAATTGTTGCCCAAGCCGCCCAAAAATCAACCATCGTGATCGTAAGAGTCGAGATGGCTAACGTAATCCAAACTAAAATCTTCGCAGCTAAAGAACTTTTACCACTCCCACCTAAAACACATGTCTGATCCTTACAACCGTATACAGTGAGCGAAGCAGCGAGCACCAACGGCACTGTCATAAACATGGCTAATGAATTTGCAGATCCGATCGTATTGAATCCGACTTCACCCAAACTTGGTGATAGCCACTTCAATAACGATAAACCAAACATTTGAAAAATAGCGAAAATACCCACAACACTTGACGATCCCAAAAAAGACAATACCAAATGATACAATTTTGCTGTTGTATTTACTGTATTAACAATCAATAAGTACAAAATAACAAATGCAACGATGGTTGAAAAAGCCCATTGCATTTGACCAAAGTTCCCCACGAACGACAAGTATCGATCAACTGAAAAATAACTGGTAACAAGATACCCGCCACCAAAAAAAACCACAACCAAATGTAACCATGATCGACTGAGACTGAATTTTTTCTCTACCAAAGCTTTCGCAAGCCAGGCAACCAAAGCCAACATTGTAACAACAACTAATAAAGTCTGTTTGTTCAATTCTAAAACATCAAGTGTCTTTGTCATGAACCACAGCGGCAGTAAAAATGTAAGCCCCAAAAGCGACCAGTCAATAAAACAACCAAGAATGCGTGCTACAGCTTTCCCTTCTTGAAAGGATTCTGAAGAAGCTTGTGTCAATGTGCTATTTTCCATAATAAAAATAAAATTCTGACTAAGTATAACACATCTGTTTTTTAAGTCATGAACAACAGTAAAACAGCTGTTGCAACAGCTGTTTTAATGAAGCCTTTTTCTCTCAAATATTTTTGTATTTACGGTGTTTGGGTACTCGATGTGCTGGAAGGGCTCCCGCCGCCACTATCCTGCACCTGAGGAATTCCATTCCCGCTAAGCAGGTCCACCGTTTCATTCGTGTTATCGCTCTTAAATCTCATAACTCCCATTTGAAGAGGGCGAGCCAACCAAGAGAATTCAACATCATGCATCTGAGGTTTTTCAAGAACGATTGTAAATCCAGTATCCGTCTTCGAAGCAATCCACCAACCGCCATCAACCGAAGCTCCGGGAGCAGCATAAACTGTCGGTAATGCTTTCAAACTATCAAAACGTATTGTAACTTCTTGTTGACCGGCGGCAATCAAAGCCAATCCTTCAACTTCAACCGGTTTAATTGCAGCATTTTGTGGTTCATAATTGACAACACCTGCAGCATCAACAGTACCACCAAAATATCCGGTTTTTACAAAGACCTCTATTAACCCGGTTTCCGGTAAATCAAAGTTTGCTAAAGCATAACCTACGATAATGCCAGGCTGAGTCGCCTTCATTGCCACACCAGGAATATTTGAAGCCGTAAGAGCATCACCGGTCTTAATCGAACCGTTTGAAGCCGTTACTTTGGTTGGAACTCGACCAGCTAATGCAATTGGATATGTTCCTTTTACATAAGCTCCAGTTAAGAATCCAGGTTTAGTCGATACGATTCCAGAAACTGCATCCTTTACAGAAGTTGTCCGTTTCATGCTAAGCGCAGGTCCGGTCGGATCAAACGTAACCAAATCACCGGGCTCTAAGTTTTCCTGTGATGGATATCTTTCAGCATAGTCAAACGATGTTTGTGCTTGAAAACCGTCAGCATTTGTCGAAACCATCGTTGACGAAGGAGTCGTATCATCAATAAACAGATATGTAGAGGTTGAGCCAATACCTGTCGATTTATTAGCTAAATAAAGTTTTCCATGAACCGTTAAGTCTCCTTCATTCGATAAATCAAGCAATGACGTTCCGCTCGCATTTACAATAGAGAACAATGAAGTTGTAGGCGAAATGGCATCAGCAAAGAGTTTAAAGGAATGTGTCACTTCTGTACTCGATACAGCATCCCAAGCCTTACTCATAAAAGTAAAATATGGAGAATCAACCAAGCTCGAAGTAGTAGAAGCAACAGTCGAAGACGCCACCGTAATATCATCAACAAGTAATGCATTACCCGAATTATCCGTTGTAAATAACTCACCTGCCCACCAGTGAGGCTGTACATATACTTGAATCGTACTGGTTCCTGATGCTAATGGCTCGAGAGCACGACCAATTACCATACCTGGACCACGTGCTTTGATAATCACTCCCCCATCTCCAACCATAACATCATCACCGGCTTTAATCGCAGCCGCGGTTGCATCTGCTTTAGCAGGCACTTGTCCCATCAATGCTACGACTTTCCATTGTGGATCTTGTTCGCGTCCTTCAGCGCCATTAGCCACAAAACCTGGCTGCGTTGAAATAATACCCAAAGTTTTTGCACGCAAATCTGAATCACCTTTCAAAATATGTGCTCTACTGGTTGATGCATAAGCGAGAATGTCCGTATTTAAAACCACTGCATCACCCGCAACCAAATCAGAAGATGATGCAAAGAAATATTCAGCATAATCCGCTGGAGTTGAAATCGTTCCATTATCAGCATAAATCTGACCATCACAACGTATTGACACTTTTCGCGAATCTGCTCGTGTACCAAATAAAGCCAAATCTCTTGTACTCGTAGTACCACAACCACCTCGAACTTCCAAAACCGCATCTAAACTATTATATGATTCGTTAACCAAACTCATCACAGTTCCTGATGTTGTAGATGCATACACCGAAATTGAACCATAACTTTGATTGGAATGAAGTGAGCCAACCGTTAATCCACCCTCGATTCGTGCATCTTGAAAAACGTCCAGACTATCACGCACCAATAGTCGTGTCATCTCAGCCGTGTACGCTTTCAAAGCATTTACTTCAATTCCTCCTACATCCATCGAACCGATTGTGTTTAATCCAGAAGTATACAGTGTTTTACCAACCAAAATCATATTTCCAGGATCTATATTTGCATCAGCAATAGTCTGAATAAAAATCGGATTTGTAGAACTTGAAATATCATAAATATCAATTCCTTCCGGTGCCAATGAACCAAGATACATGTATTTTCCGGCAACAATAATCTGATCCGCACGATTTGTACCATCCGGAGTAATCGTTTTTACAATTTTCGGATTTTTTCTGTCTTTAATATCAACAATTTCAATTTCATTATATGCTGGTCCTTCAACAATATAGGCATAATCATCCTGAACAACCAGTTTTGTAATAGCGCTCAAGCCTGTAGTAATACGTGAAATTAATATTGGACGTGTAGGTATCTTTAAATCGTAAATTTCCATTGATGGCGTTGAAGCATTTGCAACATATAAATACCTCCCATCCGTCTTCATATCATAAATAGCATCAGAAGCGTTATTAGTTGAAGTCGTAAATAATTCTACCGGATTGAGTGGATCAATCATGTCCGTCACATTAATTCCATCTAAACCATTTGTAGTATAGACATACCTTCCATTCGGGTGAGGTACCGAATGCTGTCTATTCGTCCCTCCTCCATTTCCCCATTGTGTAAGAGCAATTGGATTCGTTGAACTACTGACATCAACCACCACCGTATAGCCATCGCTCGATGATAATAAAATATATCCGTTAAAGTATGTAATATCATTATAATTTCCTCCACTATAGTAATTTGTTGCTGCTGTAACCATCTTTGGCGATTCTTTTCCTGACTGACCAAGATCATATATCACCAAACCTGAACTTTCAGCTTGATATAAGTATCTTCCGTGTACCGTAATCGGACCGCTATATCCAGAAAGGTAATTAGTTGTTGTCGCCTTAAACTGCTGTCCTACACCCAATTCGGCATCAATATTTCCTCGTACCGCTAATCCATTCAACGCACCAACCGTACCGCCAACTAATAAATCATTCCCATCCATCACATATCCCGATAAACCGGTTATATTGTTAAAACTCGTTGTGTTTACTCCAAAAACGATATTCGTATTCGTTGTTGCGCCTACAAATAATGTCGACGTTCCATTCACATCCTTGTCCCAAATAAACCCAGCTGTATCTGTTGTATTTCCACCCATGAGCACATCTCGACTTACCGTGGCTAAAGAAACTGTATTATTTGTTGCATTTTCGGTCCAACTTCCTCCAGCTGCTGGACAATTTGTCCCATCACTTAAACACACATTCACTCCTCCAACCGTCAAATCACCACCTACATCCATATTTCCTTGAACCATCATATCTTGAAGCACCTGCAATCCACCAATCAACGCATTTGCAGCCGTCAAGCTCGATACCTCTGTTCCTAACAAATCAATAATACTAATTGTTGTTGCGCCAGAATTTGGAACATATAAATAACGACCAGCAACCGACAATCCCCGTGGAGTCGAGCCAACAGTAACCGTTCGAACCAAATTTGGTGCCGTAGAACTTGAAACATCAACCACGGAAATCGATGAACCGCTTTCATTTGAGATATAAAGATAACGACCATCCACCGTCGAACGATTTGAATTTGTACCGATCACCAATGAACCCAAAGCAATTGGTCTGGTTGAACTTGCAATATCAACCACTTGTACGCCACCGGAACTCAATGTCACGTATGCAAAGCGTCCTTGCACCGACAATCCTTGAGCACCCGTAATCGATAACTCGGATTTTAATAACGGCGTTGTGGCACTTGCATCATAAATTTGTAATGTTGGGGTATAATTATCAACCGCATACAAGTATCGTCCTTGCACTTCAACATCCAACCAACTATGAGTACCACTGGTTATCTGTACAACACTCGTCATTGCTGTCGGGTTTGAAATATCAAATTTTTCAATCGATCCTGTATCATAGCTGGAAACATAAGCATATTGACCACTGACATCAATATCTCGAACATTCGTATCGATAATCGCAACCGACGAAAGCACCACCGGACGGGCACGATCAGAAAGGTCAATTGCATAGAGTAATGACGGTGATTCCGTAATAACATAAGCTCTGTTTCCAACAATCGACATTCTTTCAGGCGTTCCACTGGAAATGGATAATGTACCAACCACGGTCGAAGAAGCCGGATTTGATACATCAAAAATTTTAAAATTATTTGCGGCAGTGTTCTTGTTAATCAAATGAAGATAATTACCACGAACAACAACTTGATTGGGTGTTGAACCCACACCAGTAATATTACGATACAAAGACAAAGTTTGACCGGAGCGCAAAATATTACTTACAGAACCGGCAACATCTAATGTCGTTTGTGGCGTACTAGTGCCAATACCAACAAAAGTCGTCGTCACTCCACCAAGTAATATCGTATTGGTAGCTGTACCCGTATTTCCACGATAATCTACTACAAATAACGCGGAAGAAGTGGTATTTCCACCACCCATGAGTACATCCTGAGTAGATGTCGTTAAGA
>JADZEJ010000006.1 GCA_020850575.1 Candidatus Uhrbacteria bacterium
CACAAACGCATTCCCGCCAAAAATTCCCGAATCCAAAAGGTTTTTCCACGCTCCGCGTGGCTCAAAAAGTACGGTTCGATCCTTAATTTGAAAGTTCGAACCGACTTTTTTGAACAAATGAAGTTTTGCTTCATTTGTTCCCTCGTTTGCCAATTCCATATTGTATTTCAAAAACTTTTCGGTAAGTTCGAACCGATTATTCGCTTTTTGCTCAAAAGCCGACAATTTCTCTTTGAGAAGCTGTTTTTGATTGACCAATGCACTTTTAGCGTCTCGATATTCTTCAAGCGACAAAGCACTTTCAAGATAAGCATTCATCAGCTTCTCTATCTTGGAATCCAAAAGAGAAATTTCGGCTTTTGTTGAATCCGCAAAAAGCGTAGACGATTGGGCTTCCACCAATTTGTCCTTTTCATTTTCCGCTAACATCCATTTAGCCCAATCGTCTGGCAAAGAAACTTTTTTGATTTCCTTTTGAATTTCGGAAGTGATGATTTCTTCGCGAGTATATTTTTGTGAGCAAGGATTTTTCCGTTTCGTACATCGTAAATAGTTATGACCTTTTTGCGTTTCGGTGATAATAAAGCAACCACATTCTCCGCAACGGAAAAATCCTCTATACAAAAATGGTTTCAGTCCGCGAGACTTCGGTTTGGACTTTCTCATCATCACTTCCTGAACAGAATCAAAAAGTTTCTTTGAAATAATCGGTTCGTGCTTGCCCTCAAAAATCTCACCATTGTAGAGCATTAAACCTGTATAGATAGGATTTTTGAGAAGTTTTTGATAATTCGACACCGCAAGTTCCTTTCCGCTTTTTCGCTTCAATCCAAGCCCATTAAATTTGTCGCGAAGTTCCCGCAAAGTGAAATTTCCAGTCGCGTAGTCCTCAAATGTTTTCTTGATTAAAGGTGCGATATTCTCATCAGGCACAATACGCTTGTTTTTGTTTACATAGCCAAGGGGAGACATTTGAGGCCATATACCTTCCTTCACTTTGTTTCTATGTCCACGCTTAATATTCTCACTTAGGTTGTCCACATAATACTTGGATTGCGAAAAAGCGATTGAGAGCATGAATTTGCCTTGCGGTGTCGGATCAAACCAAAAAGTTGGAAATTTCATTTCTGCGATTACGCCAGTATCAACGAGGTAGATGATTTTTCCGCCATCTACCGAGTTGCGAGCAAGTCTATCGGGATGCCACGCCAAAATACCAGATGCTTCGCCTTTTTCCATTCGCTCCAACATCTCACCAAACACAGGGCGGCCTGGTATTTTGGCGGTCTGCTTTTCGACAAAGACATCAACAACATCTAGATCTTCTTTTCTTGCTAACTCTTTCAATTCTGAAAGTTGGTCAGAAATACTACGAACTTGTCTGTCTTTGTCATCCGTAGACTTGCGAGTATATATGAAAAACTTTTTGGATTCGGGAATTTTTGGCGGGAATGCGTTTGTGTCGCGCCTGCGGCGCGACCCCATTTCGGCTTCCGATTCGGATTTTCAATTTTGGCGGTGTGTATTGGACGAAGTTCGAATGTATTTCGGACAAAATCCGCAGGATTTTGACGAATGACACTTGCGCCTCGCCCGTGCTCGACAAGTTCGCGCGGGGCAAAACCCAAAAATTTCCTATCATTTTTATTTGCGGCTCCCCCCACACCCCCCGCCGCGAAGCGGAAAATTTGAAAGGAAGGAAATTTTTGGTTTTGCTGCCGCCGCTTCAATATAAACATACTTGTAATATATCACATTATTGTTATACAACACAATAAATTGCTATACTACATCTGTGAATATGAAAAGCCCAACATCCAAACTTGGCAAAAACATCAAGCGCATACGCGAGCAAAAGGAAATGTCGCAAGGCGACATTTGCCGCGCGGTCGGCCTTGATCGCGCTCAAATGAGCAATATTGAAGCAGGCAAAGGCAATCCCACGCTTGCCACCATTGAGAAAATAGCCCAAGCGTTGGGAGTAACGAGCGATGAGCTTTTGAAATAACTATGACAGACAATAATTTACAAAAGAAAGTAGCAGAGCTAGAAGCTCAAGTAAGGAAACTCAAGAAAAGCAATCTTGGGCTGGTTTTTGAGGACAAAACGGAAGATGTCGTAGAGCAATCAAAAACCAAAGTTCCTGTTCTGAAAGAAGTCGTCAAAAACCGCCTCGATTTGAGCGCAGAATATCCGAATAATCTGATGATTGAGGGCGATAATTATCTCGCACTTTCGGTTCTTAATTATACTCATAAAAAGAACATTGACCTCATCTACATTGATCCGCCGTATAACACCGGCGCGAAAAATTGGAAATACAACAATGATTATGTAGATAAAGACGACGAGTACCGACACAGTAAGTGGCTCTCGTTTATGCGCCACCGCCTCAATCTTGCTAAAAACTTACTGAAAGATGATGGTGTGTTAATTTGTGCGATTGACGATAACGAACAGGCACACTTGGGCGTTTTGATTGAGCAACTATTCCCCGCACACGAACAACATGCAATCACTATCATTCATAACCCCAAAGGCGTTCAAGGCACAAACTTTTCTTACACTCACGAATACGCGATTTTCGTCGTTCCAAAAAATCAAAAAGCAATCGGAGATCGCTCACTTTCTGAAGACGAGATTTATGTTTCAAACTTGCGAAACTGGGGCAATGAGTCCGAGCGAACAGACGCAAAAAATTGTTTCTATCCAATTATCATAAAAGATAAAAAGATTGTTGGTTTTGGCGATGTCGCGCCGGACAAAGTTCATCCAAAATCGGCAAACGAAAAACAGAAAGACGGAAGTATTTATGTTTGGCCGATTGATGAAAAAGGCGTTGAACGAAAATGGCGATATGCTCGCCAAAGCGTAGAAGAAATAAAAGATATTCTGCAAATAAAAGAATCGAGAGGTGGTGTCATTCAAATAATGATCGCCAAGGATTACGGAACATACAAAACCGTTTGGATTGATAAAAAGTATGACGCGAGCGAATATGGCACAAAACTGTTGCGCGAAATACTACCAAAATGTGATTTTGATTTTCCAAAATCTCTCCATACAGTTTATGACTGTCTCTTTGCCGTCGTAGGCTCGCGTCCACACGCAAATATTTTGGACTTTTTCGCTGGTTCGGGAACAACCGGACACGCCGTTTTAGAGATGAATAAAATTGATGGTGGCAATCGCAAGTTTATCCTTTGCACCAACAACGAAAACAATAATGGTGGAAACGGCGGAATTGCCGAGTCGGTTTGTTACCCGCGTATCAAAGCAGTTATCAACGGCTACAAGAACAAGAAAAGCGAAAAAGTTGCAGGATTGCCTAGCAATCTTTTCTACTACCAAACTGATCTTGTAGACATCGAGCAAATACATAAAGTGCCTGATGACGCGAAAATCCGCATTACTTACGAAGCGGGAGAAATGATTGCGGTGCGGGAAGATACGCTCGATGAAGTGGAGAAAAACGAATGGTGGCAGATTTTCGAGAGCAAAGGCAAGTTGACCGCGATTTACTTCAAGGAAGATAAGGCGAAATTGGCAGAACTGATTGCTAAACTTGAAAAGAAAAATCTGCCAACAGCTTTGTATATTTTCAGTTGGGGCAAAAACGAATACAAGGGCGAGTATTCAACGGCAAATATCAGGGTCGAGGATATTCCAGAGCCGATTATCGAAGTTTATAAAGAGCTTAACCGGATATAACTATGTTTGCGCTAAAACCATTTCAAGAAACGGCAATATCCGAACTCAAAGATCAGTTTTTGAGCTTGTGGAAATTGCCTAATCAAAATATCCCGCTTGTTTTGAAGTCGCCGACTGGAAGCGGAAAAACAATAATGCTGGCGCAATTTTTGCGCGATATCATGAGCGATCCGCGCTTTGCGGGCAACGATGTTGCCTTTGTGTGGTTCTCTTTTAGCGAGGATTCATACGAGCAGAGCAAGAAAAAACTTTTTGATTACTATGGCGGCGCAAGCGAGCTGGATTTGATTGATCTCAATGACCTTTCGCGTGAGAAACTTCACCAGAACGATGTCTTTTTCATAAACTGGCAGAAAATAAAAGGTAAAAGCAAGGACAGCCGAAAATTGCGCCGCGAAAACGAACAGGGTTTGACTTTTGATAATTTCATCAACGAAACGCACGAGGCGGGACGCAAAATTGTCGTAATTATTGACGAGGAACACATCGGAAGCGACACCGACCTTGCGCTAGAAGTAGTGGACGGACTTATCAAACCGAAAATCACAATTCGCGTATCGGCTACTCCGAAATATATCCCTACTCGCGCAGAAACTGCCGGATATATTGAGGTAAAGCGAAGCGATGTTGTCGAGGCTGGGTTAATTAAAGAAAAAATCGTTTTCCAAACGGAAGAAGACTTGAAACAAAAATCCGTCAAAAAACTCGACCAAGACGAAATGCTTTTGGAATTGGCGTATGCCAAACGGCAAGAATTGATTGATTTGTACAAAAAGCTCGGTGTTGAAATAAATCCACTTGTTCTGATTCAGCTTCCAAACGACGATCAAGCAAGCAAAGAAACAAGCGACACGACCAAGCAAACGATTGTATTGGAATACTTAAAGCGTAAGGGCATAAAGAGCGACGAAATCGCCGTTTGGCTTTCTAAAGAGAAAGAAAACTTGGAAGACTTGGAAAAACACAACTCGCCAGTGTCATTTCTCTTGTTCAAGCAAGCCGCCGCTACCGGCTGGGATTGTCCGCGCGCGAGCGTCTTGGTTATGTTCCGCGAAATAAAGAATCCTACCTTTGCGATACAAACTGTCGGGCGTATTTTGCGTATGCCGTTTGGCACGCATTTTGCCAATCCCGAACTTAATCTTGGCTATCTCTATACTAATTACAAACGCAACGAGGTTTTGGCTGAATACGCAAAATCCAAAACTGAAAATCGTCCGGCAATCAATGGTAGTTATCGCAAGAAAAATGTTGAGCCGATCAAATTGGAATCCGTCTTTATGACGCGCGCGGACTATAACGACTTGGGCGATACATTCCAAAATACTTTCAAGCAAGTGGCGAACAAAAAACTGGATACCAAAAAGCTCAATCTGAAACCGAAAGTTACGAACGGCTTAATTGTAGGTGTAGAAATTGATGACTACGACAACTTTACAAAAGAGCTTTTTGAGGAGGGTGGAAGTTATGACGAGGAAATGTCTCGCCACGACCTTGAGCGGTTGTATAACTTGCTTTGCTTCAAAATCGTTGCCAAACAAACTGACGAAAACCGAAAATTCGCACCGGAGCGTTCTTGGGGAAAACTAAAGACCGCGCTCAACATTTATCTGATGGAGAAGCTAAAACTATCTCGCGCGGATGTTTACAAAGTTATCGTAAACGATCTGGTGAGCGAAGCGGGCGCACTTGCACCAATTATCGGCGACGCGCTTTTGGCATACCGTCCTATCCGCGAGCAAGAAGTAAACAAAAAGGCGGCACGCGCGAAGCGCGTGGAGCATGTTGAAATACCACGCGAAGCGTTGTTCTTTACCGATCAATACGAAGAATTGAAGGTCAAGAAATCCGCAATGGAGCCGTTTTGGTTTGAGAAAACTCAAGCAGGATTGTTTGGAGGTATAAATAATGAGAGAAAATTTATTGATTTTCTTGAATCGCCCAAAAACAAGAGCGTCGTGTGGTGGCATAAAAACGGCGACACTGGAAGCGAGCATTTTTCAATTTCCTACTACAATCCCGACGAGAACAAAGAAAAATTATTTTATCCTGATTGGATTATCAAGACCAAGAGCGGCGTTTTGATTGTTGATACAAAAGCCGGAATTACCGCCGAAAGTAAGGACACAAAATACAAAGCAGAAGCTCTGCAAGCGTGGCTGAAAGGCAGAAAGGGCTTTGATGGCGGTATCGTCGTTCAAGACGGACCAAACGGCTGGAAAATCAATCGCAACGCCAAATATTCTTTCGATTCGTCGCTCAAGGGCTGGGATGTTCTAGATTTAACTTAAAAATATGTTTATTCAGAAAATCGCAATCAAAAATTTCCGACTCTTTCCTTCAGATTGCGATTTTGTGATTGATAATATCAATACACCTGACGGCACAAATGAGGGTTCGGGGTTGAATGTGTTTGTTGGTGAAAATGGAAGCGGGAAAACCGCACTTCTCGATTCATTTGCGCTTCCGATCTTGGAATATAAGACGGAAAATTTTGGGATAAATAATTTTAATGATACAGGCAAAAAGATTGAGATAAGCGTTTATTCTAAGGACGAGTTTGAAGTTGATGGAACAATGCCAAAAGGTTCGTTCAAAGCGAAAGGATTTTCTTTTGAGGCCGGTGTTCGTTCAAGAGGAACGAAAACATACCTTTCTTCAATCGTTGTAAACGATCAAAAATTTATAAAGGTTGATCCGTCAAAACCAGCAGACAACAGTCCCGATTTGAGGGTTAATGTAAATAATCCATTCAAAGGTAAGCGATTTAGCGAAAATGATGTGCTTTTTTTGGACAAAAACAGATTATTTCAAACTCGTTCGGGCAATTTCAACACGACACGCTTTGATCGGTTGATGGAAGATTTTAGTTACCAATATCTAAATAAAAGCTCAACTGCGGGTATTGTGAACCTAAACGAGGACTTAGACGAAAAAATCAAAAAGGATAAAGTTGAAAATAATTTTCTTGGCGAGGCAGTAAAAAAGTTTGAGGAAATAAGCGGCTCACAAATCAGATTAGATTTTTTGGATAATTATGAGCCATTCAAAGGAGCTTTCTTCGCCACAAAGAAAGACAATCATCAGCAAATTGCTTTGAGCAATTTAGGTTCGGGATATGAAATGATTTTTGCGCTTTTATATTCTTTCTACCTTGCCCGACAGAGTGGGAAGCAGTTGATTGTCCTAATAGACGAGCCGGAGCTACATTTACATCCAAGATTGCAAGAAAAGTTTGTCAGTTTTTTGCTGGAGTTTTCAAAAAGCGCACAAATTTTGCTCGCTTCCCACTCTCCGCTTTTGGTAAAACAGCTTTCAGAAAACGATAAAGTTAAGGTAAGGGTTTTAGAAAACAGTGGACAGGAAGTATCAGAAATAGAAAAGCGAGTTTTGCCTTATATATCCGCGAATGAAACGAATTTTTTGGCCTTCAATCTCGCGACAGAGGAATATCACAATGAGCTTTATGAGGAGTTAAAATCTATCAATGGTGCTAGTAAAGATTACAAACCATTTGATAATGATTTTTTCGTTACTGCCAAAGGAGAGCCAAAAAATTCGCCTTGGAAAGGCACACAAAATGAAGTCAGTATTCATACATTCATTAGAAACCAAATTCATCACCAAAAAGATAATGGTAAAACGGAGTATAGCGTTTTGAAGTCGTCCATCGAGAAGATGCGAGGCTTCTTTTGATTTGGAGGGAGCCGCCAGCGATAGCAGACGGTTTCTTGTGCGCGCACTGGGTGGGTGGGGCAAGCACAAAGAGTTACCACAGACACCGCCGAAGCCACAGAGTGAACACGAAGCAACACCGAGCAGGCATCACGAGCGGAGCGAGCGGCCAGTGCGAGGTGTTTGCGAAGTGTGAGCGGACTATCGAATTACCACAAAACGCGAAGACGGGAGCGCCTCGCGCCGACGCAAACGACGGAGAAAAGGCGGGCGTAAACTCACCAAAAATGCTAAACTATACTTATTAGCCTTTTTGGAGGAGTGAAGCGGCGGCAGCAAAACCAAAAATTTCCTTCCTTTCAAATTTTCCGCTTCGCGGCGGGGGGGGTGTGGGGGGAGCCGCAAATAAAAATGATAGGAAATTTTTGGGTTTTGCCCCGCGCGAGCTTGTCGAGCACGGGCGAGGCGCAAGTGTCATTCGTCAAAATCCTGCGGATTTTGTCCGAAATACATTCGAACTTCGTCCAATACACACCGCCATAACAACTTTTCATCGATGTCAATTCACTTACCTAAGAAGATAGTGTAATTCGGATTCCTAAAGCTATAACTAAAAATACACGAGTAATCGTGTATTTTTTTGTCTCCATATTATTTAATCCTTTTTATCTTACCTTTCATTTTTACAATATTTTTGTATTCCAGCTGTATTTTCTCATTTTTTGTAATTAGCATTTAAGGAGTAGTCCGTTCCATTAAAGGATTAAAATCTATGGCTGTATTCCAAACTTTTTCAAGTGAAGCATTTATTTTATATGTAAATTTATTTTTATATTGTTATTTCTCTAAATCGGCAATTATAATTTTCTTCATTTGATACATTGCTCGCATAGCATAGTCTCTTTTTTCCTTATCTCCACTCGTCGAAAGCTCACGTAATTTTTTTGGTTCAATTTGCCAGGAAAGCCCGTATTTATCTTTACACCAACCACAGACACTTTCAGACCCACCATTTGTAGTAAGAACATTCCAATAATAATCTGTCTCTTCTTGATCATCTGTACTTATTGTGAGAGATATTGCTTCTGTGAATTTAAATAGAGGTCCAGCGGCAAGCATGTCATAATTTTTACCAAATATCTCTACGGTCGCAAACTGATATTCTCCACCCGGACCATTTTCCAGATCGCCTAAATAGATAACTTTGATATTATCTTTAAAAATACTTTTGTAATACTCAATGACATTTGGTAGATCTTTTTCGTACCATAGACATGCATTTATTTTGTTTTGCATAAAATTATTTCTGTCCATGATATTTCTCATCAAAATCAATCATCCATTCAATGCCATATTTATCACGAAGCAAACCAAAGTATGAACCCCAAGGACTCTCTCCAATCGGCATTTCTGGAATCACTCCAACTGAAAGCGCATTAAATAAAGTATCTGCTTCTTCTTTGCTTTCTGCACTTATTGCAATCTTGCTTCTGTTTTCATTGAGATTATGCGTACCCATAGACGACGGAGTGTCGCTTCCCATTAGAATGCTAGATTTTCCGATAGAGAGAGCTATATACATTATCTTTTCTGCTTCTGCTTGTGCATTAGGATTACTTGGATTTGGAATATCTTTAAAGCGATATATTGCCATAATTTCTCCACCGAAGATTGATTTATAAAAAGTGAACGCTTCTTCACAATTTCCATTAAAATGTATGAAAGGATTAATTGATGCCATAATAATTTATTAATTGTCTTTTTAATGATTCAACTATTATATATATCATTTTTAAACATAAAAACATATCATATATATAATAGTTGAATAAATAGCATGATATTTCAATAAAAAAAGGTATGATAAAGTATATTTGCTAAGAAATCTTATTAGAGATAAAGAATACGTACGAAGCATCTTGTTTGGTATTGAAGACAGTCTCATCTCAACCACGGGGCTCATAGCTGGAATCAGTATTGGCTCAAACAATAAAAAGTTCATCCTCATGGCTGCGGTTGTTTCTGTCATCATTGAGGCGGTATCCATGGGTGTAGGAGAATATTTAAGCGATGAAGCTATTCAGGAGATTGATAAGGTAAAACGCCACAGAGAAAAACCATTCATCAGTGGAGGGCTTTTAACGATGTCATACCTCATAGCTGGTATGGTGCCAATTATTCCTGTTGTCCTTTTTGACTTTCCACTATCTCTTCTCGTGAGCGTATTTTTTGCCTTCATCTCTCTTTTTCTTATCGGATATATACAAGGCAAGATAATATATACCAAACCATACAGAAGTGGTTTCAAGATATTGCTTGTTGAAGGAATAGCAACCCTACTTGGTTTATTCGTAGGAATATTTTTTAAGATATGAAGATATAAATAGTATTTCTGTAAATTGAACTTTGATTACTGGTATACTATTGGTCTATGAATAAAAATATACTTGTAGTAGTTATTATTTTAATAATAACTATTGGTTTTTCCGTTTTCTATAAAGGCAAGAATAAAGAGCAGGTGGTATCTCCTGCTCCAAGTACTGCCATCACATTTACTAGTCCGGCTTCATCTGAAAAAGTTTCAGTGGTGTTTAATGAAGAGAAATCAACAGCTACTCTCACAGGCTTTGGATACACAAACTTGGTATTAACTTCTGAAGTATCTGCTTCTGGAGCTCGATATGTAAACAAATCAGAAAATCTTGAATTATGGAATCGTGGCGAAAGCGTAACCCTTTCAAAAGATGGTAAGCAAATATTTTCTGGAAACATTGGTGGACAGAATGACGCCGAAAAAATGACTTCAGCTAAATGGACATGGCAAGCGACGAGTGAAGATGGAAAAGTAGTTGAGCCAAAAGATAAGATTGCATTTACTATTGCTTTTAATACGGGAGATAAGATGGTAAACGCTACCACAGACTGTAACACCATATTTGGTCCGTACACTGTTGATTCAGATAACAAACTCACTTTTGGATCTCTTGGTATGACACGAAAGTATTGTGAAGGATCTCAAGAAACAGAATTCGCAAGTGGATTATCAAAAATAAAGAAATTCTACTTTAATGAATCTGGGGCACTTGTGCTGGAGTTCTCATCACCTGATAACTATATGTTATTTGAAAAAGAAATGAAGTAATAATATACAATACGTTTATGCGAAAAATCCGTGTTATCGATTTTATAACCCTTGATGGTGTCATGCAGGCACCGGGCGAATCCAAAGAAGATACAGACGAGGGTTTTACATACGGCGGATGGATGGTGCCTTATTTTGACGATTTTTCTGGCAAAGTTATGAAAAAGCAGATGTCGCTAGAACGATGCGAATTGCTTTTTGGTAGAAAAACGTACGAAATCTTTGCGAGATACTGGCCGCACCACGCAGATAACTGGCCAGGCATCAACGAAGTTAAAAAATATGTTGCGTCCCATGATTCAACGTTCAAGCTCGATTGGAAGCATTCCGTGCTTCTTTCAGGTAACGTTGTCGAAGAAATAAAGAAACTTAAAAGTGAGGATGGCCCTGATTTACATGTTTGGGGTAGCGGCAACTTGGTTCAGACACTGCTAAAGCACAATATTGTTGATGAATTATGGCTCAAAATTTTTCCGATAACGCTCGGTACAGGCAAACGTCTGTTTGCCGAAGGCACAACTCCAGCAGCGTTTAAACTAACGGATAGCGAGGTTTCGCCAAGTGGAATTATCTTTGCTAATTATGAACGTGTAGGAGATGTAAAGATTGGCTCATTTGATTAAAGAATGTGCCCAAAAAACAATAAAAATACAAATAAGATTCAATATTTTGGAATAGAAATTTCTGCAAAGTACACTTATGAGAAATAAAGCCTTAGCCAAACTAGAGCCACTTCTTGGTGAATGGGAATACACAATGTACAACAGTTGGTTTTTAGAAAGTATGGAAACGAAAATCAAAGGCTCCACCGTGATTGAGCGGCTACATGATTCTTTCGTCGTAATTCGCAATACCAGTGCCGATAAAAAGCCAGAAGACATTTGGGTTATCGGCTACAGCGATCCACAGGATAAATATCAGATGTTTTATCATGATCAGCGCGGTGTGGCACGTATTTTCAATATGACATTCAATGGCAAAAGACTGTTATTCTGGAGAGAGGATAAGGACTTTTACCAACGCATAACCATCGACATTACAGTGGATGGTCTACACTCAGTCGCTGAAGCATCTGAAGATAAAGGCAAAACGTGGAGAAAAGATTTAGAAATGGCACACAAAAAAATTTAAAAGAATTTACTGCCAAAGAAAAAAACTTGAAATCGTTCTTTCCATTCAAGTTCACGTTGAGGTTGGCGGAAAAAAGTGTGGAAGAATTCTGTTCGCCAAGCCCAGACAGTTCTGTTTAGACACTTTCAAACAGATATCATCAATTTATTCGCTCAAAGTGGTAAATTCTCTTGCTAAACAAACCACCGGATACTAAATTACAACAGCTCGAATTTTAAAATAAATTCAAAAATTATCTGAGATCATGATGAATGTAAATACATTTACGAGGGCATCGTCGATAACATTAGTAAATTCAGTTTGAAGAAAAACGCCGTTCATGTTGCTAATAAACATATCCTCATCACAGACCAAGTACTCAGAAGTGGTTTAATAGCAAGAAAAAGTTAGAAAAAATAATTTATGGAAATATACCTATCATTTTTAATATCTTACTAAGCATAACAATACCCCTTACAATATTAGTCGCAGCATTCATTAAAAATAAATTGGCTCTTAAGATTGCGGTTATAACGTTGTTTTTGACAACTCTTTCGGTGTCTATCGTGCTTATATTTTCTATAAATTCGATCTAGATATTTGTGTTATACGAAATTCGGAAGCAAAAAAGGAAAGGAAAGGTTCAAAATCTGGCTCGCATCTCCCCTCTTTTTTTTGCAGAACGGAAAGCAAGCTAATTTAAAATGAATTTTAAAGTATTTATTCAATAAAGATAAAAACTTCGTCCAACAGCACCGCCGAGTTTTACATATCAACAAACCAATTAACCCGCTAAACAGGCGGTTTTTTAGTACCAAATCCAACATACTCTAAATAATCCAAGAATAAATAAAATAGAGTAATCCCAAACAACTCAATCGGTATACTCAACAATATGTTGTTAAAAGAGATAAAATTTAATATGCTAACAATAAATAGGCTCAAAAAATACTGAGAATCAAGCCTTTTCATAACATACTTATTTTACATTATGGAAGATTTTCCAATTTGGCTCCGTGCAAACCACTGGATAAATGCCGTCCTCATGATTTTCATCATCCGTTCAGGAATACAAATTTTATTCGATCATCCCAAACTCTATTGGAATGACGATTCAACTCCCGGTACTGAATGGTTAAAATTCGGAAAAAAAATAATGCCAAAAAATAAAATATGGACATCTCACGATGAAGAAGAAGATATAAATTCAATAGTTGCACTCCCTGGAAAAAAAGGAAATCTCGGATCAGGTCGACGGTGGCACTTTTTAACGGCATCAATCTGGCTCATAAATGGCATGGTTTATATTGTCTTATTATTTGCAACAGGAATATGGAAACACATTGTACCGACATCTTGGAGCATAATCCCCGCTTCATTCCAAACATTATATTCGTACGTAACATTTCATCTACCTCCACCAGAAACCTTTACTCCTTTTGATCCGCTCCAACAGCTGACATACTTTGCCGTCATTTTTATCTTTGCTCCGCTAATGATCTTAACGGGAATGGCAATGTCCCCTGCTATTGCTGGTAGATTTCCATGGTATACAAAGATTTTTGGCGGTAGACAGGGCGCCCGTAGTATTCATTTTATTGTAATGATTCTACTCGTATCTTTTATTCCAATCCATATTATTTTAGTACTACTGGCTGGTTTTCCAAGCAATATTGGAGCAATGACGATCGGACATGATATTTCAGTAAAAACCGGTTTAGTATTGTATACGGGTATTATTGGCGGACTTATCGTATTAAATGTATGGGCAACTTGGTATACCTTAAAAGATCAACGCAGATTGCAACTGGCATTTGATACCTATCTCGAACCACTCATACGCAAAGTCTTTGGTCCTCTTAAATCAAAACAATTTTACAGCAAAAAAGACATTTCTCAATTTTTCAGAATCAATGGATATCCTCCAAAAGATACTGAATGGATAAAAGCGAGTAAAAACAATTTTAAAAATTGGAAATTAAAGGTAAGCGGACTTATTGACGGAGACAAGTATTTCTCGTTATCCGACTTAAAAAAATTTCCAAAACAAGAGCAAATTACAAAACACAATTGTATTCAAGGTTGGTCGGCGATTGCTGAGTGGGGTGGTGTAGAAATTTCAGAATTCATAAAAAATCTACCGATTGATCCAAAAAAAAAGTTCATTGTTTTTTATGCCTACGACAAAGATGAAAACGGAAAAGAATACTATGGCTCCTTAAGTATAAAGGAAGCGCAATACCCACAATCGTTGCTTGCATATGAAATGAATTGGAATACATTACCACTTGAACACGGAGCTCCACTTCGTCTTCGTATGGAATCAAAATTGGGGTTCAAAATGGTGAAATACATTAAAGAAATATCATTCGTGGAACAGTTAAAAAACATACATGGCGGTCGTGGCGGATACAAAGAAGATGTCGAACATTACAGCACCGAAGCGTCAATATAATTTGAAATATCAATGTAAAAAAACGTAATACATATGATAAAACTGAAACGAATATACGAAAAACCAGATAAAAATGATGGATATCGTATTTTAGTTGATAGATTGTGGCCACGTGGAGTTTCAAAAGAAAGGGCATCACTCGATGAATGGCTTAAAGATATCGCGCCAACCACAGAACTCAGAAAATGGTTTGGACATGATCCAAAAAGATGGAGTATTTTCCAAAAAAAATACAAAAAAGAATTATTATTACATAAAAACACACTCCAAGATATTAAAAAATTAAGTAAAAAAAACAACACGGTAACGCTGGTATACGCAGCAAAAGATGAAGACCACAATGAAGCGATCGTACTAAAAAGTATGTTGGAAGATGCCAAATAATATGTCAAAAACACTTGGACTGACAACTGTTGAAGCAGAAGCCTTACTCAAAAAATTTGGTTTAAATGATGTTGAGGAGAAGAAAAATGACATTGTAAAAAAATTTTTTTTACCCCTCATTTCCCCTATCTCCCTGATGCTTATAACAGCAGCTATTTTATCATATATTAATGGCAAAATTTTTGATTGTTGGTTTATTATCATCTTATTCTTTTTAAATTTTGTAGTTCAAAAATGGCAAGAATTTAAAGCCAATAAAGCAATTGCTGAATTACGGGAAAAATTAGCGTTTGATGTCTCTGTTTTGCGAGATGGAAAATGGATTTCCCTGAATGCGAAATTCCTCGTACCGGGTGACCTTATACGATTGGGTCTTGGTGGAATAATCCCAGCCGATGGAGTTGTAACAAATTCACAAAATCTTTCCATAAATGAAGCTGTTCTTACAGGTGAATCAATGTTAAAAGACAAAAAAACTGGCGACAAGATCTTCTCCGGTTCATTTATTGCAACTGGTAATCTAGAAGCGGAGATTACCTCTACTGGAAAAAATACAAACTTCGGAAAAACGATTTTTTCCATCGAAGCACCTGCAGAAAAAAGTATTTTAGAAAAAGATATCATTCACATATCTAAATTTTTAACGAAAATCAGCATTGCAGCCGTTGTAATACTAACCATTTCTCTAACCTACAAAGGATTTGATTTGAAAGAATTAATGACACTTGATTTAAGTCTTATCATTGCCGGAATACCAATCGCTTTACCGACAGTGATGACAATAATCTTAAGCATAGGTGCGGCGAAATTAGCGAAACAATCGGTCATCATTCGTCGATTATCCGCTCTTCAAGACTTAGCGAATGTTAACTTACTGCTAACTGATAAAACAGGCACAATCACAAAAAATGAAATTACCATTACACATGTTATTTCATATGATTCAAATTTTAATTCAAACGACATTATTGAATTGGCATATTATGCGACTTCACATGCTACACCAAATGCCATTGATCTTGCGGTTGTAAAAAAATTTGAACAAACTGGCCGTAAATCAAATGCAATAATTCTTAATCTTATTCCTTATGATTCTGAGAGAAAAAGAACAACTGCATACATTCAAAAAGAACAAGAAAAAATGGTAATTTCATTAGGAGCTCCACAAATCATTCAACAATTTGATACGAATTCACCACCGGAACAAAAATCTAAATTTGAACAAGATGTTCAAGATGCGGCAGCTGATGGCTTCAGAACCTTAGCTATTGCAATAACAAATAAAGGGGAAACGGAAGAACGCATGACTATTGTTGGAATGCTTTTCTTGACCGATCCGCTTGATGAGGGTGCAAAGGAAACAATTCATTTCATGCAACAAAATGGAATAGAGGTAAAAATCGTAACAGGAGATAACAAGCTAATCACAGAAAGAATTACACGTGAATTAGAATTATCAGGAAGTGTATTTTCTCCGAAAGATACCAGATTGTTTTATCAACAGTACAATAAAACGAATAATGACAAATTATATTCAGTTGCTGCTTTTTCAGAAATATTACCAAGAGATAAATTTGAACTTGTCTCAAAGCTCAAATCTACACACATTGTCGCTGCTACAGGCGATGGAATAAACGATATACAAGCATTAAAAGCTGCAAATGTAGGTATTGCTGTTTCAAATGCCGTCAGCGCGCTAAAAAGCTTAGCAGACATCGTATTGGTAGGTCGAGGAATATCCGTAATTCGTAATGCAATCATAGAATCACGCAAAATATTTATTCGAGTCTATAATTATTCAGTGTATCGAATTTCAGAAAGTTTTCGTTTGATAATCACTATATTTATTCTCGGATTACTATACGGTTTTTATCCATTAAATCCGTTACAACTTATATTATTGGCGTTCTTAAATGATATTCCGATCATTTGTCTGGCTGTAGATCGTGTAAAAATAACAACAAAACCATCGAAAATAAATGTAAAAGAAAGATTTAATCTAAGTCTATTATTTGGAACGATAGGAGTAATAAGCAGCATTACATTGTTTGTACTTATGAAAAATGTTTGGCAATTTTCATTACCGAATATTCAAACGATCTTTTTCTTAAAACTGACGATTTCTGGTCATATGTTGATTTTTGTCGCCCACACAAAAGAACGGTGGTATACATTTCTTCCAAGCAAAGAAGTGATTATTGCGACAGTAACCACACAAATAGTAGCAACTACTTTAGCCGTTTCCGGCTTTCTAATGCCGTCTAAAATTTCTTTTTCTTTAGCGGCTCTAGTTTGGGTTTGGGCATTTATATGGATGCAATTAAGTGATTTTGTAAAAGTTATTCACCGTTCAATGATTCGAAGAAACTAATCAAAAAAAATCAAGCCCCTATCGCTAATGCAAAACCATAAACCTTTGAAACGCCTCCCTCTCGCAATACCCGAGCTGCTTCATTCATACTGGCGCCAGTGGTCGTAACATCATCGACTAACACAATCGCATCCGGTAGCTGTCTTAATCGTAAACGATACACATCTTGTACGTTCACCTGACGTAGCGCAGGATCTTCAAGCGTAACCTGCGCTCTACGTGAATCACATCGAATCAACGCATCTAAAAGTACCCCTTTCTCGTGTAAAAAAGGTGAAATCGTTTTTGCGATGAGTTCAGCTTGATCAAATCCTCTTTCACGTTCACGATACTTATCAGTCGGAAGATGTTGAATAGCGATATTAGCATGTTCCATCCATGGTAATACAACTTCTTGCAGTCTTTTCTCTACAAAAAATTCAAGATACGGTAACAAACAAATTCCATTTTGATATTTCAATCCATGAACAACTGCTCGTAAAGTAGGATCATGATACATCCCTAATGCTACAAATCCATCCAATCCGATGACGTCATGCGCTCTCGGTACTTCAACTGAATCTTGGCATGTTGAACACCACCATTTTCCAAATTTCCCGCAAGAAACGCAAAATGGTGGAAACAAAACATCTAAAAAACTGTTCATTAAAGTTGTAAATCGGAAACATCAACTGAATCAATCAAGAAATTTCCATCTTCTTGTTTTGTGTAATACCAAACAAGTTTTTTTGCATACTGTTTTCCATTGTCCTCACGCAAGAAGACCTGCACCGTGACAGAAATTTTAGACTGTGACCATAGAGCTTCTGCTTCGAGCTTCGAAGAAACCGCGCGTGCTGAGACCCCATATGCAGTTCCACTCATCGGATGAGCGGATTGCATCTTTTGTTGCTCTGAACGCAACCAATTTTTTCCATTTTGCGTAAAATCTTCTGCTACATCTGAATATCCTGTAAAACCATCGCTATTAGAACCAGAATAAACACGTTCCGTAACCGTCATCGATTTCGTCACAAGCATCTGTAACTTCGCGGAATCATCTACGACAAGTTCTGAAATTGTAGAACTTGGCGCTTGACCAGGAGGTGGACGCTGTTTCGTTTTCGGTAAGATAGGAGTCGTATTAGACGGTAATTCTGGCGGTTGAGTAACGTAACGATCTTCGAGGATCGGCGATAAAAAGAAATACAAGCCAAGACCGAAAAGAAAAAAAACGATAACACCTAGTAAAATGAGTTTAGTGCGTTTTTGCATATATCAAGTCATTAATATTCATTTTCCCTGGGATTGTTGAAATTCTTTCTTCTCTTGTTCTATCTTTAGGAGCTGGTTCGGGTCGGTTGTCACTATTTGATCTTCAGTATATGAAGCGACGATTTGAATAGCAGCATGTTTTTGACCGG
Organism: Candidatus Uhrbacteria bacterium; assembly: GCA_020850575.1. Lineage (GTDB taxonomy): Bacteria > Patescibacteriota > Patescibacteriia > 2-12-FULL-60-25 > 2-12-FULL-60-25 > JADZEJ01. The sequence goes on from JADZEJ010000006.1 coordinate 18,252, forward strand.
CAAAGAAAATACCTTCACCTCGACCAGATTCGAGCAATAAATATTTTTCACTCTGTGTAAGTAAAAAAACACGAGCAATTAAATCAATTGAAGCGGGAGACTGTTTTAGAAGCAATTGCATTGATGAATTGGTCACAATCGCTTGTCCATAAGGTGATGTTAAAAAGTCATTCACATCTTGAGTAATTGTAGTAATTCCTAAGAAATACTTACGACAACGTTTCACTAATGCAAAAACAAATTTTGCGGAATCTTCATTCTGCATAAGCCACCAAGCTTCATCAATACAAAGAACTCGTTTCTTACGCTCGCTACGAACCACATTCCAAATATAATTTACGATTGTATAAATAGCGATCGGACGTAGTTCGTCTTCCAAGTCACGGACAGAAAACACGACAAGCTGATTATTCATGCGGACTGTTGTGGGTGAATTGATCAAACCTGAAAATGTACCCTCGGTAAATTTCTTTAAACGTAATACCAAATCTCCAGTTCCTTCCATGCCTTCTAAAATATCTTGAAAATCTTGCATGATTGGCGGCTCTGCTTTAGACAAATCAACGCCTGGAACAATATCTTTCTTTGCATATGTTTCCAATAAAGCACGATCTAAAATCGAGTCTTCTGCCACGGTAAGTTTACCTAACATTAAACGCAACAAGCCCTTTGTGGTGATTACAGCGCTTCGAATAATATCTTCTGAACTCACCGATTCTCCTGTCGGTCGCGGTAAATCAAATGGATTGATTTTTGCCTGTGAAGCTAATGAAATGTTAATAAAAGTTCCGCCAACAGCGTCTGATAAATGTTTATATTCCATTTCAGGGTCAATAACGATAACATCCGTTCCAAGCATCATCGAACGTAAAATTTCTAATTTTACCGCATATGATTTACCGGCACCTGACGTCGCAAAAACCACCGCATTCGCATTCTGCAATGAAAATCGATCGAAAATAATCAAAGAGTTATTATGTCTATTGATACCGTACAAAATACCATTATCACTTGTTAGTTCGGCTGAAGTAAAAGGAAACGAAGAAGCCAATGGCGAGGTGCTCATGTTAAACGTAATCATGAGTTCATCGTTTCCAACTGGCAATGTCGAGTTGAATCCTTGTTCCGCTTGAAAGTATGCACGTTTTGTATAAATCAACATTGAACCAAACGTGGACTCAACCGTACTCGATAACCGTTCCAACTCCTCTAAAGAAGTAGAATAAAACGTGCAGTAAAAAGCGAATTGAAAAAAATGTTCGATGCCTTGCGTCAAATCATCACGCAATTGCTCAATATCACGCAATGCCGTTTCAGAAATTGGATCACGCGGTTTTCCACTTTCTGAGTCTGTCGTAATTTGCGATTCTAAAATACCGACTTTTTTCTTTAGTTGTTTCAAAATAACATCCGCTTTTATCGGATAAAAGAACATTGAAATATCCATCTGCGCATTCAAGTTAATGATTGGCGATGCCCAACCAACGGTCACATATCGAGGGTAGGTAATAATAAACAATGTACGCACCCACACATCGCCCAAACGCACAAAACTTGGCTCGATTTTCATCGAACTTGGCGCAATCAAATCTTTGATACTGGTAACCCCTTTACGATAAATTCGTTCCTCTTCAAGTGCGCTATGCTCTTCTTCTTGACGACGTTTTTGCTCTTCTTTTGAAGGCCCCCGTTTAATTCCAACTCCACCGGCTGTAAGAGCGCTTGGGTCAAATCCTTTATTTTCTTGAGTTTGAAATGCCATAATAGTTAGCCTTCAACTTGAAGTTTACGAGTATCAATCATGCGCTGACTTTCAAATAAATCTGGATTATACACCGTATAATACAACTCAATCAGCGACTGTGTATCCAACATAGCCGCATTCAATGACATTGACTGTAATCCTCCCATAACTGCATTTACGCGTAACATAAGTGACTCTTTATCCTTCCGAAATTTTTCCTCTGATAAACGAATTGCGATAACGGGAGTTAATATCTCACTTATTCTTTGAAAAAAACCTTTTTGTTTATCCGTAGTCGGATCCAACGGAACGGTTACAAAAAACTTTTTTTGCATAATTTCACCCAAGCTCACCAATTGTTTAACGTATTCACGATAATCTCCTATTTGACGACGTAATAAATCATTTGCTTGCAATTTTTCTTGTTCATTTAGTTTTCGAATATATTCATCGATATTCATACGACGCGATTGAATGACGATTTGAATTGGAAAATCCAAAGAGTTCAAAAATTGCATGTACGCTTGAACAATTGCATTTTGTTCATCGACGCTTTTCAAAGAAAAATTAACGGAAGAAACTAAAAGAACTGCGCGTATCGTCCCGTCTTTCATAATCACCAAATCCTCTTTAATTTCAGCGATATCAAGATAGCGCTGCGAGGGTACGCCTTTTTTAGCACCGGCTAATTTATTGCTTTGCATAGTATTCAAAAATTCTCATCTTCTGGACGATAAACACCTCCAGTATTCACAACTAATGTCAGATCACGTAATTTACTATTTTCAGGAAGTGGTTTTTGTTTTGAAACAACGGTAGGTGCAATGACATCTTCACGTTTTATCCAAGCTCGTAATTCAGCATCGGTTGGACGTTTGTCCCAATTACGTAAACTTGGTCGTAAAGCCGTTTGTAATGCATTCAAAAAAAACACATGAAAAGGTTGTCCGTTAATTTTTAAAAATCCAAAAGTTCCACCAATACCAATAACTAATATAGTAACAAATAAAAAAGGAATAAAAGCTAATAAGCGAAACGCGATAAAAACTAAAAAGAAAGAAACCAACATAATTAAAAATTGTCGTACCGTAATTGGTCCAAGGATCTGATCCTCTTTGTCAATAAACTGAGGTACGATAAATTTATCTGGCATATTAGAAGTGTAGCTTACTATTCAATGTAAGGATAGCCGAAATCTCGGATGAAGAAAGTGTGTTCTCACCTTTTGCACGTTTTTCATCGGCTAAACTCGCTACCTGTTTGCCTGTTTTAAATGATTCAGCCACTAATGACATATACGATCCTTGCAAAGGAGAAGATTGAAAAGCTTTAATACCCTCAATTCGTCTTTCAAATGTTTCTTGCCCTAAAGTTTCGATTTTCTGCAAAATCTTTTGAACTGCTTCTTCAGGCGTTTTTGCCATGCGTCTAAATTCTACTAAAGACAATTCCGCCAACTCTCCCACTAAACCAATCAATCTTGGACCAGAGTTATTGACACCAATGTTCGAAACGGGAGGCGGTATTACTCCATCCATCCGTGGTTTCATTGGTGCCGTCGCAGTTGATACTTTCACTTCTGGGCGAGCGGCAACCTCAACTGCCGCTGCCTGTGCAACAAATTGAGCTGCTCCTGCAGCAACCGCTGGAACCATTGGACCAAAACGTTTGTGTTCCAAGTGTTGTTCTTTTATGTCAACAGCCGAAGTTGGCGCATTTGACTGTACTACAGACTTACTCAAACCAGTCTCAAATTGTTTTTTAAATAATTCTGTCGCTTTAGTCTTACGTTCTTCTTCTTGTTTTTTTGCTAAAACCTTTTCTTCATACCATTTTGCATGTTCTTCTTTTTCCCTTATTTTTCTTTCTTCTATTTTTTGACGTTGTATGACCATTTGCTCTTCAAGCTTCTTCTTCTCGTCATTCATTATCGAAGTATGCGACTCTCTATAACTGGCTTCAACAACTTCAATAGCTTCATTCGCCTGATCAACAGTCATGCCAACACCGCCTACTTTACTATCACGTAATAAAATTTGACGAAGTTCTAAAGAATTTCTCACATCACGTAAACGTGAAGAAATCGCGTGATTCATACGACGTAACAAATACTCATCTGATGGTTTATCAACAATTTTTGATAATACATCCTGAACCGTTTTCTCTAAAACCGTTGGCGGTACCAAGGATTGACTTTTTAATTTTTGTTTAATTGCCGTAATTTCAGGATCATCAGTATCTTGAACGTGGTCTACTTGTTGCGTTTCAGTTTCTGAAATAGTTTGTTCTTTTTGCGCCTCTTTATTAAGCCAATCCGAGTAGTCAGATTCTGACATAATATCAACCGTTTGCAACAAATCATTCAAAGCTCCTATCGTCGCATTAGCTTGGTTTGCATCCAATCCGATTCCACCGTAATCCTGTGAACGCATCAGCGCTTCTCTAATTTGTGCGTCAACGCGAACTCCTTTTATTTTACTCACAATTAAATCACGCAAACGCTCACGTAATTGTGCTCCCATGATCGAAAACCCTGCTTTCTGTGCTAACTCAGTCGCAGCTGATGAATAGGTCAATGGTTTTAATAAAACACGTTCCATCGACCAACCGCCCGTTCCAATCTGTTGTTCCGACAGCCAAAAACTCAATTCATTCGCAAAAAGATCGCGTATCGGCCAAAATTCCAAACGAATCACATCACTAATAAAATCCTTCCACGTAAGTTCAGTAACAATATCCGGATAAACGATTTTTTTAATTTCATCTATCCCATTTTTCAAAGAAATATCATTAAAAATGATATCCATGATCGTATCTCCGATATGTTCTATTTTATCGGAAGGGATTTGATATTTTTTTGCTAATTCAAGATCGGCTTCTGAAAATTCTTTAGAAAACAAAAAACGTCGCAAGCCTACAGGCATGTCCGAAAAACTGTTAAAGGACGAACGTGGCATACGAAAATGTTATTTCTTTACGGTCCTACCACTAGCAATGCCTTTTAAGGCTTTATCCGTACTTTCTAATAATGCGTCTTGAAACTTAATAGCTTCTGCTTCGTATGAACTTCTATCAGCAGATGATTTACCACGCGCTGAATCAGCAGTTGAAACTATTTCCTTCAAGCGCACTTCTATCTCTTTTTGTTGTTGACCGCTAGCGCTGTTATATGCAGTTTTAAATGCATCGACACCATGTGGAGTTGATATATTTAATGTTAACGAAGAAGCAATCTTTTCAGCCGCTCCTCCGCCTTGTCGTAACGCCTTCAGGTCTATATTCGCAATAAATTGTGCTGCTTGGATTTTTCTATCACTATCGCCAGAAATAGCATCAGCAAAAGCTTTAGCGAACATTTCACCAATTGCAGCAGCCGTAGCGGCATCAGCATCACCATCTTCGGGATAAAGCCCGACATCTCCCGTATTCACACCAGCAGCTTGCGCTTGATACATTTGAGAAATATGATCCGGTGTAAAACTGCGTCCACCTGCAGCCTCGCTCATCGCCGGAGCTGCATTGGAAATAACCCTAACTTGAGGTTCAGACAGTGGCGATGAAAAACGTGACGCGCGAGAATCTCGACTTGTTTCAGTACCTCCAAATGCTTTTGCAACATCAGATTTTTGATTAGCTGATAAATGAGAAGTCAAATCTGCAAAACCTTGAACAGAACCAATTGTTCCACTGCTTCCGGATTCTGGAGAAAAATTGGAAGAATACAAATTCACTGAACCAGGAGATTTTGGATTTGGTAATGAGGCTGATGAAACCTTAGTTCCGTCGGTACTGATGGCAGAAAACTTACGTTCAGCGTCAGCTGCAGCGATTTGTTGCGGGGTTGCTTTATCATGCATTGCAGCCATCTGAATTCTCGCAGAATCTTGGAAACCCTTATACTGTTCCAATTGTTCTGCATATCTACGTACTAATTTAGCAGCACTTCCGTTTCCAGAAGCAATACCCTTCCATGCAGCTGAGTCTCTATAACCGGCATTCAATTTTCCATCTTGCCCAATCAATCCCTTCCCTTTCATATATGACAGAAAAACGGCAGAGTCTCCAAAAGCATCTGCTTTAATTCCTTTCGGATCAATTCCAGGCATCTCAGTAGCCATCTGCGAATAACTCATGAGCCCGGGATTCTTTAATTTTTCTTCTTTAATTTTATCTAAGGCATCTTCATCTCCCGTTGATTTTGCAACACTTTCATACGAATCTAGATACGATTTCCTCTGAGCAAGAACAAAAGCAGCCAATGACGATTTTTCATGCAAAGCCCTTTGATCCTGAGGCAGGTTTCCAGGAAGCTTAATTCTTGTTTTTATGTCATCACCTAACGCTTTTGCACCAAACTTTGACATAGCGAGATCAGAAAGCCGTGCCCTTGCATAATTGGGTTCATAATTTTCAAAACCAGCCTTTTTTTTCAATCTATCAAAAATTCCACCTGATTTACTAATACCGCCCAATCGATCAAATTTATCTGCAGCTTGCAAACCTCTTGTTTTCGAATCTAATTTTTCAGCTGCTATTTTCCTTCGCTGTTCTTCTCTCAATCCTTTTTCTTGCAAAACCATCCCACCAAATGCTCCAGCGCCACTGCCACGCGCCAACGCACCAACTACACCACCTTTAGCCGCTTGTTGATTTGCAAAACGAGCCAATTTTTGAGAACCGGGAATAAATGAAGCCCCCTTCGCGGCAGCACGTGGCGCTTGTGGAACAGCTTTCGCCGCTTTCCATGCAACGCCTCCGCCTGAATTCAATTTTCCTGCCATACTGCCTAACATCGGATTAGCGGATTTTGAAACCTCAACAGCTGTTTTTACTCCAAACAGCATAAAAGCGATTGACACAATAAAGTTCAACATGTTTTCAGGTTTTCCGATATCGGTAATCACGGCCTGCACCGCTTTTTCATCTTCCGCATTTGTACCAACTCCGCCCACATCCGCAAATGGACTCGGTTTTTCTTGAATAACTGCTAAGGCAAGCCAAAGAAAAAATGCGACAACCGGACCTCCAGTCAACCAAGCAGATAATTGTTGCCAAAATGATTTGACAGGCTGCAAAACAGCACCAATTTTTGTTGGAACCCCCAAAGCAAAAAAAGCCAAAGGCGATAAAATCAGTAATACCCACAAACCGACAATACGCGCAAGAAAATAAATCAACATGATAACCAATGTCGTTAATGCGATCGACATAATCCAAATACCAAAAACCAGTGCCACAATAATATTGCTCGTAGTCGCTAAACCTCCACCACTATTGGTGAGTGCCTGTGTATTTAAACTCAACAAACTTGGAACTTGAAACGCTTTAGCGAAATTTCCAAAGGCTGCATCTTTAAAACCAACCACAAAAGTCAACGTTATAACTTGTGAAAAATCAATCAAAATACCAACCAACGTTTTAGAAAAGTTAATCAATACGGCATACAATAATAGTTTTGGTAAATTATCCTTAAAATGAAAAGGTTTATACCCGATAATAGTACTGAAAGCGATCAACAATAACACCACGATAAAAAACATGTTACAAACATCGCGCACCAATGGCCAACCCAATTCTACCGGCTTAGCATTAACAAAATTATTGTACTGAGCAACACGAATCACTAAATCTGTAATTAAAGTATTAACAAAAATAAGACCATAAATAACCAGATACAGTACAGTGGCAATCATCGTACCCAATAAATTAAAAATATACGATGCACCATCTGCTAATGGACTCGTCAAAATTCCACCTCCATCACCACTGCTTGCACTAGGAGCTGCAGCAGCTGCAGGTGCACTAGGAGCTGCAGCTCCAGATGCACCGGTTGAACCAGAAGCTGGTGTTGTACCACCACTAGCACCTCCGGCTCCCGTAGAGTCCGCAATGATCATGGCTCGAACAATAAATGGGATCAACCAACAAACAAAAGAGGTCCCAAAAACGGCACTTATTATTCCAAGACGGGATTCAATCTTATCTTTAGGAATAAACAACCGTTGTTTCAAAGCGGCACGAAAACGCAAAAGGGCTTGTCGCATACATTATTTAGAGTATATCACACAGCATAATTATCATCGCATTACGCACCCTCTCGCCAAACAACCTTCTTCCTGCTAAACTGTCCGCAATTCGTTCTTCGTTTTTTTTCTAAACATGCGTGATCGTCTCAAAATCTGTTTCTTGGATAAAAACCAAGAAAAAATTGCACAAAAAACCACCGTTCTCATAGCGGCGGTTTTTACGCTAGCCGTAGGTCTTATGGCAGCTCTGGGTGCACACGCTTCCTATCGAGCAAGTACTCACGGAACCAGTGTTTTTTCTGAATTTGGAAATTTCTTTAGTTTTGGCAATGTAAACAATCTTCAAAATAACCAAAATAGTGCAAATCCCAATGATCCACTTTCAACACCGGATGGACGTCTTAATATTTTATTACTCGGTATTGGTGGCGAAGGGCACGAAGGCTCACAACTCACAGATACCATTATTTTTGCCTCACTTGACCGAGAAACAAACAAAATTGGACTCGTTTCCATACCTCGTGATTTAGCCTATCCACTCGGTGAAGGAAGATACCAAAAAATAAATGCCGTTAATGCCTACGCGGAAAAAGAATTCCCGGGAGAAGGTGCAAAACATACGGCGCAAGAATTTTCGCGACAATTCAATATCCGGATTGATCGAACAATTAAAATTGATTTTAAGGGTTTCGCCGCATTTATTGATGCTCTCGGAGGTATTGATGTAGCGATTGAAAACAGTTTTACTGACCACACGTATCCAACGGACGATGACGGTCCTGATCCGTATAAAGTACAAACAGTGAGCTTTGCGAAAGGTGATGAACACATGTCGGGAAAACGTGCGCTCATCTTTGTTCGTTCTCGCCATGGAAATAATAATGAGGGATCCGATATCGCTCGTGGAAAACGTCAACAGCTTATTCTAGACGCCATCCGTAAAAAACTATTAAGCGTTGGGACTTTATCAAACCCAAAAAAAGTATCTGAAATATGGGCGAGTATCTCAAATCACGTACAAACCGATCTCGGAGCTTGGGATGTTCTAAAATCACTTCCAATGGCAGCTCACTTTTCCAAGACTAACTTAACAATGAACGTCTTAACGACTGGAGCTACCGGTCAACTCTATGCGCAAAAAACTGAGTATGCGGGAGACCTTTTATTTCCAAAAAAAGCGGATTGGTCAGAAATCAGGAGCATTGTCGCAGATCCATTCTCAGGGAAGGATACGCAACTTGAAGCCATTAAAACCGAACAACCTATCAATGTAGAAGTACGTAATGGTACGAATAAAGTCGGTTTCGCTGCTCAAATTTCAGACAAATTAACCGATGCCGGATACAAAATTGTAGCTACCAGCAACGCACTGCAACATAATTTTGAAAAATCAGTTATCGTGGATTATACAAACGGCGCAAATCCAGAAAGTCTTGCCAAACTTAAAACACTCCTCGATGCGAACGTATCCTTAAGTTCTGCGGAAAAAAATATAACCAGTTCAACGCAATTTCTCATTATCTTAGGTCGATCAAGCGTTAATCTCGTCAATAATTAAACCAATATGCCAGGTAAACGTCTCAAATCAATGCCGGTCATCGCTCTCGTAGGTCGAGCGAATGTCGGCAAATCAACGTTATGGAATCGCTTGACCGAAACAGGAAGAGCTATCGTCTCAAAAGAACCGCACACCACCCGCGACCGTAATTATGCGCCTATTATTTGGCGTGGTATGGCAATCGACTGTGTTGATACCGGAGGTATGGACGCAGATCAAGGTTCAACCATCGGTCGTGGAATTCGCAACCAAGCCGAATTAGCTGTCAAAGAAGCTGATTTAGTTTTATTTATTGTTGATGCACGGAGCGGCGTAATCCCTACTGATATTGATTTTGCAAAAAAAGTAAAATCCATTAATAAAAATATCTTACTGGTAGTCAACAAAATGGACACGCCTCAAATGTTAAGCGATGCCTACACAAAAGAAATGCTTGCCATGGGTATAGGTGAACCCATAAACTGCTCAGCTAGTACCGGTAAAGGAACCGGAGACTTATTAGATCGTGTCTTTAAAGAACTAGAAAAACGCAATAAGCATCCACAGCCAATTCAAGAAGCGAATGGCTTAAAAATTGTCATCATGGGTCGACCGAACGTAGGTAAATCATCAATCGTCAACGGCATTCTTGGTGAAGAACGTGTCGTTGTTTCAGCGGAAGCGCATACCACACGCGAACCGATTGATAGCGTATTTGACTGGAATGGCGAACGTTTCAGTTTAATCGACACAGCAGGAATGCGTAAGCGTTCACGTATCGACAAAGGTATTGAAGAAGAAAGTATTGAAAAAAATCGTGCTGCCCTTCATCGAGCTGATATTGCCTTCTTGGTCTTTGATGCCTCTGAAGCGCCAACCCAACAAGACAAACATCTTGCCGGTTTAATGCACGAAGAATCAAAAGGTCTCTTATTGATTGCCAACAAATGGGATCTCGTAAAAAATAAAACAACGAAATCAACTGATGAATACGAATTAGCCATTCGACGAGCTTTTCCATTCTTACATTGGGCGGATATTGTCTTTGTTTCAGCCCTGGAACACCAACGCATGGATCGTTTATTGGAGCTCGCACTCCGCATTCGTGAAGAACGCCGACGTGTAATATCGCACAATGCTTTACAACGTCTTCTAAAAACCGTTGTCGCACGCAAAAAACCTCTCGCCGATGGCGGAACATTCACACCGTATTTGCATGAAGTAAATCAAATTAAATCTGAACCACCAACCTTCTTAATTAGTGTTCGCGGTGAAAAAGCGAGCGTTCACAAAAACTGGATTCATTATTTTGAAAATCGTTTACGAGAAAAATTTGGTTTTCGTGGTACACCAATCGTAGTGAAAGTTGAATTATTACCGATCCGTTCCGTTGAAGACAGAAACCCAAATGCAATAAACGCAAAACTTGGCAAAGATGGAAAAAAAATCAACCCGTGGCGTCGAAAGCGACCAATTGGACGCAAAGGTAATCGCTACTGATATGAAACTGATCGTCGGTCTTGGCAATCCTGGAATGACCTATGCTCAAACTCGTCACAATGCGGGCTGGATGGTTCTGGATGCATTAGCCAACCGTTTTCATGCTGGATGGACAAAAGATGCAAAACGTTTTGCAAATATCGCTAAAATCAACCTTGGCGAAGAAACGGTTATACTCGCCAAACCAACCACTTTCATGAATAAATCAGGCGTTTCTGTTAAATCTCTTCTATCCTTCTACAAGAATATAAAGCCAAATGATCTTCTAATCGTACACGATGAACTCGATATTTTGCCGGGTAGTTTTAAATTCACCCCAAAAGCAGGATCCGGAGGTCATAATGGAATCAAGTCTATTTTTGAATTGTATACAGATGACGTTGCACGTCTTCGTATCGGCATCGGTCGACCGTCTATCGCTGGAGAACCTGTAGATAACTGGGTGTTAGGAAATGCCCAAAAAGAAACAATTGAAACAGCAAAAAACTCAGCGGTTGATGCATTGGAAAATTGGATTACCGAAGGCTTGACTCGTACAATGAACCGTTGGAATACGGATACACATAATTGACATTCAGCTTTATCCATGGCAGCGATGTAACATGAGCCAATGGAATCGTTCTAGACTCGGATGGCTTGCGCTTGCGAGTTTTCCTGGTTTCGGATCTTCAACCTTGCACAAACTTGCAAGTATTTTTAAGAATAACGGCGAATATGCCTGGAATATTTCGTATAAAGAATTGTCGTCTTTCATTCGAAAAAAATCTTGTATCGAAAATTTTATTGTATATCGTTCAAACACGCACCCTGAAAAAATAGCTGCTGATTTGGAAAAAAAACATATTTCCTTTCTCCTGGATACTGATACTGATTTCCCGCATAATCTCAAAACAATCCATCAAGCGCCAAAAGCTCTTTTTTACACAGGAGATATTAAAATAGCACACGAGCCAAGAATAGCGATCATCGGTACCAGATCAATGACTGATTACGGTATGCATGTTACCCAAGAACTCACGAGAGCATGTGTACAATACGGTATAACAATCATTTCTGGACTCGCTCTTGGTATTGATGGATGTGCGCATCAAACAGCAATCGAAGCACAAGGTAAAACCATCGCCATTCTAGGTTCAGGAATTGATGAAAAAACAATATATCCAAAACAACACATCCGACTTGCAAAACAAATTATCGAACGTGGTGGAGCGCTCATAAGTGAAAACCCTATCGGATACGAAGCGTACAAATTCGACTTTCCTTTAAGGAATCGTCTTATTTCAGGATTATCGCAAGCAGTACTCGTCATAGAAGGTGCCCATAAAAGTGGCTCTCTAATTACAGCGCATCTAGCTTCCGAACAAGGTCGCGAAGTCCTTGCAGTACCAGGAATGATCACTTCAAAACAAAGTCAAGGAACAAATGATTTGATTCAAAAAGGTGCAATTCCCTGCCTCGGAATTGACAATATCTTAGAAGCACTGCATCTTGAACCTTCCAAGCGAAGAACCCAAACGACAACCGACTTAAACGACAACGAACAATATTTTTTAGATCAGATAACCTCACCGCTCACCATTGATCAAGTAACACGTCTCACAAAAATCCCCGTTAATAAAGTCCTCCAACTAATAAGTCGCCTTGAAATAATGGGTTTTATTCATCGTCTGGATCAAGGGTATATCACACGAACCGTACCAAAATTTTGACGATAAGCCCGGCTCTGGTATCTTTCAACAAACGTATGAACCTGGTCATCGTAGAATCTCCAACTAAAGCAAAAACCATTCGTAAGTTCTTAAATGTCAAGAACTACACTATTATCGCCTCCATGGGGCATGTGCGTGATCTTCCATCTTCACAAGATGAAGTTCCTGCCGCATTCAAAAAAACAACCGCTGGTCAATTGGGCGTAGACGTGGAAAACGATTTCAAGCCAATTTATATTATCAATAAAGACAAAACGAAAATCGTTTCTGAAATTAAAAAACTCTTAAAAGACGCATCGGCACTTTACCTGGCAACTGACGATGACCGTGAAGGAGAAAGTATTTCATGGCATCTACTCGATATCTTAAAGCCGAAAATTCCTGTTTATCGCATGGTATTTCATGAAATTACAAAAAATGCAATCGAAACAGCGTTATCAAATCCACGTAATCTAAATGAAAACCTTGTCCACGCCCAAGAAGCACGTCGAATTTTAGATCGCTTAGTTGGATATGGCGTTTCACCTGTTTTATGGAAAAAAATTTCTTTTGGTCTTTCGGCTGGACGTGTGCAGTCACCTTCACTCAAAGCAATTGTGGATCGTGAACGTCTTCGCCTCATGTTCCGTACCGGTAACTATTGGGATGTTTCTGCTCGTTTAATTCAAGACTCCGGTTCATTTAATGCAAAATTGATCATGACGCAAGGCAAAAAGATTGCTTCAGGAAAAGATTTTGACGAACAAACGGGTTCTATTAAAGCCGACGGAAAAAATATCTTGCTTTTGAATGAAGTTTCCGCAAAGAAAATAGCTGATGAAGCCATACGATCGGAATGGAAAGTAACGGATCTAACGAAAAAAGAAATACACCGAAAAGCGCCTCCACCTTTTACCACTTCGACATTGCAACAAGAAGGCAATCGTAAACTTAATTTGTCTTCTCGCGATACGATGCGCGCAGCTCAGTCTCTCTACGAAAAAGGGTTTATCACCTACATGCGTACCGATTCAGTCACGTTGTCTGAGGAAGCGATCAAAGGAATCCGTGATATGGTCACGAATCGTTACGGCGCAGAATATATCACTGATGCTCCAAAGCAATTTACCAATAAAGAAAATGCTCAAGAAGCTCATGAAGCTATTCGTCCAAGTTTAACATTCACCCCTCCGCAAGACACTGGACTCATGGGAAATGAACGTGATGTGTATGAACTTATCTGGATGCGTGCCATTGCCTCACAAATGCGTGATGCAAAACAATTGCAACAAACCGTGACACTCGAAGTTGCAACTCATCTCTTTAATGCCTCCGGAACGAAAATTGTATTTCCTGGCTTTTTACGTGCATATGTAGAAGGCGCCGATGATATCGAACAAGCACTCGAAGAAAAAGAAAATGTTTTGCCGGAAATTGAATTAAACGACACACCAAAATGCCAATCTGCCGAGCCAAATGAACATGAAACCAAGCCTCCTTCACGTTTTACGGAAGCTTCATTAGTTCAATTCATGGAAAAAGAAGGTATCGGACGCCCGAGTACATACGCAGCGACTATTTCAACTCTCTTAGACCGAAATTACGTTCACAAACAAGGGAATGCACTTGTTCCGAGTTTTACTGCGTTTGCAGTAACACAACTTTTGGAAAGTAACATGACAGATTTAGTTGATGTCGGGTTCACAAAAACCATGGAAGAAAAACTGGATCAAATCGCTGACGGAAAAGAATCATGGATCCCGTATTTACGTCACTTTTATTTTGGTGATCATGGTTTACGTCAACGGATTGATGAGAGTCTTAACATGATTGATCCGGAACGAGCTAAAATAATATCGCTCCCGACACTTCAAGGCTATGTAATAAAAGTGGGAAAATTTGGTCCTTATGTCGAAACGCATCTTCCGATAACAGGTGCCCTCGTGAAAGGATCGCTTCCTCCCGAGCTCGCACCGTCAGATGTTACGAAAGAAAAAATTGACGAGATTTTAAAAGAAGCGAGCAAAGGACCAACTACTCTTGGTGAAGATCCTGAATCGGGCTTACTCATCTATCTTCGCACTGGTTCATATGGACCATATCTCCAACTTGGCGAAGATTCTGAAGATCCAAAAATAAAACCCAAACGCGTCAGTATTCCAAAAAATATTCCACTAGACATTTTAAATCATGAGAAAGCTGTCGCTGTTCTGGCGCTTCCTCGAACACTCGGAATCCACCCTGAAAGCGGAAAAAATATTAAAGCCGGACTCGGACGCTTTGGTCCATATATTGTTCACGATGGTGATTTTCGTTCGCTTAAAGAAGGTGATGACATTCTCACTATTCAACTCACTCGTGCACTCGAGCTTCTGGCGATACCAAAAGGCACACGTGGTGGACGAGGAATGGGCGGAAAAATAATAGGCAATCATCCAACCGACAATAAACCAATCACCGTTCATGACGGTAAATACGGAGCTTACGTGAAACACGGAAACTTGAATGCAAGTCTTCCAAAAGACATCAAACCGGAAGATGTAACCATTGAAAAAGCAATTCAACTGCTCGAAGAGCGTGCTGATAAAAAACCGGCAAAAAAAAGATCAAAAAAAGCGGCTTAGGCCGCTTTTTTATGACTCGATGTAGCACGTGTAAACAATTTATTTGCCGCACTGAACATTTCTTCATCTCCATGCATTGCAAGCGCGACCATGTCGCCAGCTTGTTCAAACCAACCAGGACCGTGTGCACCCCCTCCACCCGTATTTTCCGGTTTATATTCCGTATCTTTTACTTTCGAATCTCGATTTTCTAAATTATCTAGATTATTTGCATCTTTACGAATCATGTCGATCTTTTTATCCTTCTTTTTCCCATCTTCCATCTTTTGCAATTCTTCGATATCTTTTGCACGAGCTTTTACAATACGATCTATATCTCGATACATAGAACCAAGTGCTTCTGTAGCCAAACCAATTTTAGCTGCAATTTCGGTCTGTTTTACAATTGCATTCTGTAATTTCTTCGCAAGATCTTCCGGAGCTGCAGTGTCTTTTTTTGTTTCAGCGCTAGGAACATCAGAAGCTAAAACGAGTGCTTGAGTCGGTGCCTCCGCTAATTGAATATCCGCACTTTTTGGCATTGATTTATCAATCAAAGCCTGTAGATCACTCACTTCGAGATCAATAACTTGTTTCTCTCGTTTCAATGCAGCAATTTCACGCTTTTTTAAATTTGCATCCATTTGGGCCCCTAACAACTCTTCTTCATACAACCAAATACCAACTTGTTTTTCAGATTTTGGCGTCCTCTCCGAAGGCTTCTTTCTATAATACGCATTTATGTCATTCGTCAAAATGGACATGCGTTCCGAGTAAAGACTCGTCAATAATTGTGTAGATTCTTCAATCCTTTCTTCATCCCCGCTCTCTAATACCTCATCAAAAGCAGCTTCAACCTTAAGAATTTTTTCAGACAATAATTCTGACATAACGCCCATCCGTCGTTCTGTTTCTGCTTTTTCATCAAATTCCTCAGCTTTTTCTCCCGTTTTCTCTGTTGCCACAGGTGACTCAGGAGTCACTGATGAATGTGCGGCTGTTTGTTCCTGCACTTTCGTCTTTGGCTTATTGACGATACCTTCAGCATGTGCAAGCTGCGCACGTGCTCCTTGTGCAAAATCAATCGCATATTGCGCCGCACGAGCACGAACTGAAGCATCATTTTTTGGATTGTTGAATTCGGACTGCATTTTTTCAACAAATGCATTCAAAACTTCATCGGAATCCAACATTTGTTTATATGCTTCCAACTCAGACTCATCCAATTCACCACCACTTTCCTTCATTTTCATGAGATCATCATATAATTCACGCATGCGTAATTTTGCAGATTCGGCAGACCTTTCCAAAGTCCGCATTTGTTTTTCAACGGATGATTCTGCCGACTCTGAAGATTCTTGTTCTGATGATTCCGCATGACTTGATTCTGCTGACTCTTGTTTTTCTTCTGTATCTGATTGTTTTTCTGTATGCGATTCACTCGTAGCTTTGGGTGCCTCTTTTTTCTCGCTACTCATTTTTTGTTTTAATGCTTCAAAATCAGCTTCAAAACCTCTCCAAGATCTTGTATCACCGCCAAAAATCATTTTCAAACGTCCAATCAATGATGCAAATGCCGTTGCTGTTTCTGGCGCACCAGGAAAACGATCTGGATGAGCCGCGACCATCAATTTTTTCAACCGACGCAGTTCATTTGGTCCTGCTTGAAAATTACTTTTTTTAAAATCATCAATCAAACTTTGCGCTTCAGTAAGATGTCGATCAAAATCTGTTGATTCTTTTTCCTTTGATTGATCCGTTGATGTTTCAGTGTGAATTTCTTGTTCTTTCTCCTTAGATGTTGCAATATCTTTAGCCTGCTGCTCCTCCTCTTCTACCGAAGATACTTCTTCAACCTCTGACTCAACTGCAAGTTCAGTCGTTGGTTTGACAACAGGTGCCTCAGTTGAATCTAACTTGGTAGATTCTGTTAAATCAGAAACAGGTTCATCTTTTTTTGCCTCTGGCAACATCAAAACAGAATCAATCTCTTGTTCCGCCTGAAGTTTTGCTTGTCTGATTTTTTCTTCCGCCTCTTGATCTATGGAGGTAACTTCTTGATTCATCTCCAATGCATCAGGATCATTATCTACTTTTGCCGATTCACTCAAATGAGTCATTTCTTTTTGCGCACTTGTCGCTTCTGCTCCTAAAGACTCTTTCAAATAATCTATTCGTCCTTCTGCGATACTTTCATCAAGGCTTTCTTTTAGTTTAGATGGTGCTTGTGGAATCTGTTCTACAGCAGGTACCGGAGAATGCTCTGCGGGTGAAGGTGAGGATAATGTATCGGCCATATAAATAATTATGAACAGTATAACAATAAACGTACTAAACTTGCCATTCAGACATCTCTTTCATATGATAACCCCATGCCACAAACCATTGATGAACTGAAAAGCATTGTCATAAGCTATGATCCAAAGGCTAAAATTGCCGATATTCATCGAGCATATACCTTTGCTGCTGATGCCCATAAAAATCAAAAAAGAGCCAGTGGTGAACCGTATATTATCCATCCGCTTGCAGCAGCAATAACATTAGCTGAAATGCGCCTTCCGGATACTCTAATCATCGCTGCGCTCCTGCATGATGTCCCTGAAGATACTGCAAAAACAATTGAAGAAATCGAGCAAGAATTTGGTTCAGAAGTCTCGCATCTCGTCGCCGGAATTACCAAACTTGGAAAAATCAAATACCGCGGAGTCGAGAGGTATATCGAAAATCTTCGTAAAATGTTTTTAGCGATGGCTGAAGATGTACGAGTAGTTATCATCAAATTTGCAGATCGTCTCCACAATCTCGAAACTCTTGATTCAATTCCACCAAAAAAACAGTATCGCATTGCTCTTGAAAGTCTGGAAATTTTTGCTCCAATCGCAAATCGTCTTGGAATGGGAGAAATGAAAGGACGCTTAGAAGATGCTGCGTTCAAATATGTGTTACCAAAAGAATATGAATGGACTAAAAATCTTGCTCAAACGGTCATTCGTCGCTCTGATAGTTACCTTGAACGAGCCATTGTTATCCTTCAAAAAGACTTACAACAAGCCGGACTGAATATTGCCGACGTCCACGGTCGTACCAAGCATCTCTATTCTCTCTACAAAAAACTCATCAAAAATGAGAGAAATATCGCTCACATTTACGATATAATCGCGCTTAGAGTCATCGTGGATACGATCGCGGATTGCTATGCTGTTCTCGGAATCATTCACGGACGTTGGACTCCTCTAAAAGGACGAATCAAAGATTACATCTCCCAGCCGAAACCAAATGGATATCGCTCTTTACATACGACGGTTTTTTGCGAAGAAGGCGAAATAGTTGAATTTCAAATTCGTACAAAAGAAATGCATGAAAATGCCGAGTTCGGCATAGCGGCTCATTGGAGCTACGATGAACGAAAAACAACAAAAAATACAAAAAAAGACATTGCTCCGGTCGATTGGGTAAATCAATTAATAGATCTCCAGCAAGATATATCCGACAAAAAACAATATCTTAAAGCGTTAGACGAAGTAAAAATTGATATTTTTAAAGATCGAATTTTCGTTTTTACGCCTAAAGGAGATGTGATTGATTTACCGGAAGATTCAACGCCTGTCGATTTAGCCTACGCCATCCATACCGATATCGGAAACACCTGTATCGCTGCAAAAGTAAACGACGCTAACTCTCCGCTTGATCGCCCATTAAAGAGCGGCGATATGGTTGAAATTATTATTGATAAAAATCGCAAAGGACCAAATCCAGACTGGATCAGCAGCGCCAAAACCCGTCATGCAAAAAGCAAAATCCGACAATTTGCGCGCAGTAAAATTAGTAATTGGATCAAAGGAGTTATCCCAAACCCGTTCACCAAAAAATAATTACACATCCAAACCGTAATCACCGGACAATTTTTGTACTAATTGAGTAAAATCTTCATCGGTTTGAAACGAAATTCTAATCTCCCCTTCTCCTCGTGAATCACGTGAGATCGAAACACGCGCAGCAAGAGCCCCACGTAATCTCGTTTCTGCAGCTGCTACATTCGGATCAAATAAACGCGCCTTCCGTGGTCCACGACGGTGTGGAACACGCGCTTCGGCTTGTCTAACGGTAAAATGACCGTCTAACATGTCTTGAAACAATTTCATCTGCTCTTCACCATGTAAAGACAACAACGTACGCGCATTAGATGCCGTAATTTTTCCTGTCACTAAAGCTTGTTTCACCTCTTCCGGTAATTGCATTAAACGAATTGTATTCGCAACCTGCGGACGACTCTTTCCAACTTTTTCAGCCACTTGTTCTTGCGTCAAATTAAATTCATTCTGCAAACGCAAATATGATTCAGCCTCTTCAAGAGCATTCAATTGTTGACGTTGAATATTTTCAATAATCGCCAACTCCAATTTTTGCTGTTCGGTTGCCGAACGAATAATTGCGGGAATTGTTTCTTTTCCTGCAATTTTAGAAGCTCGCAAACGACGTTCACCTGCAATCAATTCATAACGACCATGTGTTTTTTCGGTAACGACAATTGGTTGTAAAACTCCATGTTCCTTAATTGAAGTTATTAAATCCTCCAATTGCATGTGATCAAAATGACGACGAGGCTGATGTGGATTTGGATCAACTTGCTCCAATAACAAATCATGAATCATTTTTGTAGCATCAACAGACATTGCGCTAGTCGGCGTTTTATCCAATACGGCGGATAAGGAATCTGGAGCTTGTACTTCTAAAACCGTTAACGATTCTGTTTGAAATGAACTCGACTCACCTTCTGAAACAGTCGGTGAAACCGGAATAACAGCGCTATTGTTCATTGTTTGTTTTGGAGGAATCAAAGCTCCCAATCCTCGTCCTAGTCCACTCTGTTTCCCCAAAATCATATAAAAAAATACAAAATTAAATTAAACGATCAATTTTTGCATTTCGCTCGCTAATATTTCTTGCGCTAATCGCTCATATGCTCTCGCACCTTTAGAAGATCCATCAAACATGACAATCGTCCGGCCAAATGATGGAGCTTCAGCTAACCGAACGCTACGAGGAATAACGGAACGAAAAATATTATTTGGAAAATATTTATACAGTTCTTGCATCACATCGTCCGACAATTTCGTTCGTCCATCGTACATCGTCAATACTGCTCCTAGAACATCTAATTCGGGACGCAAGCGCTCTTTCACCAAATGTACGGTTTCAAGTAATTGCCCTAAACCTTCAAGGGCGTAATACTCGGCTTGAACCGGAATCAATACTTCATCTGCCGCTACAATACCATTCAACGTAATCAAACCCAAAGTAGGTGGACAATCGATCAAAATATAATCATAATCATTTCGAATCTCCAGCAGCGCATCGTACAACTTATACTCACGACGATTCATATCTACCAACTCAATATTCAAACCGGCTAAAGCCGTCGTTGACGGAGCAACACGTAACGTCTCATGTGCCGTTGGTTGGACAATTTCTCGGATGCGTACCGTCCCTAAAACCGCTTGATATACACCCTGTTCCAAATTTCGATGGTCAATCCCTAATCCGGAAGTCGCATTTGCCTGTGGATCTAAATCCACAATTAACACAAATTTTCCAGCCTCAGCTAAGTACGCTCCTAAATTAATAGCTGTTGTGGTTTTTCCCACACCTCCTTTTTGATTCACAATCGAAATAATTCGACCCATAAATATCGGGCTAATTGTACTCTACCAATAGACCTACGACAAGATGGTCAAACTCGACTTCGATATTGACGAAATCTAACCTAAGAGATACCGTTCTGCCACAAAACAAACCATGGGCGAGTGGCGGAATTGGTAGACGCACGGGACTCAAAATCCCGCGGCCGCAAGGTCATGAGAGTTCGATTCTCTCCCCGCCCACCAAACAAAAAATCTCCAAATTTGGAGATTTTTTGTTTTTTTGACTACGACACCTGTTGAGTTGGTGGTTGAACGGGTGGTTGAGTCGGGGGCAAAACTGCTGACGTCGTCTCTTCTTTAAAATTCCGCTTCACGACAAAATAATAGATGATAGCACCAAGTAAACCAGTTAAAACAATAATCACAACCCACATTGGACGATTTTCAATTGGCTTTGATGCTGCATGTATAATCATCAAAATCCAAAAAATCGTACCCGCAATCATCAAGATAAAAAACAAAGCAAACAAGCCAAAACCATATCCAACAGCACTCTTTGCAACCTTACCTAATGATTCACAAGGAACTTCTTGTCCATTTATTTTACAGGTCGCCGCCAAAGCCATCTGTTGACTAAACAATATCGCCGAAATCACAAAAACCCCAATCGCCAAACCGTATTTTTGAAACAGTCTCATATGAAATATAATAACATAAACTGGAAGAAAAAAAACGAACTCATTAACGATGTTACTATGCCTGATATTTTTCAAAGAGCGTTTTTAACGAATCGATTTCTTGCGAAGATACATATCCATCATGTTTAGTTTCTATAAGTAATTTTCTAAGACCTTGGCTTCCAACAATATAAACATTTTTTTGAGGACGAACTCCAAACCAAAGTTTCGAATATGGACCAGCGAACACGATAACAGATCGAACCTGAACATCTTTATACTTTTTGCTCCGCAATAAATATTCTACGCTGCTAACTTGCTTCTTAATTTGAAAAATATAATCCTTATTGTGAAAGAATGGCTTTCCATCGCGAAGTAATGTTCCATTTTCCATTGTAATTTCACCATTTTGATATTTTGTTTCTATAACCCAAACTCCATTTTTCGTTATCGCAATGTGATCTATATTACCTCGTTTCTTCGCGTCAAGCATGAGGTCGTCTACATGTCGCACACCGTCCTGCCACATCTGAGACAAAGCTGTACTGACTTTATATTCACCCTTCAAGCCATCGATTCTATTAAGTAGCTCTTCTAACCAAAGTTTTATTGGAAATAACAAAAGAACAGTTCCGACCAAAATAAAAAACTGAAACCATATTTGATTATAGAATCATACTAAAATTCCAAATAGAAATCCGATAAAGTAATACGCAAATAACAAAGTAAAAACACGTCTGGTGATTATGT
Source organism: Candidatus Uhrbacteria bacterium (assembly GCA_020850575.1). Taxonomy (GTDB): domain Bacteria; phylum Patescibacteriota; class Patescibacteriia; order 2-12-FULL-60-25; family 2-12-FULL-60-25; genus JADZEJ01. The sequence continues at coordinate 40,419 of JADZEJ010000006.1, forward strand.
CTTTATTTGAAAGATTTAATGTAAACATACCCCACTATAATACAATATACCATTCTTCTTTTCGACTTCCTTACTCCAATATTGTAAGGTACTTAAATTCGTATGCCCTCATTTTCTTGCGAGACCTGCTCAAAGGCTTTCATGGTAACACCCGCAACATTGGCTAAATTTCCCGGTTGGAAACCAAAAACCTGTTTAAACTGCAAAAAATCCACTTCAACCAATGGTTCAAAAGAAGAAAACTTAACCACGGCCGAAGTACTCGAAAAATACTCAGGCGGACCAATTAATGGCGTTTTTACCGACGGTTCATCAGAACCAAATCCGGGTCCAGGCGGCTGGGGTGCAGTCTATGTCGAAAACGACAAAATCATTTCTGAAAAATATGGTCACGAAACTCACACCACGAATAATCGTATGGAACTAACGGCACTAATCGCTGCTTGCAAAATGGTACCTCGTGATAAAAAAACAACTGTCTATACTGATAGCCAACTTTGCGTAAACACAATTAACATATGGGCAAAAGAATGGGAAAAACGAAACTGGAAAAAAAAGAAAGGTGACATAAAAAATCTCGAACTCGTTCAAGAACTCTACCAACTTTTCCACGATCACCCTGGTTTAAAATTAGAATGGATCAAGGCTCACAATGGAAACAAATGGAATGAATACGCTGACTCTCTCGCGACGGCATATCGAAGAAAAATAAAGTAAAATAAAATCCGATGCATTGCATCGGATTTTAAAATCACCTTCTGCATGATGATGGTACCGGGAGCCGGTTTCGAACCGGCGACCTCGGGCTTATGAGTCCCGCGCTCTAACCAACTGAGCTATCCCGGCAAATATTTTTACAACCCAAATCAAAACGTAAATCGTAAATGTGGCGAAAATATACCTCAAGACCACTGCTTTGGCAAGATGGAGCCAGACCTATTTAAGCAAAGGCCAATATCGCAATTGTTCACGACAAATAACTTCAAATTTCGCAGCATCCAAACCATACTTTTCTGCAATATGATAGAGCTTTTCCGTCTTATGAGGATTTCGAACTTCAGTTAAAGAAACACGAGCATTCAACTTTTTACCGACCCGTCGATAAAACAACCAGCGCAGGGTGTACTTCGGAAACATATACAAAAGCCCCCAATAACACATCCAAAATCCAAGAGGATTTTGAATAGATGCATGCCCAGACCACAAAGCACGAGTATAGGTATACGCCACGTCCGAATATTCACTCCAGCGTGAGATAAATCCTCGAGCTTCTTGCAGCTCTTTCCATTCAGCAGCAATATCCTCACGATGCCAGGCTTCAGACTTCTTTGGCATTCGCAGAAAATCATGCCACCTAAAAATACACCTCATATACACTTTAATCTACCTGATCACACAATAATACACAAAAAAATCAAAAAACTCCCTTTCAGGAGTTCTTTGCATGGTTGCGGGAGTCGGACTCGAACCGACGACCTCAAGGTTATGGGCCTTGCGAGCTGCCAACTGCTCTATCCCGCGATAGACGTTTAATGTAATCGCACTATAGCCGATTAAAGCGTATCCGTCAATGTTTGATACACAATCCGAGCACTCCGTTCCCAGGTAAAACCTTGACTCCGAGAAATTCCCAAACGAGCCATTTCAGCCCGTGATACTTCATCCTCAATCAATCCAACAAAAGCCTCAGCCCAAGCCGAAACTTCCGTTGGAGGCAAAATAATACCCGCATCGGCCACAATTTCAGGCATTCCACCTTCTGACGAAACAATTGTTGCAACCCCCGCCTGAAGGGCTTCTAAAGCCACCAAGCCAAACCCCTCATGCCAAGACGGTAAAGCCACAATATCTGCTCCTAAAAGCAAGTCCCGCTTATCCTCTTCTGAAACCGACCGAATCCGATGTAAACGCGACCCCCCCTCCCCAGCATACAAATCAGCCGCTCGAAGAGCTCGATGAATTGGACCTAATTTCCAACCGTCCTTACCAGCAATTACCAAATCAACAGGACGTGAAAATTGCACTTTTGCCTGCGTCCAAGCCGCAATAACCGTTTCAATATTTTTTCTAGGTTCAACTGTTCCCATCCATAAAATATAAGACTGAGTTACACCCGCCTGTGCCAAGCGGATCTTAGCTCTCTGTTTAGCTTCAACTAAATCTGTTTGTTTCAAATTTGCCAAGAATGAATCACCTCCTTCATATGTCACTACTATTTTTTCAGAATCTAGCTTGGTTATCTCAAGCAACTCTTTCTTAGTCGATTCAGACACCGCACAAATCATTTGTGATGCGCGCAACCCTTTCAAAAATAATTGCATTGTCATCAAACGTCGAAAAAATGATTGTGGAAACCATGCGCCTGAATGAAAAATAGCCACATCATGTACCCATGGGACACAAGGAATCGATAACCCGGGAGGCACACATCCCGATAAAACAAACAACAACTGACAAGGCATGATCTTCAAAGCTCCACGCAAAGCAGCTCCAGAGTCATTTGCCAAACGAATAACATCACAATAAGGCAATAATTCCGCATCCCGATCCCACACGGCTCCATTAGATAAGTACACTATCCATGAAATATCAGGGTAGCGATACACCAAAACTCGCGTCAATTCACGCGCCGCATGTGCTACTCCCGCACCCGGACTTCCATCTTGCGGTAAGCAACGAAGGTCTATCCCAATAATCATGCATTAATTCTCCCATTGGTAAGTCTCAAAGGCCCAAGCTGTCATCGCTTTAATATCCTGATAACGTGAAAAGTGGTTATCATTCCCTAATTCTACGGCTACAATCTCATTTCCTTGTGCATTCTTGGTAAGTTGTGCCATGCAATATCCGGCTTCAGGAAGCGATCCCGTTTTTGCTGCAATGATTTTATATGGATCTTTATTTAAAAAAGTCTTTAATAACAAATTTGTCGCAGGAATATGAATTATTTTTTTAACATTCTTTAAACCAACATCAATATCTCCTTGACTGGTAACACGACGAATATCCGGATAACCTGAAGCGATCGATAAAATTGCTGCAACATCAGCCGCACTCGCTTTATTTTCAGGATTGATACCCGAAGGCTCAACGAAGCTTGGCGTATGTAAACCTAAATCCTTAGTCTTCTTATTCATCGCTTGAACAAATTTTTCCATTCCTAGCGTCGAACGCGCCATAGCATTTGCAGAAGCGTTCACTGAACCAATCAATAAAGAACGAAGAAGATCTTCATACGTAATAACATCACCGGGCTTAAAAGGACTGCGACTTTCTCCATCAAAATCAACTGGTAGGAAAACGATCGTTTTCGTCATATCCGGTTTCTGTTCAAGAAAAACCATCGCAGTAACCAATTTTGTAATACTTGCAATCGGCATGACACGATGCGGATCTTTAGCAAATAAAACAGTACCGGATCGCACATCAGCCACAAAAGCCGAAGGCGCGGCTGTTTTTACACCCAAACTTTCCGGTCTTTTTTTATGCGGGGCATTTACTGTATCCGGAGGTACATCCGATGAAATCGGTAAAGACTGCAAAATCGTTTGCGGCTTATGTAAATCCGGTAGTGCCAAAACGATCAAATTACCAAGAAGAAAATCTATCATACGTAATTTAAACGGATAATTCGGTAGAATCAGATACTGAATGAGACTGAACTGGTACTTCTTCCAATTGTTTTAAAACATCTTGTATGGATGTGTGTGAACGAAGAGCTTCATAATCTGGTAAAGCTTCCACGCTTGATAAACCAAGATGATTCAAAAAATCAAACGTAATTGCATACACCGCCTGACCCAACCGAGTATCTTCTTTTTGTTCTATGAGACCACGCAACAATAGATTTCGTAAAATCATCGAAGACTGAACCCCGCGAATCTGTTCCAATTCTGGTCGTGTCATTGGTCCACGATAAGCCAAAATAGTGAGTGCTTCCAAAGCCGGACGACTCAATTCCGCTTGAGCCTCAACCTGCACCGCCTTTGACACCGCATCCGCACAATCTGAACGTGTAGTTAATTCAAATTCCTGCCCATTTTTTTGTAATTGCAAAGCGCTGCCGGATTGCTCTAATCGTTCTGATAAAGTGTTGAGAGCATTTTGAATATCTTCGCTAGCAACATCAAACATCTGTGCCAAGCGCGCAATAGTATATGGTTTAGCTGAAGCAAACAACACTGCTTCTAAATTCCGTTCTAATGTCATACAAATGATTCTGCAAATGGATCAGTCGTTGGAGGTTCTGGGTGAGCTTCAATCGCAATATCTTGGAAAAGCTGATCTTGTGAAACCACTAAAAAACGTTGCTTAACTAATTCAAGTAAAGCCAAAAAGGTTGCGACCGCTTCCTGTTTGCTCGCCGCCGATCCAATAAAAGTCGTAAATGTCGCCTTAGCTTGTGCTCGAATATGACGATACAATAAACCAATTTTTTCTTGTACTGTCACGATGCGTTGAATAACTGCTTGTGGTAAAACTTTTTGTGGTACCAAGCGTGCGATAACACGCAACATCAACTCATGCATTTGAACAACTCCAAAATCTTGTGGAGGACGAAACCCAATCTCAACTTTTAGCATCAAAGGCTTTACGCGCGGAAAAGACTGCATTCCTTGCTTCCATAAATCATCAATCATTTTCGAAGCTCCTACAAACGCTTTGTAGGTACGTAATTGCATTTCCAAATCCGGTCCTTCTTCCATCTCTTGAACCGACAATTCCGGCAATAACAACTTTGATTTCAAATAAACCAATTTTGACGCAATGACCAAAAAATCAGCCATTTCTTCAAGCGATATCTGCTTCGAGGTATGAACATATGCAACAAATTGATCCGCAACTGTTGCCAAAGAAACCTGCGAAATATCTAATTTTTGTTGTTCTACTAACTGCAAAAGCAGATCCAATGGACCCTCAAATTGCGCAACCTGAAATAATACCGGCACCGTAATACTATACAATAAAAACCCAATAAAACAAATTAATCAATCAATAATAATTAAAATCTTTTTCATCATTTTTTACGAATATCAATATGCGCCTCTCGCAAACGTTTTTCTTCAATTTCGGATGGAGCCCCCATAAGTGGATCCCGTGCATCACCTGTTTTTGGAAAAGCGATCACTTCACGAATATTTGGTTCATTTGCCAACAACATGACAATGCGATCAATACCGGGAGCCATTCCACCATGGGGAGGCGCACCATATTCAAAAGCTTCAAGCATATGACCAAATCTAGCCTGAATTAATTCATCAGGAATACCAAGCAATTGAAAAATCTTATTCTGTAAATCACGATGATGAATACGGATCGAGCCGGAAGACAATTCATATCCATTCATCACCAAATCATATGAAGCGGCACGAACTTTAAGCGGCTCAGTATCCAATAATCCAACATCTTCAGGATGTGGCATACAGAATGGATGGTGCGCGGCTTGAATACCCCCTTCTCCATCAGTTTCAAACATCGGAAAATCAACAATCCAAGCAAAAGCCAATTCATTTGGATCAGTCTTATCTTGACGTAAATCAGGCTTATCATTTCCATACTTCTCCATCGAATCACGATAACTAATACGTGGAAATGGTACTTGCAAAATCTTTTTTTCAGGCGCAACCGTCTTCACTAGCTCAATCATCATTTTTTCATTCAATGCCAAAACATCTTCTTGTGTTACGAAAGACATTTCCAAATCGAGCTGCGTAAACTCTGGTTGACGATCTCCGCGTTGATCTTCATCTCGAAAACAACGCGCGATTTGGAAGTATTTTTCCATGCCGCCAACCATAAGCAGTTGCTTGAATTGTTGTGGAGATTGCGGAAGCACGTAAAACTTTCCATCATGCAAACGTGACGGTACCAAATATTCACGAGAACCTTCAGGAGTTCCTTTTGTTAAAATTGGCGTTTCAAATTCAATAAATCCTTCTCGATGCAAAAAATCACGAAAAAATGTAATCACTTTATCGCGTAGAATAATATTTCTCCTCATGCGATCTGTGCGCAAATCCAAATAACGATACTTCATGCGTAGCTCTTCATGTATGTTCTTCGTATCTCCTAATTCAAACGGTGGAGTCTTTGAGAGATTAAAAATTTCAATATCTTTCGCCAATAATTCAACAGCGCCCGTTTCAAGGTTTGGATTAATCTGTTTTTCACCACGCTTATTCACAATCCCTGTAATTTTTAAACAATATTCCAAACGAATATCCGACATCAAACCTAGCGCACGTTCGGATAATTCTGCCGGTACTAAAACAACCTGCATCAAACCGGAGCTATCTCGCATATCTAAAAACGCCAATTTACCCATATCACGACGACTATTTACCCAACCAAAAATAACGACCTCTTGTCCGAGGGCTTTAACGGTTTCACGAATAGGAGTTCGAAGTTCCAGCATAATTTTATCTGGATAACGTTAACCCGATCTCTAAAAAAAAGCTAGGGTTTACGCCAAGACCTCAAAACATGATCAGCAAAAATATCAGTCAACCGAATATCTCGAATATCCAATGGAATTGCCGATTTATCAGCCATTTTTTCCATCCAACTTCTCATAATTTCTTGCTGTTGATTGGGAAGCGTTGGAAGCAAGGCGATAATGGTTGGCCACGCAGCCGGAGTTGTTTCCATCACATAGCTCATATCATAAGAAGGTCCATAAATAACAGTCATGCGTTTCAAATTATACCGAACCACAGTAGCTTCAACATTCCATAATAAAAGGAAGGACGGAAGACTCAACATGCCAATAAATAACACCTTTGTAGCATGCACCGCTGAAAAGCGAAAAAGGAAACTCATACTAACAAAAACCAACAATAATCCTACATACGCTATTCCGGCATATGCCCAAAAACGCATCACTGTCATTCCATACTTATCCACATACAATCCCAAACGCATCGTCGCTGAAAGTAAAACAACCGATGTTTGTACAATCAAAATCAAGGCGGCAATACGTACCAATGTGTGACTCGCTGTTGTTGTCTTAATATACACAAACCATGAAATCGAAAACACGATACTCGCCACAATGAGTAATTGAAAAAATCCACCTCTTGCATATTCTGCATACGAAATACCTGCTGCACGAAGTACCTGTTCGCCACCAAAAAAATACGTAAATTGAAATATAAGAAAAACAAAAAATAAAATATTCAAAACACTCAAAAAAGATACAAACACTATTTGAGAAATAGGTGCACATTTGATTGAATGTGTAGTCCGAATCTCTTCAGATTTTGCACGTTCAATCAATAACCAAGAAGAACCGGAGACATAACAAATAATAAAAACATCAATCAAAAATCGGGCAAATAAACCTTCTTCAAAAAAAGAACCAATCGATTCATCAAAAAAATGACGGAAAAATGGATCGGCGGACGAAAATAAAGCGACAAACAACACGACAAAAGGAAATGCTAGTACTATACCTTGAAGAATTTTTGATCCACGTTTAAACACATAAATATCTTTTACAATACGAGGCAAAACTCGAAATGGGAATACCGTATCTCGCCAAAACTCAAGAGGTATCAAACTCCGAACAGCAAATAAAGATGGTATATGCTTTGCATGCCAAAAAACAAACAAGGCTAAAGAAATTCCAATGGCGAAAGGTGCAAAGATTGTCACTACAATATGCGAGTACAATATGGATCCACCGATACCGCAAAACGCCGGAAACAAAAAAAGAAACGGCCAAGCATATTGCTTTTTTCGAACCAAAAATCGAAGACCGACAGAAAAAACGATACAAAACAATCCTATCAATGCTAAAGGCCATCCGTAAAAATGATTCGCCACTAAAACATGATAAATGATCGCAATGATCAAACCCGCCACACATGAAATAATGGCATTTTTCATAAACGTAATAATACCGATCAAACGAATAATATCACTTTGTATGACATTAACGATCTGCTTGAATCGATAATCGTGCCGAACTAAACTCAACGCCACGATACGCTATAACATCAATCACGCCGTCCAAATTAATCGGAATCTTCCAAACATAATCAAATTTTCCGCCATCGTTTTTCTTTGCTTCTCCAAGGATTTTATCATCTAACTTAAAAACGACACGCTCTGCATTAGTAGCTTGAACATGAAACGTAATTTTAGTTTCAGCAGGGGCATGGTAACCACCCTCCGCAGGAAACATGCCTTCCGCTTTAACCGAAACAATAAATGGCGCTTGCTCGTTTAATTTTGAGCAAAACATCAAGCCTTTGTTTTGTGCATCTTCTCGACAAAATAAACCGGGACCACAAACTGGTAAATCAGCTCCACAAACTTCACCAAATTGCAATGGCATTTTACCTTTTTGAGCTTTTGGATCCTTCACGCATGATCCTTGAGACACTCCGTCCGTCGGAGCATCACAAATAAGTCCTGGTTTACATGGTAACCGTTTAACACCACCACACGAGCTCCCCATCTCACCCAAAAAACCAGTATTCGTTTCTGGAACACTATTCGAATCTCTGATAATTGACTGGTCTCGTTCCGTCTCTGAAATATGAGGTAAAAAACGAACCGTTAAGTACGAAGTAAAAGCAAATGCGACGAAAATTAAAACGATTCCTAAAACAAACAAAATTCTAAGTAAAAAAATATCTGAACCTACTATTCCTCTCTTCATAATAATTATTTAGATACATAATACAGGTTTACCGCTCCTTCGGGAATAGCTCCGATACGTACTACTTTACCGTCTTGTTTTTTACGTAACATGAGATCAAAACCATCTCTATAAATTAAATCACTGCTTTCAGTAAAAAGAAGCGGTCGTATTTTACCTAATGTTGTAGGTTTTCCTTTTTCTACCAAAATTGCAACACCAAGATCATTCACGTAAACAAATTCATCTGAATCAAGTTTTGACTGATTTGACACAAAAGCATTAATAACGGAATCAGATGTAAAAACCGAGCCCTGTGTTTCAGCATGAAACACATATACTTCGGATGGTCCGTGTGGTGCATTCTCAATACCTTTATCTTGTACTGCCGTTGTCACATATAGTTTACCGTGTGACAAATTCAAATATAAAACAGAATCGGGTAAATCACCCAATGATGATATCTTCCCATCAAGATGAACACTATACACGGCTCGAGCTGAAGCATTTAATGCAATAACTGCTAATTCTTCAGAATTAAACCAACCAAGCAACTGTACATCCTTAAGGGGTTTATCCCCAATACGAAGAACGATATCGCGTCCTGCCTGTTTTGGTCGAAGTAATTCAATCACACCCGCGCCATCTGGCTTTGATTCTTTTAAGACAGCTCGAAAGACCCGATCCGGAGACAAGAGCCCTTCCGGGACTTCCACATCTACGCCTCGAATTTCAAATGGCTTTTCTTGACCAGTCGCAACATCAATTCCTCGACTTGGCCATGTTGATGAATCCGGATTTTTTGAAAGAAATTGCGGATATGTAATACGTTCCATGAGTCCATTGGCGTGAACCAAAAGTACTGCGGACTCATTAGTCAAGACAAGCGAAGGAATAAGCTCTGTTGAAGTATTGTCCGTAACGGTAGGAGAATTCTCAATCGGTTTTTGTACTCGCTTTTGCGTTAAATAAGACGTTGTGACTACGCCAAATACCACCAAAACCGTAATAAAAACAACAACAACTGGATTGATTTTTTTCGTCATAGCGGATGAGGAATGCGACATAAGATAGTAGTAGTATGTACTATGTAAAAAGTTAAACTATGGTTCTAACCGATTAATCAAACGTGGAAAAGGAATCGTTTCACGCACATGATGCAAACCACAAATCCAAGCTACAATACGTTCAAGTCCATATCCAAAACCTGAATGTGTCACCGAACCGTATTTTCGCAAGTCAAGATACCAACGAAAAGCTTCAACGGGTAAATTATGTTCACGTATACGCTCCAATAACTTGTCATAATTATCTTCACGTTGCGAACCTCCACTGATTTCACCGTATCCTTCTGGTGCCAACAAATCAGAATTCAGCACGCGCGTTTCATCTTGCGGATCACGTTTCATGTAAAATGCTTTCACGGCTGTAGGATACTTTTCAATAAACAACGGTTTGTCGTACAGCTTAGTCAAGGTCGTTTCATCATCCGCACCCAGATCATCCATATCACCAATATCGCTACCGAGTTCATGGAGCTTAGAGATTGCTTCGGCATGAGTCAATCGATAAAAAGGTGCTTTAACGTTTTCCAATGGCTTTACATCACGTTCCAAAATCGTCAATTCAGCTCGACATTCTGTGAGCACTTTTGACACGATATGTTCAATCAATTGTTCTTGAATTTTCATGTTCTGTTCGTGGTCTACAAAAGCGGCTTCCGCATCCATCATCCAAAATTCAATCAAATGACGTCTCGTCTTTGATTTTTCAGCTCGAAATACCGGACCAAAATCAAAGCAGCGACCTACTGATGCGATAGCCGCCTCAAGATATAATTGCCCGGATTGAGACAAGTAAGCTGAACGTTCACCAAAGTAATCAATTTCAAATAATTCCGTTGTTCCTTCGCACGCGCTTGGTGTCAAAATTGGCGAATCGATCTTGACGTAATCATGTTGATGAAACCACTCGTATGTCGCACGAATAATACAATCACGAACACGTTGCACTGCCCATTGTGATGGCGCACGCAACCATAAATGACGATTGTCTAACAAAAAATCTGGACCATGTTCTTTTTTACCAAGCGGATATTCTTCTGCCCTTTGTAAAAGCAAAATCCTTGTCACCTGTAACTCATATACTCCTGGCTGTTTTGGATGTTTCGCTACCAAACCCGTCACTTCAACGGAAGATTCCATTGTTGCAGAAGTAGCTGCTGTCCAAGACGCTTCGTCAACCAATGCTTTTGAAGCCACTGCTTGCACAAAACCAGAACCATCACGCACCTGCAAAAAAACAATACTACCTGAAGAACGCACATGTTGCACCCAGCCACGAATCGTAACTTCTTGGTCCACCAAATTAGAAAATGTAGAAATGAGGGAATCCATATACTATAAATATACACAAAACTGTATACAAAACAACCCCTGATGTCCACGGGGACTCAGGGGCTAAAACGAATAAATGACGAAGATGCTGTGGAATGTTCGAATAACGCTGACGTCCTTTCGTAATATCACCCTTTGATTTCCCGACTTTCTTTTGATGTGCCTTAAACTTTCTCGGTGTCTGAAGCGCCACAATACGTACGCCTGAAGCTTTTGATTTGTCCAATATCAGAAAACACTTTGTGCGTTTCTCTGTACCGATCAGACACATCACAGCTTCATATCCCTTGGTAGAACGATTACATACTGGAAGGCCTGTTTGTGCCAATTCAACCAAACGAAGTTCAACGGCACGAATAACTCCAAGAGCGATTTTTTCCATATCAATCCGAAGAATTGAGGCGATTTCTTTCGTCAAAATCGCTTCATATGTCTTCGCATCGACAGGCTTCTTATCCAATGCCCTGAGAATTCCACTGAAATGAGATAGTTTTTTATCGAGCGCATGCCGCAATTCACGTTCAATGTAGTACTCAGAAGCATCCGTTTTAAGCATCAACGTATGACGACAAAAAGCATTAAAAACATCACGAAATCCCGTAAAAGCCTCTTTAGTCACAGCAGTGTACGAACGCAACGCGAATTCAATAGCTCGCCTCATACGCAACTGCAAGCGCCTCATGAAATGATCATGCGTACCGTTAGAGTTCTCATATTCCGTAGAAAACTCATGCTTCTCAAGAAGAATCGCAAGCTGCTCCTTGATCGATTCAATTTTTTGATCTTCTAGAGCTTGAAGACGTTCTTTCGCTTTTTTATCACGAAGTTTCTGCTTCCACCCCATATGGGGACGAGTAGATTGAGAATGAACGGTCGACGACCAAAAACGAGTCATGCACGCTCCAAGTGTCGTGGTTGTACAAAAAAACGACGAACAGAGGAAAGCTACGTCCAAATACGAAAAGTGTCAATACGTAAAGTAACAAAATATTAAACTAAAGAACGCAACATTTTTAAACCTTTTGGCTCTTCTTGCAACGATGTATTACGCAAAGCATCTTCAACAAAAACACAAACCTGGCGTAACACCTCAACCGAAACCGTTACTCGTAACACATCGATCAGAGAAGATCGACGAATGAACGAAAGCAGAACCAAACTAGGAACCGGTGTAGTTAAATTGCGTGCTGAAGCAGGAGCTGTAATTGGTGGACCAAAACCCAAAATATCTAACAACTGTAAAGCAGCAGCAGCAAATAACAATCGTGTACGCTCAGAGCTGAGTTCTTGCGACAGATGCGCTACCGTTTGAATCAACTCACGTAATAACAAAAATATACGCGCATCACTCACACCTGGTCGTATCAAGTTCAATAGTAAATCTGAAAACGCACCACACACCGACAAACCAGCTAAAGTCCGCGGACAATCCGTTGCCGCATTTATTTGATGCGCGACCGCTAATTTATCAAACACGCTCCCTTCCGCAATCATAATGTCACTTTCTGTAAATGGCTCCAAATGCCCTGCTTGTTTAGACGTACGCAAACTCGCCCCTCGAGCAACCGCACTAAGCAAACCATACTCTTTTCCATACATCACATAACGACGATCTTGCTCACGAAAAGGTTCTTTTTTTAAAACAATCACCACATCACGAAGATAAGACATACATCTTACACAACTGTTCATGCCACTGATTTTCGATCCAACCAAGTCTGTAAAATACTTGCGGCAGCCAAATCATCTCTTTTTTCTATTGCTCCAGCACCACGTTTTCTTCCACGCTCGACCGGAGACGCATGCGTAACTTGTTGTAAAGCAAGCTTAGATGACATGGCTTCATCCTCCTCAAAAACTGGTAAACCAAATCGTTTTACATCTTCAATAAACGATTTTGTGATCCGTACCTGAAGATTCACTTTACTCGAATCTTTCAAAGGTCGAGGTACACCTATCACCACAGCCTCTACAAAATCTCTCTTCATCACATCATGCAAACGCGAGAGCAAAGCTAAACGATCAGACTCTGTAATGACTCCCCATGGACTAGCAATACGACTCTCCGTATCACCCAATGCCAAACCAACACGAACCGTACCAAAATCAATTCCAAGAACACGCATACATCATGTCACATCTGGCCAAGGAGTAAGCAATTCATATCCATCTTTCGTTACAGCAACAGTCACCTCAAAATGCGCAGCCAATGAACCGTCACGCGTCGCAATCGTCCACTCATCCGGCTTCAGAATAACACGCCAATCGCCCAAACTCACCATCGGTTCAATCGCAACCACCATTCCTTCTTTGAATTGAACTTTTGGAGTACGTGATTCGCGATAGTTTGGAATTTGTGGATCTTCATGCACCGCATGACCAACTCCATGCCCAACCAAATCTTTTACAATTCCATATTTCTTTGGCTTCAAAAAATCTTCGATTGCCGCGCCCACATCTCCGATTAAAGCACCTTCTTTAATAGCCTCGATACCTAAAACCAACGACTGACGAGTATCTGCAACCAACTTTCTTACTTTATCCGTAACATGACCAACGATAACCGTAGTCGCCATATCCGTACACAATCCTTCATACCAACAACCAATATCTAATCCAACAATATCTCCGTCATGAATAATCCGTGCAGGAATAGCTGGACCATGTACTACTTCATCATTAATAGAAATACAAAGTGTTGAAGGAAAAGGTGGATCTCTCGGATCGGTTTTATAGCCTAAAAATGATGGTTTAGCACCCTCAGATTCCATTGAAACTCGAGCAGCCGTATCAATTTGTTCAGTAGTAGCACCAATAACACAAGCCTTCATCGCAGCTTGTAATGCTCGAGATAAAATAGCTCCACCGGCACGAAGTTTTTCAATTTCTTCCGTTGTTTTGATATGACTCATAAGCGCTTTATATCAAAACCCCTAATTCTTGTCACGTACTAACTAAAACCTAATTTTGCCATTTTTTTGACGATATCATGAAACACTTCGCTCGCAGTTTGTTCAGCTTGAATAGTCAAAAGAGTTCCTTTCTGACGATAAAATGAAACCAATGGTTCTGTAATGAAATGAAAGGTTGCTAAACGACGAACAATAGTTTCTTCCTCATCATCTTCGCGTCGTATCAATGGGGCATCACACATCGAACATTCATCTCCTTTCGGCGATGGGATATCCGTTACATGAAAATTTGCACGACATTGCCCACATTGCCGACGCCCCAATAAACGACGCATAGCTTCTGTATCGGACATACGCAAATACAATGCCAAATTAATTTTTAACAAACGCTCCAAATGTTGTGCTTGTTCAACATTACGTGGATACCCATCCAAAATAAATCCTTTACTTAAATCTATTTTCTTTAAACGATTAGTAATTACCGCATTAACCAACTCATCAGGCGCAAGTGATCCGTGATCGACATATTCTTTCACCATAAATCCCAACCTTGTACCATCAACAATTTCTTTTCGAAATAAATCTCCTGCGCCAATAAGCGGAATATTAAAACGCTCCGCAAGCATCTGTCCTTGCGTCCCCTTTCCTGATCCCTGAGGACCAAACAACACAATGCGTAACTTCTTGCGACTCATGTAAAAAAATAGCCAATCAACTGCATACCTACAAATGGGATAACAACACCCATATTGAGTGCCGCTATCACATGCCGAGGATGAGAACTGGATTGAGAAAGAAAAATTCCGCCGATCATAAGCCCTATCACGCAATACGTTCCCAATCGAACGTCAATCATCGATGCACGTAAGATTAAGGAGAGAGGTAAAACGACATCAATTGCTCCCAATAAACCCATATGAACCAAACCTAAATTTTGATACAATCGACGTTCTTCTTTATCAACATCAAATTCTTCTCCTGTAGAATCTTGATTCTGCAATCTCTCTGAATTCACTATTGGTTTTTGCGCAACTCGATCCAATGATTGAAACAGTCCAACAAATGTGGGCGGCAAAATAAATCCTGGAACAATTCCACTCCTCACTAAATGTTGAGCCAAAACGCCAATCGCGCCATCAGGGTGCGCCGCGAGCATATCATATACCGTAAAAGCTACCAAAAGTACGACCAAAGCCTCAACACCCAACCAACCAGCGATCGTCAAAGCCAAACCCAAACTCCCCAAGACAAAAAACATATTATGCCACAACACATTTCGCAAAAAGATCTCTCCTAGAATCAAAGCTAAACTTAAAAAAACAGCGATCTTCCAAGGAAAAAACACAAAAAATAAATACCACATCCCCAAAATCACTGCCACTAAGAATACAAGTTCCCACACCAAACGTTTCGAAAATTTCGTCACCAAGGTTATCGTCACACCAATTCCAATCAATACAATCAAAACTTGACGCCCAATAACCAGTAATCCAGGAGAAATCTCAGTCAAGCGAAGCATCATCTCATGTCCCAAAACCACACTCAAACAACCCAAAATCAGGAAGAGAAAAAGAAGAAAATGTCGAAGAAAGGAAGACATGGGAAATAAAATTATACTTCCATATCCAAAGCACGTATCTGTTGCACGATCTCCATCGTACGAAGATCAGGCTTATTTTCAATCATCGCAATAACACACCTGCCAATGTGATACCCAAGATTCACAGGCACAGCATTACCAATTTGTTTATACTGTTGTGCGACTGAACCAACAAAATGCCAGTCATCGGGAAAAGTCTGAATGCGAGCATACTTTCGCTTTTAATATTTTAAAATGATTTTCGCCGACAGGATTAGATCCAATCAGTTTTTCATGGGTGCGCAAAACCTCATGAAGATCAAAAACCCTATAATTATTTTCTTCCCTAGTTTCTTTAATAAGCCCCTTTTTTTCCCATCTTCGAATAGTATCCGTAGAAACTCCAAGTTTTTCTGCGACACCTACAACGGTCATGAGTGTAGACATAGTATTCAAATAAAGAGCTGTTCAAAAATCTATTATAGAAGTAACCAATACATTAAGCAATGGTTACTTATCAACAAGGATTTTTTCGTTATCTTCTAGAACTGCTTACGGTATGCTTTAGAGAAAACTCATTAAAAAGAGGATCTTTTGCAATAGAACCGGCATGATTGCCGATAATATCGGAAATAACTCTAGGTAAAGCCATGTACAAATCCTTTAACGCATCCTTCTGACCCGTCGCAATCTCATAAAAGCTATACCCATCAATAACCTTTATATTTGGCACGCTTAGTTTACGTTGCTTTTTCTTATTATCAGAAGGCGTGAATTCTTTATTATATCTCAAACCATTCGAAGGAATAATCTCAACATAGTAGTCAGTAAAATCGCAATACTGAGATTTCGCCAATTCATTCTGAAGGTCATCGTAAATTTTTAATTGTATCGCTCCCTTTTGTTATATTAAACTTACTCTTTACTTCAGCCAAAATCTTATATTGAGTGCTTTCCAAATCCAAAACATCACCAACTCCTCTACTCTGCCAACCGGAAACACTGCCTAGTATTTCTTGATACAACCTACCCAAGGCATTCTGCATGCTCTTTTGAATTTGTCTCACGTTTTCAAAATTCGTCCATTCTTGAAGAGAAATGCCATGAAATGACGCGTCAATAACCGCAGAGAACGGATCGATAATATTCTTGTGCAATTTCTTATCTGAATTTTTTTTCGAGACTTAAAGAACACTTATGGCATGCTCTACGCAATGGAACAAAACCTCATCCGGAAGGAAGTTTACATACGGCATATTCCAACAAGCCTTTCATCTTTCATAGTTAATTGCATGAAAAAAACAAATAGATAAATCAAAAATCCCCAGGTTTCCCAGGGGATTTTCTTTCATTCTTTTTTTTAACTTTTTTTTCACTTATGCAGCTTCGTAGTCGTGCATTGAGAGTTGTGATTCAACTTGTTTCACACTTTCAATAACCACAGAAACAACGATCAAGAGCGAAGTACCACCAATCGCGAGCAAACGATTACCACCTGCTCCCTGAGCAACGATCGGCAAAACAGCAATCACGCCGAGG
This sequence comes from Candidatus Uhrbacteria bacterium, assembly GCA_020850575.1. Taxonomy (GTDB): domain Bacteria; phylum Patescibacteriota; class Patescibacteriia; order 2-12-FULL-60-25; family 2-12-FULL-60-25; genus JADZEJ01. The sequence goes on from JADZEJ010000006.1 coordinate 57,489, forward strand.
AACAAAGCACCAATCAAATTGATACGATTGATCACATAAGTTAAATACTCTGATGTCGGCTTACCCGGGCGAATTCCTAAAATAAATCCGCCTTGCTTTTGCAAATTCTCTGCAATTTGATCCGGTTGAAAGACAATTGCCGTGTAGAAGAATGTGAACGAAAGCACGAGTACAAAATACAAGACACCATACACCGCTTGATTTTGCATGACAGCAATGATCCACTGAGCGGCATTCGCAAGCCATGCCGAACGGGCATAGACAAAGAATTGAGCGACCACCGTAGGAAACATCAGAATCGAAATTGCAAAAATAATCGGAATAACACCACTCATGTTCACACGCAGAGGTAAATGAGTTGAAACGCCGCCCACCGATCCGGTACCGCCACGCACTTGGCGCGCGTATTGTACTGGAATATTGCGCTGACCTTCTGTCACAAACACCACACCTACCACCGTCGCTACGGCAATTGCGGCATAAATCGCATAGGTAAGGAATTGCGATGAATCATATGCTGAAATCAACTGGCTCAAATTCTGAGGCAAACCAGCCAAAATACCGGCAAAAATGAGAAGCGAAATACCATTTCCGACTTTCTTTTCTGAAATAAGTTCACCAATCCACATAAGCCAAACGCTACCTGCAGTCACTGTCACAATCAATGTGATGGTATGAAGCAAATCCGTACGCGTCAAAATCTCAAACTGGGATTGACGCATAATCTGAATCAAGCCAAAAGACTGCAAAATCGCAAGTGGAACTGTCGCATACCGCGTCCACTGATTAATACGCTGACGACCGGCTTCTCCGTCTTTCTGAATTTCTTCCAAACGTGGAATAATCATTGCCAACAATTGGAAAATAATCGAAGCGGTAATGTATGGCGTCACACCCAAAGCGACAACTGCAAAATTTCGTACCGTACCGCCGGAAAATAAATTCAAGAGACCAAGTACTTGATTCGCTTGAAAATAACGATGCAAAGCATCAAGATCAATCCCCGGTAAAGGAATATGTGCTGTAATACGGAACAACAGCATCATAACAAAAACAAATAGCAACCCATTACGGACTTCTTTCACGCGCCACATGGCTTGGAGTTTTTCCCACATAAATATTCTCAAGCACGCAAATGGCTCGAATTTCTTCGAGCCAACTTGCAAGATTTAGTTCTTCTTATGTTGATTTTTACCTTTACTGTCCTTTAGTTTTTTTGCCTTCGGTATTTTCTTCATGAGAAAAGTTCCACCGGCTTTTTCAATCGCTGCTTTAGCTGACGCTGAAGCGACGATGTTCACAAACGTTAAAGCCGATGTAACTTCAGCCGAACCGATCAATTTGGCGCGTTCAGCCATCTTTGGAAGAAGACCCTTAGCGATCAAACTTCTAATGTCTATTTTTGCTGTTGCTGTATACACTTCAGCGACTCGTTTGAGAGGTAAACTATATACCGTTGTAAACTTACTCTGAAAACCACGATTTTTTGGAAAACCAAGAATCATTTGCTTAATACCCTTGAGTTTCAAATTCTTGCGACCACCGGTACGGGCACGTTGTCCCTTAGTACCACGGCCAGCAGTTTTACCGCGACCAGATCCTTCACCGCGACCTATACGAAAACGTTTAGTGCGGGCGCCCTTATTCGGAGCGATTGTATTGAGGGTCAATGCCATATAATTAGTTTTGATCATCTACTTTTTCCTTTTCTGTCTTCAACGTTTCTCCTGATTTACGAGGAATGCGTAACATTTTCAAAGCGGCAAATGTTGCTTTAACATTATTAAGTTTACTCCCAGAACCAAGAATTTTAGAAACCACATTTGGCACACCGGCAAATTCAAGCACGATACGAACGGCACCACCTGCTTTAATTCCAGTACCTTTTGGAGCTGGTTTTAAAAGAACCCGAGCAGCAGCAAATTTAGCCTCCACCGGATGTGGAATCGTTTCATTGCTTAACGGAACAGTAATTAGTGCTTTACGAGCCTGAGCTGTTGCCTTAGCTGTTGAGCCTTGAACATCAACCCCTTTTGAAAGTCCGTAACCAACACGACCCTTGCGGTTACCAATCACGGTCAAAACACGGAAACGCATACGCTTACCACCCTTGGTCACACGCGTCACGCGTGAAACTTCAACATTCTTTTCATCATAATCGGATTCAACCGGAACTTCACCTTGTTGTCCGCCTGGACCATTACGGCGAGGACCGCGATTTGCACCACCTGGACCATTACGGCGATTTCCACCCATTCCTGGGCGACCACCACCTCCACCTGAACGACCACCCATTCCTGGGCGACCACCCATCGAACGAGCAGCTTGAGGAGCTGCGGATTCTGGGATTACTGAAGTTTTCTTCTGTTCGTCACTCATAATCGTTTAAAATTCAAGGCCTGCTTCACGGGCGGCATCGGCCAATGCCTTTATGCGACCATGGTACCGCTTATCACGGCGATCAAAAACCACAGTCTTTACTTTCTTTTCAAGTGCACGTGCGGCAACAATTTTACCAACTTCAGCAGCAACATCAGACTTCTTCAAGCCGGTTGTTTTTACATCAGCATCAGAAGCTGCAGCCAATGTTTTTTGTGTAGTATCATCAATCACCTGTGCATAAATATGCGCGAGTGAACGACGCACGGCAAGCCGTGGACGCATAGTCGTTCCGTTAACCTTCGCACGGACACGATTGATACGACGTCCACGTGCAAGATTTTTTTGAATAGCTTTTTTCATACTATGAAAGTTTATGCGCCCTTAGAAGCAGCCTTACCTGCCTTACGGCGGATCACCTCATCGGTGTATTTTATTCCTTTACCCTTATACGGCTCCGGAGGTTTGATGCGACGCACTTGTGCGGCAATCTCACCAACCAAACGCTTATCAATACCCGTTAAGGTTAATACTTGTTTCTCAACCTTAGCTTCAATTCCCTTTGGAAGAACAAAAGAAACTGGGTGAGAAAAACCTACTTCAATATTCAACTTATCCGAGCCTACGAGTGCAATCTTAAAACCAACACCGACAAATTCAAGAGATTTTTCAAATGGCTTCACAACGCCGTTCACCGCATTTGCAACCAATTGGCGGGTCGTCCCCCAAAGTGCACGTTGCGATTTATCATTTTCGTTCTTAACGGCAACCGTGAGCGCCTTTGGCTCAGTACTGAGCTCAACGCGCACGTCCGGGTGGACCTCCACCGTGAGGGTACCTTTCGGACCCTTCACCGTCACCGTCTGGCCACTCACGGACGCTTCAACGCCGCTTGCCAGTGGAATGGGTTTCTTTCCGATACGTGACATAATTACAATACAATAACAAACAATGAAATATGAATTAATAAATCGTACAAATAACTTCACCACCAAGCTTGCGTCGACGAGCTTCCTTATTCGTCATGACACCGGCAGATGTCGAAACGATCGCAATTCCAATGTCAGACAAGACACGTGGTAATTCGGTTGCGCCGCGATATACACGGCGACCTGGGGTCGAGACGCGCGCAATGGCGCGGATTTGTGGCTCCTTACCCTGATAAATGAGACCAATCGAAAGTGTTTTTTTAACACCCTCTGTTTGCTCTGAAACTTTACCAACAAAGCCTTCTTTCTCAAGAATCTTTGCGATCGCAAATTTCATACGCGATGATGGCATCACAAGCGCATCGTGATGCGCAGCTTGCGCATTACGAATACGTGTCAGGAGGTCGCTAATTGGGTCGGTATGCATAGATTTACCAGCTGGATTTCTTCACGCCGGGCAATTCCCCGCGGTTGGCAAGTTCACGTACACAAATACGGCACATACCGAAGTCACGAAGAAATCCGTGACGTCGGCCACATCGCCAACATCGGTTCACCGTCCGAGTGCTGAACTTTGGCTTATGCTTAAAAGTTTTAGCCATTTGAGATTTTGTTGCCATAGTCTAGTCTTTTTTGAAAGGAAAACCGAGGGCTGTAAACAACGCCTCGCCCACCTTCTTATTACCGGCTGTGGTGCTGATTGTCACCTGTAAGCCATGAACACGTTCGATTTCTTCTGGACGAATCTCTGGAAAAGGTAAAAATTCCTTAAAACCAATACTCATATTTCCACTCTTATCCAAAAGCTTTGACGAAATACCACGAAAATCGCGAACGCGAGGGAAGGTCACGTTCAACAATTTATCAAGGAATGACCACATGCGTTCTCCACGCAATGTGACACATAAACCAACTACCATACCTTGGCGAATCTTAAAATTTGAAATTGAAATTTTCGCTTTGGTCTTCACTGGTTTTTGTCCAGTAATACGTGTTACCACGCTTTCCGCAATTTCGATGAACTTTGGGTCCTTTAGTCCTTGCGACAAGCCGACAGCGACCGTCACCGAAACAACCTTCGGCAAAGCCATAGGATTCTTAATCCCAAGACTGTTTGCTAAGGATGGACGGATTTCTTTATTGTACCGTTCTTTGAGGGTCATAGATTATTTTTGCTTGTCGACAGACTTTACATTAGAAGCATGAATTGGCATGGAAAATTCCACAACCTGCCCCTTTTGTCCTTGCTGCTTGGTCTTGAGATGACGCTTCGATTGGTTCACCCCTTCAACAACCACGCGGTTGAGCTTAGGAAAAACTTGAAGCACCTTACCCGTCTTTCCCTTATTCTTTCCAGTGAGAACTTTGACCATATCACCGGATTTAATGTGGAGTTTAATCATATAATTTACACCACTTCAGGAGCAAGAGAAATAATTTTTGCAAAACCCTTGCTACGTAATTCGCGAGCAACAGGTCCAAAAATACGAGTACCCTTTGGATCTTTCGACTTTTTATCAATAATGACAGCGGCATTGTCATCAAAACGGACATAGGTTCCATCCGCACGGCGATATTCTTTATGAGAACGCACCAGCACGGCATGTACCACATCCGATTTCTTTACTGTGCCGCGAGGATCAGCTTCTTTCACCACGCATGTGATGATATCTGCTAAACCTGCGGTACGCTTTTGAAAGCCGCCAAGTACGCGGACACATTGAAGCTTTTTAGCTCCAGTATTATCAGCGACTTTAAGCATTGTTCGATGTTGTACCATATAAGGTTTAAGCCTGAGCTTGTTTAACCGTCGAAACGTACTTCCAGCATTTGTCTTTTGACAAATGACGGGTTTCCTCGATTTCAACGACATCACCTAGCTTTGCGGCACCTTTTTCATCATGCGCCTTAAGCTTAGTCGACAAAGTGAAGTATTTTCCATACTTCGCATGGGCGACACGTCGATCAATGCGAACTACGATAGTTTTCGCCATCTTGTTCGACACGACCGTGCCTTGTAGCCGGCGATGGATTTTAGTTGGAGTCGTCATACATTATTTTAGATTGGCGAGAGTCGCAATAACGCGAGCCAAGGTTTTACGAGCCACACGAAGCGAGCGCACGTGACGCAAGCTACGGAGATGGGCTTTAAAACGTAGGTCTTGAATCTCTGTTCGAAGTTCTTGTGCCATACGACGAAGTTCTTCAACATTTTTTTGGCGGAGTTCCTTGATATCCATACGCTTAAATTTGGGTATTTGAGACGTATTTAACAGTGCATGGCAACTTATATCCGGCAAGAAGCAATGCTTCTTTTGCGGAGGCTTCTGGAATGCCATCCATTTCAAACATTACAGTTCCGATTTTAACGGGAGCAACATAATGGTCAACTGCACCTTTTCCAGAACCCATTGGCACTTCATTTCCCTTTTTTGTAATTGGCTTGTCTGGAAAAATACGAATCCAGATTTTTCCACCACGTTTAGTGTAACGTGTGAGTACACGGCGAACGGCTTCAATTTGGCGCGAAGTAACCCACGCAGGAGACGTTGCTTTAAGACCAAAGCTCCCAAAAGAAACTTCGATTTTATCTGTCGCCTTACGAATATTCCGAGCGCGGCCTTTATGCCACTTGCGGTGTTTGACTTTTTTTGGAATCAACATACATGAGTGGGTTTAGGCTTGTTCTTGAGTTGGAGCTGGAGCAGTGGCTGGAGAAGATGCGGGACCGCGATCTCCACGTCGTGAACCACGACGATCAGAGAAGCGCCCGCCTTGTCCTGGACGGCGGTTACCATCTTGCGGAGCTCGACGATCGCGACTTGGCGTCGTTGGCTGATAGACAGACAAACGATCTTGTTCAAAGATATCACCACGATAAATCCAGACCTTCACGCCTATAGCTCCTGCCATAGTGCGAGCTGTATCACCAGCATAATCGATATCTGCACGCAAATTTGTAAGAGGGATTTTACCCCAACCTAACCATTCGCGACGAGCAATTTCAGATCCATTCAAACGACCGGAAACAGCGATCTTAACGCCCAAGGCACCAGCCTTTTTAACACGCTCAATCGCCATCTTCAGTACGCGACGAAATGGCATACGGCGTTGTAAATCTTGCACGACTTGTTGAGCGACAATCGATGCTTCCAAAGTTGGTTTACCAATTTCAGTAACATTTAATTGAAATTGAATTTTCTTTCCTGGAAAAAAAGCTCTGAGAAATTTCTTCTTTAAGTCTTCGATTCCAGCGCCACCCCTACCGATCACGAGACCGGGCTTAGCGGTAGCAATACTGACATTAAGAGCACCACGAGAGCGCTCGATCTTAACTTCGTTCACCGAAGCTTCTTTCAAGGCTTCCTTGAAAAAACCACGGATACGAATATCTTCACGTAAATTGGAACGATAGGCGTTACCACGAGCAAACCAACGCGATGGCCACGTCGTCGTAGTTCCAAGACGGAAGGAGATTGGATGTACTTTATGTCCCATAGGCTTTAGGCTTTGGTTTTCTTAACGCGTGCTGAAGTTTTTTTTACAACAGCTTTCTTTTCTGTAGGAGCAGTCGTAACGTCCTTAGCCTTTTTTGCAATCGGAGCAACATCAGACAGAATCAAATTAATATGCGTTGTACGCTTACGAATTGGCGCAGCTCGTCCTTGAGCACGAGGTCGAGAACGCTTCAATGTTGCACCACCATCAGCTGTGATCAGTTTCACAAACAATGCGGAACGGTCAATCTTGAAATTATGTTCGGCATTCGCCATAGCCGAACGCAAAAGTTTAAGTACAGGAAGAACAGCGTCACGTTGCACAAAACTTAAACGAGTTTCTGCATCAGTCGCTTTCATACCGCGAATAAGATCAACAATAAGTCGAACCTTGCGGGGAGCCATACGAAGATGGCGGAGAGAAGCTTTTACATCCATACAATTATTTCTTCTTCGCCGGAGCCGCAGCTGCTGGCTTCGCCGCATCAAGTGATTTGGTCAATTTACCACCATGGCGAGAGAACTTTCGCGTTGGTGAAAATTCACCAAGCTTATGTCCAACCATGTTTTCAACCACAACAACAGGCACATGTATGCGTCCATTGTGTACACCAAAAGTGTATCCCACCATTTCTGGCGTGATAGTTGAAGAACGAAACCATGTTTTGATTGGTGTTTTATCTCCAGCTTTGGCTTTTGCTACCTTTTCGAGGAGTTTCGGGTTTGTATAAGGACCCTTTTTAAGACTTCGCGACATAAATTATGATTTCTTCGACTTACGGCGAGTCAGAATAAGTTGACTAGAAGCCTTCTTATTATTTCGTGTCTTCACACCCAGTGCATGCTTACCCCACTTTGTCTTCGGATATTTCATGCCGATTGGGTGCTTGCCTTCACCACCTCCGTGTGGGTGATCAACCGGATTCATAACCTTACCGCGTACAGTAGGACGAATACCACGATGGCGCATACGACCAGCTTTACCATAACGAACTAAATGATAATCTGGATTAGACACGGTACCTAATGTAGCCATGCACGACTTCAACACATTGCGAACTTCACCGGAAGGTAAACGCAATGATGCATATGCCCCTTCTAAAGCAAGAAATTCAATGGCATTACCGGCTCCGCGACCCAATTGGCCACCCTTGCCAGGCATGAGTTCAACACAGTGAACCGTCATACCAACTGGAATCTTCTCAAGAGGTAAACGATTGCCTGTTTGAATTTCCGCACCGGTCATAGATGACACAATCGTGTCACCAACCTTCATACCATCTGGCGTTATGATATATCGTTTTTCACCATCTTTATAGATAACGAGCGAAATACGTGCTCCACGATTTGGATCATATTCAATCGAATCGATCTTTCCTGGAATATCAAACTTTTCGCGATGAAAATCGACGATACGAACAAATTGTTTATGGCCACCGCCCTTATGGCGAACTGTAATTTTGCCACCAGAACGGCCAGCGAATTCTTTACGATGCACAATCAACGATTTTTCCGGCTCATCACGTGTGATGTCAGAAAAATCCTGCACCGAAGAATTGCGGCGAGCTTTGGTAACTGGACGATATTTCTTAATCGGCATAAGTATTTAGACGCCTGCGTAGAGATCGATCTTTTGACCCGGCTTGAGTTGAACTAAAGCCTTCTTCCAACGATTACGACTACCTGCGCGGCGACCGCGATTCATTGGTTTACCTTCTCCGCGAACAGTATTCACGGAAACAACATTGACGCCATATATAGCTTCAACAGCTTTACGAACTTCAACTTTATTAACCGACACAGGAACATTAAAGACAAAAACACCTTTTGAAGCGAGAATTGCCGCCTTTTCACTCACGCGTGGGGATAGCAACGAATGTGCATGAAGTGCAATTTTCGCAACATCACCCTTCACAACCTTTGAAGTTTCAATCGAAGCTTCAGTAGTTTTCTTTTTAGTAGAGGCTTTTTTTACCTTCACCTTTTTTGGTTCTTCAGCAGTATCAGTAGATACCGTTTTTTTGCGATCAAAGAGAGCCATAGGTTTATGCGTTGCGATAAACATTTTCAAAAGCTTCAACAGCGTCTTTCCAGAACACGACCTGGCGTGCATGAAGCACGTCGTTCAAGTTAAGACTATTAACCGTTGTAAGTTGCACATCAGGAAGATTACGTATCATACGCAATAGTTCTGGTTCAGAACCGGAAACAACGGCAAGTGTACGGCGAGCCACTGGCAATTTCTTAAAAAGTTGCGCAGCAACCTTAGTTTTTATCGCTTGTGGCTGAAAAGCTTCAAGCACTAAAAACTTTTCCTCATTCACCTTATCTGTGAGAGCCATAAATAAAGCTTTTTGCTTTACTCGACGGTTCACCTTTACAGAAAAATTACGATCAAAGCGAGGACCAAAAGCAACGCCACCTCCAACCCATTGCGGATTACGAGTAGATCCTTGACGTGCTCGACCTGTTCCCTTTTGCTTCCATGGCTTCTTACCACCACCACGAACTTCACCTTTTGTTTTGGTATGTGCAATGGATTGACGTGCATTTGCCGCTTGGGCAACTGACACTTCATGTACGAGTGCTGGATCAACTGTAACGCCAAAACGCGACGCGTTGAGTTCGAGATCACCCGTCACCTTACCCTCTTGGTTGTAAATTTTAACCTTAGGCATATGGTTTAGACAGTTCGAATCTCAAGAATAGCATGGCGGGCACCTGGTACCGCGCCTTTGACGGCAATAATCCCACCTTCACGAATCTCAACAATTTCAAGGTTTTGTACAGTCACGCGCACATCGCCCATATGGCCAGCCATACGACGACCCTTTAACACATGCTGCACACCACCAGCGCCAATAGAACCAGGCATACGCAACTGATCCTTATGACCGTGAGTGGAAGGATGACCTCCAAAACCATGGCGTTTAACCACACCTTGAAAGCCTTTGCCTTTCGACGTACCAGTCACATTAATAACATCGCCTGGAGCAAACACCGTAGCCTCGAGGCTATCACCGCGCTTAAAAGCATCGGTAGCGTCGATACGGAATTCACGCAATACCTTCATTGCAGGCAAGTCTTTTAAATGACCTTGCTCTGACTTCGTTAGGTTTTTGCCTGGTTGAAAACCAAGCTGCACCGCAACATAACCGTCTGCGTCCTTAGTCTTGACTTGCGTAACAACGCATGGACCGGCTTGAACAAGCGTCACTGGAACAACGACGCCATCAGCCTTAAAGACTTGAGACATTTCGAGTTTTTTCGCGAGGATGAATTTCATAAAACCCGATGGTGAATAAGGAGACATGGCCTGGGTGGACCATTGGTCTCGCCTGACTAAAGTATTTCCAGAAATCCGGAAAACGCAAAAGCCAGAAGTCTATACAAGAAAAAAAATTTTCACGTACAAACTTCTGGCCTCTCGAGCGAAAAAGAAAGGCAACTTAATTGTGATCAATACAACACATCTCACTGCGCAACATGGAGGTTATGCCGTACGTCTGCTTCGCTAGCAGAGATTACCGAGCGTAACTCGGAGCAACTTACTCCATGGGAATGATTTGTGTGGAACCGTCAGTACCATTCGGCACTGGAGACCCCGCCCTGATAAAAGGCGGGGAGATCCAATGACGATGACTACATTTTAATCTCAACATCCACACCAGCTGGAAGATTGAGAGAAGTCAACGATTCGATTGTTTTGGCATTTGGTTCGAGAATATCGATAATGCGCTTATGAATACGCATTTCAAATTGTTCACGAGAATTCTTATCAATAAATGTTGAACGATTAACCGTCCAGCGCTTTTTGATCGTAGGGAGCGGCACTGGGCCGACCACGCGAGCACCTGTACGTTCCGCAGTATCAATGATCGTACGCGTTGATTGGTCTGCAATCTTATGATCGTAAGCGCGAATCTTGATGCGGACACGAGAAGCCGTATCCTTTACTAGTGGTTTTTTTGTCGTGGTTTCAACCATGGCCGTATTCCATTATTTATTTAACGATCTTTGTCACAACACCGGCGCCAACTGTACGACCACCTTCACGGATAGCAAAGCGCATTTTATCTTCCAAAGCGACTGGTCCAATAAGTTTGATGCTCATGTTAACCGTGTCACCTGGCTGCACCATGGCTACACCTTCAGGTAAGGTAATTTCACCAGTTACATCCGTAGTACGGATATAAAATTGTGGTTTATAACCGGAAACAAATGGCTTATGACGACCACCTTCTTCTTTCGTCAAAGCATAGATTTCACCTTCAAATTCAGTATGAGGCTGAATTGATCCTGGTTTGCAAAGAACCATACCACGTTCGATATCTTCCTTTTTAATACCACGAAGCAACAAACCAGCATTATCACCAGCACGACCTTCGGTCAATTGTTTGTTAAACATTTCGATACCAGTAACCACTGATTTACGTGTATCAACGAAACCAACGATTTCAATTTCTTCGTTAATCTTGATAACACCGCGCTCAATACGACCGGTGACTACTGTTCCGCGACCTTCAATGGAAAACACGTCTTCCACTGGCATCAAGAACGGTTTTTCTGTTTCACGAACTGGCTCTGGAATAAATTCATCCAATTGCTTGATGAGTTCCATGATTGGTTTGGCAGCGGTTTCGTCACCCGGGTTCTCCAAGGCTTTCAAAGCGGAGCCTCGCACGATTGGAGTAGTATCACCTGGATACTGATATTTTGTGAGAAGATCACGAATTTCTTGTTCAACAAGATCAATCAATTCTGCATCTTCAACCATGTCACACTTGTTCAAAAAAACAACAATCGAAGGCACACCGATCTGACGAGCTAAAAGAATATGTTCGCGCGTCTGCGGCATTGGACCATCAGTAGCGGAAACTACCAAAATTGCACCGTCCATCTGTGCAGCACCCGTAATCATGTTCTTGATATAGTCAGCGTGACCAGGACAGTCAACGTGCGCATAGTGGCGCTTTTCTGACTCATATTCAACGTGTGCAGTCGCAATCGTAATACCGCGAGAACGTGATTCAGGAGCTTTATCCAACTTATCTTTATCAGCCGTTGAGGCTTTCAAGCCATGAGCATTAAGAACCTGAAGGATAGCTGCTGTAGTCGTAGTCTTACCGTGGTCAACGTGACCTATTGTGCCGACATTGACATGCGGCTTGGAGCGATCGAATTCCGCCATAGGATTAAAATTAAATCGTTAATTGAAGGTTTTTTAGAAGTCCCGAGAATATAGCAGGGTGTGCAAAATATTGCAAGTCTTAGCCTATTCTTAAGATTCAAGTTCCTCTGAACCAAGATAAAAACGCTCTTCTAAGAGCAATTCGGTTTCAGACTGAGTCTCAAGCTTCATCGGTTGTGTTTTTGGTGAAATCAGTTCTTTATTCGCTATATGTAGCGACGAAGCAAACTTTTCTTCCAATTTTTTTTCACCTTTTTTTTCAAAAGAAATCGTTTTATGGCTCTCGGACTCGCCGGTTAAAGCTTCAAACTGATCCAGCGGCAAGAGCACAAAAGGTTCATGTCCCGATGGATCGGTAACGATCACTGGCAAACCAAGTTTTCGCGCACTTTCAAATACACGTTGAAATGACATAGACTAATACTACAACATACCAAAACACAGGGAACAAGACTTGACACATTTGCAAGGTAATGGTAGGTACATCCGATAATCGTTTTTTCTTTCAGAATATTTACATTTGGACGTCTAGCTCAATGCTCTATCCCGAAATTACGCTGTATCCTTATCCCGTAGAAATCCACGGGCAAAAGGAAGTAATGAAGATCTAGCTGCGGAAGAGCAACTCTGATTCCTCTTCTCTTTTCCGACAATGGAGAAGAGCCTTGTTCAGAGCAGGTCGTGGTTCAAATCCACGGACGTCCACTGGAGTGCATTATCGTCACAACCTCGCTAACCAACTACTCGGCGCCGAGCAGGACGAAATACGCTCCTTTCGGGGCATAGTTTAAACGGCAAAAACAAGAACGCAAAAAAAATGCATCCTATCCTGGTTCGAATCCAGGTGCCCCGACAAAAAGAACCTCACTCTTTCAAACCAGCCCCACTTCTCTGTAGAAGCGGGGCGTTTTTTTCTACGTTCTAAATTAATTGCTTTAAATCAGACAAAACTTCTGCCGCATGTTCGGCTGGTTTTACCTTTTCATACACTTTTGCAATTTTTCCTTCCGGATTAATCAAATACGAAATACGCAAAATACCCATAAACTCACGACCCATAAATTTTTTCATCGCCCAGGCACCATAAGCTTGAATCATCTCTGTTGACTCATCCGACAAAACAGGAAATGTAAGGTGATATTTTTCAGCAAATTTTGCATGACTCTTCACCGAATCTTTGCTCACACCCCACACCACCGCTCCTGTTTTCTTAAAATCACTCCAGGCATCACGAATCGAACAAGCTTCGGTTGTACAACCGGGCGTATCATCCTTTGGATAAAAATACAGTAAAACCCACTTCCCTTTTGCATCTTGTAACGAATGTTCATCGCCATTTTGATCTTTCAAAGAAAAAGCCGGAGCTTTTGATCCAATTTTTAACATAGCCGGATAACAATAGCATGTATACAAACAAAAATCCCCACACTTTAAGCATGGGGTCAGTAGCACCTTCTTATTTTTTTCATTTCTAAAGAAGATTAGGCGATGCGCTTGGCTGATGAATAACGTGCGATTGGAAGAATGTCGCCTTCAAAAGGACCATGAACTGGCATAAACGTCAAACCAAGACGCATACGACCATCGGATACAACTTGCAAACCTAGTCGCTGATCATTGATGACAGTTGAGCTAATGGCGCTAATGATTCGACCGTGCGGCCAAGAAGCGTCATACACCGTCTCCATCAAGAAAAGAAACATGAGTTCTGCCACATTTGGCAAAGCAACTTCTCCGGATCGCATCCTGTACTGATCAGCAAGACCATCCAAGATTCCATCCATCTGCATTACCGTCTGAATGACCTTGGTGACATTGAATGGTGCGGGCATAAAACAAGCCCAACCCGCTTCACCTGTTGAGACGGAACGAAAAGCAGCATTTTCACGAAGCACCGCCGTATGCTGAAGCTTGTACACCGTATCCAATTGAGCCACCGTCAAGCTCGGCAAGAAACGCAAATAGCCGGCTCGATATCCTCTCTGATACGAATCAGCACGCATGCCATACAATTGCTCTGACGTGAACGGCAAAGCAGGAACCGTTCCTTCAAACGATTTTTTGAAAAAACGTTGATAAAATTGATGACAATCCTTCTGCGTCCAACTTTGTGACTGTTCTTGCATCTTTTTATCCATGATCGCACCTTTCAATGTAAAAGAACTCCGAAGACAATACATATCCTATTCTACAATAGAAAAGGAAAATAAAAACTAAAACAATCAAAAAAAACTGTCAATGTTTGACGAAAAATAATCAAGGAAGTAACTTATTTATTCGAACTTTAACTATATCAACTGGAGGTTGGGTAATGAATGAATATCAACATCTCATTAATGAATTTGGTTTGGCTGAAGCGCTCCGTCGCATTAGACTAACCCACAATTCGAATGACGACACAATCGATTTGCAATTTGCCATCATTCATTCACAAATCATTGAAGAGTTGGATCTGAGTAAGGTCAATCTGACACACAGCGTTTGGCACAAAGTTTCGATCAAGAAACTAACCGGAACCAATATTCAAATAAAATATGCGGTCTGGGAAGAGGTCGATATCGCTGGAGGAGAAATCAGTCAAGTTATCGCAAACGGAATAAAACTAACTCGTTGCACCTTTACTCATCTCAAAATTGAATCGAGCGAACTATCTCGCACACTCTGGGACCATGTTAGACTGAACAATTGCCGAATTTTGACGGTCAAAATGGTAAACGCCATTTGGAAAAAATGCGTCTTCGTTGACACAGTCCTCGTAAATATAGACGGACGCTATCTTGATATGCGACCTGATATGATCGGCATCGGGAATGTTTTTACCGGAAAAATGGTCTGGACAGATAGTGATTTGTGTCGTGCGAAATTCCGTCTTGACGATTTGAGTGCGATTTTGATGAAAAGAATCATCATGTCTCGTCCTACACTAAAACAAGATGGACGTTTTATCTACTCCCAAAAAATCTCCAAAAAAATAGACAACGCGATATTCCGAAATCAACGCCAATCAAGAAAACCGATTCATCACCGTAAATGATCAAATCTCATTCAACATAGTCTCATGAATGAGATTTTTTGTTACAAAAATGTTAGTGCAAACGTTTTTTGTCTTTCGTATCGAATAACCCATTCACAAGCCATGACGTTAACCAGTACACCAAAGCTCCAAAAAAAGCTGCTCTAAAATCCATCACATCAAATCCCTTCACGATACTTGATGCAAGCCAAAACATAAATGCATTCACCACAAATGTGAATAAACCCAATGTAATAATATTCACCGGAAGCGTCAGCAACAAAACCAACGGTCGAATCAAAGCGTTTACCAAACCAATAATCAAGGCTGCAATGAAAGCCGCCCAAAAACTTCGAACGGAAACTCCCGGTACAAGATATGCCGCAACCATAACTGAGGCTGCTGAAATGACCCAACGAAGAAGCAATAACATAAAATCATCCTATGAAAATTTTTGCTTAATATCTTTTACCTTATTCTCTGCCTCGTCTAATTTTTTCTTCAATAAATCCGCAATCATCATAGCGCGCTCAAATTTCTTAAGACCTGTGTCAACATCCGCTTCTCCTCGCTCAAACCAAGCCGAAATGTCTTCAAGCTCAGAAAAACCCTTAGCAACATCTATTTCTTTCATTTCTTTTTTTATAGCCATATTTGCAATAATTCACTATTTTTCCGAACCTAACCTTACAATACTCTAAAGTATGATACGGCTCAAGACTGGATAAATGATTACTATGTGTACTAATTCCTTGATACCTTATCTAAAGCAAGAAGAGAAAATAATATTACAAAAAGTTTCCTTGAACTGAAGAAGTATTTCCAACGCATGCATCAATTTCTCCATCTTGGAAGATAACACGAATTCCATCACCATCTTTCAACAATGATTTATGTGTAATCATTCTTCCATTTTTCCCCTTCACTAAAACATAGCCTCTCGCAAGAACTTGTCGCGGATCAAGACCTGACAAGATCTGAATACGCATCTCCAAGCGCTCACGCAATACCTGAAGCCAACGTGATGAATAAGATTGTAAGTATTCTGAAAGATGCGAAAGCTCAACGCTTCGTGCTTGCAACCAAATCCCGGGAGCGAATAATACTTTTTCTAAAATACGATGCCCTGAATCCAATAATTCTCGCATACTATCATCTACCACCTGCTGCATAGTCACAATTTCATACAGTATATCCTTTCGATCTGGGACCAATCGACGAGCGCAGTCTGTTGGAGTTGAACCACGAATATCCGCCACTTCTTCTGCCAAAGTAATATCACGCTCATGTCCAATCGCTACCATCGTTGGAATACGTGATGCATGAATCGCTCGTACCAATACTTCATCGTTAAATGCGATCAAATCTTCAAATGAACCACCCCCGCGTGTAATGATAATCGCATCATATTCTCCATTCTGTGCCGCCTCCAACGCATTCATAACCGACATTGGTGCCCGTTCACCCTGAACGACTACATGATAACTATCAATCTCTAATCCTCTCCAACGTTCAGTAACAATACGTAAAAAATCTCCATAAGCGGCACTTTCGCGCGAAGCAATAAGCGCAATCTTTTTTGGAAATCGAGGTAATGTACGTTTGCGCGACGGATCAAACAGTCCCTCTTTCTCTAAACGCTCTCGAAGCAAAGCGAGCGCACGCCGCAAGTTCCCCTCACCCGAAATCTCTACACGATCTGCTGATAATGAAAACTTGCCATATTTTGGATACACGCGCGGCGAACCAAATACTTTTACCTTCATCCCATCTTCAATTGGAACTCGCAAATTCCACACCGTCATAAACACATTAATCAAAGCTTTATCATCCTTTAAATCAAAAGATACCCACTGTCCTTGCGAAACCCGAAAACCGGAAACTTCTCCTTCGACCGCCACATCGCTCGGCCAAGTTTCTTTAAGTGTCGCATTGATAACATCTACAAACTCCGAGACTGCAATACAACGAAATTCCATATTACGGTTTATTTACCACACCTTTTGACTTCGCGCTTTCATCTTTAGGTAAATCTGTGGACAAACGCGGACGTATTTGAACCAAAGGCTCTGAAATATCCACATCCATTGCTTCTAAACGAGTTTCTCCAAGCAATTGCCCAAAACGGCTCAAATCAACTTCACCCGGTGTAAAAGCAATGTCGAAGCTAACCGATTCCTCTGTAATATCTTTCGGCATACGATTCAATGTCCACAAAATAACACGTTTTTCTGAATCATAAGACAATTCACCCGCTGTTGTACTCGCTACACCGGCCCATTCAACCCGCTTCGGCAACTCAGCACTTACACGAATATTTTTCAATTCATGTACCGATTTATCCAGTAACCAATTGATACGATACCGTGTTGTTTGACCAACTATTGGCGGGAGCGGACCTGATCCGATCGGTGCGCCTTCTTCAGAAGAATAACGCGCTTCACTCACAAGTACGACATCGGAACGAAAACGTAATTTATGTGGTTTAGTTCGAATAATTCTACGAATTGTTGTATTTCCTAAAGTCATTTGTGCTTCAGCGATCAAACGCAATTCAAGCTGATCTGTCGTTGATGATGCTAAGCTGATCAAGGGAACACTAAATTCTAAAATCCCATCCGCTTGGGGATTCATTTTCTCAAAAACTGGATTTGATTGTTTATCCCAAACAATCCTGTTTCCAATGTGCGTTCCGGAAGAACTCTGTTCGAGTTTAGACCAATCAACTGAATTCGTTCCCGTCACACTCCCGTCAAAAAATAACGTAATGCTGACATCTTTTAATTCTTCTGAAGAAGTGTTTTCAAATGCTAAACTGACATGCTGTACTTCACCATACGGAACCGTATGATCGATATCCGAACCATTTACTACCAATTTCATACTCAAATCACCGGCTAACACAGATAAACTGCCATCGCTCGTTTGTGCTGGCATAAATACTCCCATGGCAGATAAACGACCGGTTTCAGCTCGCAATTGCGCATCTCCCGAAAAACCACTCGCAAATGTTCCGGTTACGGCAACCGTTGTAGAAGCTCCAGCAATAAACTCCGTTAACGGAACACGCACCGTATCGCCCTCAATTGAAATCAATGTACTTGTAGGCATCGCATCACGAATAAAACCTGAAGGAAGATACAAACGCGCCTCCATATCCTTCAAAGTCGTAGAACCACGATTGACAATCGTATAAACAAAACGAACTTTATCTCCAGGTAAAGCTTTTGCCGGAACATCTAAACGACCATCAAGTACGCTATCGGCATATTCAATGGCACGGGTACTCAATGCCTCAAGATCCGCATTTGAATGTACAGGACGATAATTTCCAACGACTTGAATCGCCGTTTTTGTTCCCAGCGATCCAGTAAACATTCCACGAATCACAATTGAACCCCTACCGCCAAACGGAACATCTTTTAAAGAAAAAATCAATTGCTTTTCATCATTCGAACGAGGCTCAACTTGTGTCATTACAAAATCACTTGGAAAGTTTATACGAAGCTCGACATTCGACAAAGGCTCATTTGCCATGTTTTGCCAATTAATAAAATAGGTACCTTCTTCACCTAAAGAAATTTTTTGCGGACCGTCAATTTCGATGCGCAAACCATCTCCATCAAAACCGCGAAATGGTTTAAACAACATAAAACCAAACCAAATCGCCGCTATCAGTAAACTAAAAAATGTACAAACTCCAAAAAAAATAAGCCATGCATACGGTCGTCGCTTTTTTTCAAAATTCGCGAAATCAGGAAGCGTTCCGTTCTCTTCATAAATCGCCTCCAAGCTTTTCTCAATCTCATCGGCCTTGGGCAATTTCCGCTTGAGCGGTGTCTTGGCCTTAAAATGCTTCATAGCCCAGGAGAAAACAATCCTGCCATCACAATATCACTGTCCCATGGACCAGAATATTCAAGTTTTTTACCTGTTTTACTCCAGGATAAGTTCCAATTTGCTGGAAAAATAATATTCGAAGATAATTGACGATCCTTTTTTCCTGATTGACTGGTAAAGAGCATCAAATAAGCAGCACGAGATGACATTGAACCATCTTGTACCGATGAATCAATGCGGTTTAATAACTCGGTCGCTAAAAATGGCAATCGATATGAGAAACGAATTTCCTGCGTTTCACCAGGATCAAGCTGCAGCCAACCACCAAAAACCGTCCGATCCCCTTCTTGCATCACATCAACGTCACCCACTTTTTTCATTGAAGATTCAATTTCAAAAATAGCTGGATCTTGAGCATCATTGAGCTCAGGCGACTTAAACAAACCGGAATTTGGAGGACGAAAACCTGACGCAGATAACAAAACACTTCCTTTAGGGACATACACACGCAAATACGACACATTGCGTACACCTCGAAACAACTCACCCTTGCCTCCCGTATGTGTTCGCTGCAAAATCACAGATGTTTCCATGCGACCATCTTCAGAAATAGTAACTTCATGCTTCACTTGTTCTTTAATTACTCCATCCGTTTTTTGACCGGCAATGTTTGTTTCTATCAAAGCCAAGGCATCACCAACTGTTGGTTTCATACGACCACTCCAGCCATATCTATCAACAACATCCTGTTCCTGTTCATGAAAAGAAGCAATTTGAATATCTTTCGTTTCAAGAGCATGTGACACTGCTGTAGCTAATGCTACCCATTCTGTTTTCGTCAAAGCCTTCATCCTATCACGTAACTTCTCCGACAAATCAGCAATAAATTTTTTTGGTGTATTATTTGCTTTATCATATTCCAATTCAACGGATTTTTGAGTCTCAAGCATGAAATTTGAGGCATCAATCGTCTTCCCATATTCCGGCATCGCAATCGGTCCGGTAATCCGTAACACATCTTCCATAAAAGTAGCATTGACTGCTACAACGCCATCAATCGTTGGTTGTCCGGCTTTACTCCAAAACCAACGTAAATTTTGTGCTGTTTTCAAAAAATCTGGATACCAATTTGCATCTTGAAACTGCCATTGAGCATTGATAAGTTGTAATGGTTTTGGCGATTGAAGACGCATTGTTAACTGACCTTTCAAATCATACGTTCCACCATGAGGAACACGGATATCACGTAAATTTCCTTTATCAAAAGTAACTTCTGCTAAAGAACCCATAAATCCGCCGGTTGGGCGCAATTCAGTTGGATTTTGAAAAACCAATAAATATTTTCTCAAACCTTCTTTTCCAACCATTACCGCCAACACATCAGTCAAAGCAGAAACTTCTTGCAAAGCCTGAGATGATTTTTCAAGTTGAGGTAATAGCTGTTTTAGCTGAGCGCGTTGTGGTTCAGGGACGCTGTCGAATTCAATTGTAGCCGTTGCCTTACGTGCATCGGACAACAATAATAATGCACTGCGTGTATACGCACCCAATACATCAAATCGTTCATCCAACCGTCGCTGTGGATCGCTGTATGCCTTTTCATAACCCAAAGCAAGCAAACGAGCTGCTTCACTTGATTTATCTCCAATTTCAAACAAAGCACGAGCGCTTCGATATTGTTTTGGCAAAACCGAAGCTGCCGTCAGAGCTAGCGCCCCGGTCTGCGATAACAAAGCATCTGCTTCACGGAACTTACTCGAAGCGCCACGCAAAGCTTCAATTGAATCAGGTGTGCCTAAATCTTTTCGAATCGATTCCAATTCAGCAACCGCAGCTTTTCCTTCTTGAACGACTTCATCGCCATGGCTAGAAGCGACACGATATAAAGAAACCGCTTGGGCAGGCAAAGTCACAACAAAGGCGAGAACAGCAAAACCAACTAAAGCACGAACAAATGACACTTGCGGAAGTCCGACAAACGGAACACCAATCGCTTCTTCTTCCATGTGTGTAATTTCTTCTACCAAATGTTTTTCCGCTCTTCTGGTACGCCTAAAAAAACTCACAAATGAAGTCTGCAAAGAACCAAAAGCATGTGAAATTACCGTGAAAGGATTACGTGTTTCTCGATACGCTTGCTCAAAATGATCTGACGTAAATTGATCAGAAAATGATACAGTTTGCGCCAAACTCGATTCCATCTCTACATCACGAGTAACCGTAGCATATACTTGAACTGGCAATGCCTGAGTATCCGTTATTTCAGACTCTAATGCATCTTGAACTGAAACAAGTTCCTCTGTTCGATTGGTTTCTTCAGATAAAAAAACATTGTGCAATGAAACCACGTACTTACTGCTCTCATGAGGCTTACGTGTAATCAAAATCTCTTGTTCAGAATCGCCACTCGTCCCTTTTAGGGCAAAAGCGACTGATTCAAGTACCAAATCTTTCAATGGATCTTCAATCGGATAATAAATTTTTTCTTTTTCTTCTTGTTGAAGAGACTGAATCTGAACATTTTTTAGTGCTCGTTTTCGAGGACCAAGCGCTGACATCATCGTCACCCCATCACGTTCGATCACGCGCTCGAGTTGTGATTCGAGAGCACTCGAAAAATCACCGGATTCTGGTGGTTTTCGACGAAATGACGATGACAACATTTCCTCCATGCAAAGTGTAAAACCTTATGCATCCATGAAAGCAGAAATAACTCGCAGCGCAGTTTCTTTCCAAGAATGTCTCAAAGCTAATTTCTTGGCTACATCACGCGCCTGTTTTCGAGCTTGATCTGGATTTGCGACAAGGTTCCGTACAGCGACAAGTATAGCATCTTTTGACCCATCTCGAAAGAAAAAAGCTCCATCACGTCCCAAAACTTCAACTAAAGCCGGAATCTCACGTGCAACAACCGGACAACCAGCCGCTAAAGCCTCAAGCGGAGGTAATCCAAACCCTTCAAAACGAGAAGGATAAAGCAAACCCACTGCCTCAGAATACAACACTGTAAGTTCGGCATCCGATACTTTTCCTAAAAATCGAATTCCCTCAAGCTGCTTCTCAGTAACCAGAGTCATAAGATTTTGCATAAACACATCTTGTTCACCTACAATCCACCATTCCAGCTGTGGAAACTCATTTCTAATATGAAACCAAACATCTACCACATCACCCAAAGCTTTATGTGGATAAGCCGACCCCACAGACAATAAAAAAGATCCAACACCGGGGACCGGGTACTGAAAATTGTGTATCTTACCCATCCCCTCTCCCGTCACTCGAATTTTTGAAACAAAACCCGGAAAAAAAACAGCAATATCATCTTTCACCGTTTGAGTTGGGACCAAGATGGCACGAGAAGATCGAACAACATGTGCTACCACCATTCGATGTGCCATACGTTTCAACCAAGCAATAAACGGATGTCTCAAACTCGTTTTTGCGCTCTCTGGTTCATGAAATAATAATAAATCGTGAATAAACACTACAAATGAATCAGGCATTCCAAAATACGGTACATTCCAATGCGGAATAAAAAACCGATCGGCTTGAATCCGTCTAAAAACACCGGGCAAGTATATTTGTTCTCTCCATCCATACCAAGGAATATCAGCCACCACCGTTTCAACACTTGAATGTGCCGCAAAACGATGCGCCTCTTGACGCACTACTAAAATATAGTGATGTTGCGGTGCAACTTCCAGCAAGGCGTGAACTAATTCCTCAATAAAACGCCCGATGCCACGAGTATTTCCGGCACCCATCATCCGAGCATCAATACAAATTCGCATACACCTTAAAGTAGAGTGAATCACTCAGTATGAAATTGTCGACAATAATTCACAAACTCATCTTTTGTCAGAATTTTTTCATATCCTCCAACATATTGAAATATCCTCCAGTTATCTTCACGCAAAATCGGCAAATAAAATAATTGTTCTGTAAGTTTTGAAGCTTGTTTATACGCTTTTTTCAATTCTTCCAGTTTTGTTTTATAGATATTATTATCAAAATCGCCAACCATATTTGCAGAAATATTAACGCTCTTTACTTCGAAAATATGAACCCGATTGAAACTATCTTTCATAATAAAATCTGGATAAGAAGAATGCAACGCTCCGAGATAGTATTCAAATTTTATTGATGAGTTAGCAATATAATTTTTACCCCACAGATACACTTGTCTTACATCTAAAAACTCTGGTTCTTTTCCACCAAATAAATTAGTCGCTCCAGCTTTTGGATTCTTCCTACCAACCATTACTCTTTTACCAACCCGTCCATCACCAACCGTCACATCCTCTTTTGTGAGGTCTTTTAAAATACTCGTCCACGCACGCTCTGCCTCGCTATCAAATGAAAACTTTTCTTTCCCGTCATTGCGTTTCCATACCCAATCGCCAATATCTACATAATTACCGTTGTCGGTGTAATGCGAAGCGAGAGCGAAAGATACTTCTATATCTTTTCCGTTTTCGTCCTTCGCCACTTCCATACTTCTTGCATAGTCATTCACATAAAGGCTACTTTCACTAACCACTGCCTCAATGTTTTCGGCAAATTCTCTCCATTTTGCAAAATCACTAGAATATCCTTCGCCCATTTCTCGCAAGCTACTTTCGATTTTCACAAAACCTCGCCATAATCTAAAAATAGAACTCGGAGCAGATACGACGGATTGCTTTTTTAAGAAAACCGCTAAATGAAACTCTGTTTTTTTCATCAAAGGCTTTAACCGTGTTGTTTTAATCTTTATCTCATCAGTAATAAGACTACTCTCTTGCCATAACTTCACCCCAAAACTTTTTTTCAAATCTTCTGGCACGATGCCCCACACCCAAGCAGTCATTGCCAATTTTTGCGCTTCATCACTTAGAGTTTCAAAATCCATGAGTCTCGGATTACGCCGTACCCGCCCCATCACTTGTTCATCCAACTGCGTACTTTTACTGTCACGCATCTGATAAAGCAGACACGCCCGTGGAATATCCCAACCTTCCGTGATCACCATTTTGAAAATAATGATATCGATCGTACTAGAATTTTCTTTTGCATATTCTTTCCACTTGCTAACCGGCAATTTTTTAACCTTAAAAGCGTCGTTAGTGTCACACTCTTTTTCATCTGTAACAATCAACATCCATTTCAAATCCGTGTGTTCCGCTTTATCCAATTCTTTTTTTATTTCTGCAATTTCCGCATCCGCTTTATCTTTATTGCTTATTTGAATAATTAAACATGGATTTACACCAAGTAAATTACGATATTCTTGTTTTACTTCTTCAAACTTTGTAATCGCGTCAGCAACAGTAATTTCTGGATCATCAATCAATTCAATATCTTTAATAAGTTTTGCATTCACTGCATCATCATTTTTAATCTCTACATCGGGGTGTTGCCCACGAGATAATTTCGGAGTAGCAGAAAAATTATAAATTTTAGCAAAAAACTTTTCAGATAAGCTATCTAAATTATTCGTCGCGATATGACATTCATCTTTAATGAGATAAACCTTTCTCTCTTGTCCTCCAAGCAATTTACCTCCTGTTATCGTGTGTAAAAATCCCTCCATCGCGCCCTGCATCAGTCGTCCACCTTTTTTATATAAATCACGAGGCAACAAATACACATTGTAGTCAATTGGTACAAACAATCGTTCTTCACCAGCTATCTGACTACTAATGAGATACGGCTTAAGTACAGGAAAATTACCTTTTGCGGAATATTCTTGAAATTTTTCATAGTTCTGTGTAGCAAGGTCGCCTTTAGAAAGTGTGGACACGAGAAAGACTATATTTTTGTCCGCAGACAAAATACGATTCATCATGTCCGCCATCATATAGGTTTTACCACTCCCGGTTGGCGCCTTAAAAGTAAGCTCATCATGTGTAGCAGTAAGTTCCACGAGTTTAGTAACAGCGTTTTGTTGTAGGTCTTTTACTTCTTGAAGCATACTTATGTATCAGGAATATCTTTAAGTTTTTTACCTTTATATTCAAAGTAGTTAGCACCTTGATATGCGCCGCTGGTATTTAGTTCACCTCGACCTTCAAAAATCTTATAGGTAAGTGGTGAAAGTTTCCAAACCTGTCCTTTATACTCAACTTCTCTTTCTCCGCAAACTGTTGCAATGATATTTTTATCTTTTATAAAAACAATCTCATCACCATTTTGTAAACCTTTCTTGTAGAAACTAAATAATTTACCTTGTTTTCTAATCTCTGTTACTTCGTCAAACTCTTTGGCTCGATTGATATTTTCCGGATAAACAACCTTGCCCTCAAATGAAAGTAACAATTGCTTTACCAGTTCTTGATCAAGGGCAAAAAGCTCACTTTCTCCAACTCGATGTTTATCAAAAATATCATGGAGCAAGATTTCTTTATCAGCATAATCATCAAGTTCAATAGCAAAAAACTTTTTTAATCCCACAACATTGTAATAACCATTTGCTTCAAGAAAGCGCATTCGTTCTTGAAAGTTATGTACTCCTGTTTGTCCTATTTTTATCAAACCAGATACAGCAGTTGTCATGATATATATAATTCCTTTTTTCATACTTATATATCCTCAAGTTTCTTTTGCGTCCCTTCAAAGTTTTCACACACCCACTTAATCTTTTCGTTCACACCGAGTTTTTCTTGCCCGTAGAGCGTCTCGTCTATAACATCAAAAGGTGTTTTATCTTCAGTTGCTTCAAAATTAGCTACTGTCGCAATATCATAAACATCGAGATTGTCACCAAGAGGCGAGTTTTTCTCATTCCATTTGAAATTTTTAGTGCCATCATAACACTCACCCGTCATCACACGCTTGAGGCGTTTACTGGTGACATCATACACAATGCCGTTTGGTGTGGTATCAGTGATTTCATTGGCAGTAGCAAGAATAAACTGCCGTTTTCCGCCGTCTTGTTTATTGAGTTCCAACACCGCTTGCCCCGTCGTGCCTGATCCAGCGAAGAAGTCGAGAATAGTTGCGTCTTTATAATCCATCCCCATTTCCATAAATCGCTTAATTAAAGCGGTTGGTTTTGGATAAGCAAAAATATTAATATTAAAAATGTCTTTAATTTCTTTTGCTCCAATTCCAACAGGAACGTCATCTATCCAAGTCGTAAAAGTTTTGGAAGTTCTCCTATCCTCATAAATTTTTTCATATGGTACCCATTCGTTATCTTTTTGTTGCCACTCAACATTGTCATCTTGAATTTCTTTTGTCATTCTCGCCAACGCCCATCGCCAACGCCCATCGCCAACGCCAGGAACTTTTGGGAAGTAGTCATTTCCATCTGGATCTTTTATCGCATAGTAAAGATTCGGACGATCTTCTCGTCTGCTATTAGAACCCCATTTTCGTAAAAACTGTAATTTATATTTTTTTCTTTTTTTCTTGTCATAATTATTAAATCCGTTCAATTCTTTTTCTTGCCTTTCAGCTACAAAATCTTCCATTCCATAAACTAGTATAAACTCATGTATCGCGGCGTAATTTTTACTATCTTGTCTCCCCCCTCTTCCTTTCCATACTAAATTCGCGACAAAATTACTCTCTCCAAACACCTCATCAAACAGCCCTTTCACATAAGCCTGATTTTTGTCGTCAATACTGCAAAAGATCACGCCAGTATCACTTAAAAGTTGGTGGGCAAGGACAAGGCGTGGATAGAGCATGGAGAGCAAATTGTCCCGCGTGATGGCATTGTCATAATTCGTTTTCGCAAACTCACCCATTGAGTCCTTGCCATATGGTGGATCGATATAAATCACATTGATCTTGCCACGATACTCAATCAGCAAATTGAGAAGTGCATCATAATTGTCGCCAATAATGAGTTTGTGGGTGAGGGCGGATTTGTCAGTCTGGAAACTCAACTTTTCGTTTTTCTTGAAATACTTGATCGTATCCGTCATTTTCTCCAGCCGTTTATCAAAGTGAAAGCCAGTGCGTTTATAGGTGGTGCCTAGCTCGGCAATCATAATCGCTTCGTTTACACTCTCGGCATTATTAATGAGTTTTTTCAGCAGGTCAGCATTGCTTTGTTCAATAATTTTATCTTCAATCCGCTTATCGAGTTCAGCAATGAGATCAAGTTTTACTTGTTGGAGGGTATTTTTCATAACAGTGTCATTCGTCTACAGAAATTAGTTCATCCACCGTAATACCAAATCCATGTGCAATTTTTACCACCGTTTCAATTGATGGATTTTGTACAACATCGGATTCTATTTTTATCAATGTTGGATAAGGAATATGTGCCTTTTTTGAAAGCGCATCTTGTGTTAATTGCTTCTTTAATCTCCAAACTTTAATTTTCGCTCCGATAGTTTTTGTTTTCATAAATAACTAGTAAACACTGGATAGTGTAACAAGCAATATGGTTTATTCAAATAAAAAAGGATGAAAACAAAAAAAATCACTGAAAGCGGTCTAAAACGACATTTCAGCGACTTCTTCAAACAAGATGATTTTCTTGATGGTCGGGCTGGTGAGACTCGAACTCACGACCCTCTGCTCCCAAAGCAGATGCGCTAGCCAACTGCGCTACAGCCCGATAAAGTTTTTTTTGGAGCGGGTAGAGGGAATCGAACCCTCCTCTCAACCTTGGAAGGGTCGCATAATAGCCACTATACGATACCCGCATATCGTTTTCTTACATCTTTAACCCCACCGACAAACAAACAAGTATCCCGTTTGTTTTGTGGGCGCATCGTACCTAAATTGAGTAATAATGACAAGTGTCTTTTACGGCTTCGGGGTTTTTGATGAAAAACCGCACCATCTAGCCACCGGACAACGCCAGCACTGCGGCTTTCCTGGTCTACAGATATCCCGACCAAATTGCACAAAAATCCGGTTTACTTCACCCCATAAATCTTTCGGAACCATGTGCATTAATTCTTGTTCAACTATTTCCACTGTCTTACCTTTTACCCACCCTAATCGATGTGCAATCCGAAACACATGCGTGTCAACCGCCATCGCCGGAATTCCAAAGCCATACCACAACACACAGCTAGCCGTCTTACGACCCACACCCGGCAAACGGATAAGTTCTTCTAAAGTATTCGGTACTTTCCCGTCAAACTCCTCTAAAAGCATTTGCGCTAAAGCCTTAATCGCTCTCGCTTTATTTCGAAACAATCCTATACTCGAAATCAATGTCGCAATGTCACTTTCTTTTGCTCTCGCCAAATCCAACAATGTAGGAAAAGCCTTACGCAAACCAGGATACACATTTAACACCTGAATATCCGTCGTACGAGCCGAAAGTAAAGTTGCAATTAAAGTATGCTCCGGATTTTCCATATCAACCATCCCTTTCTCCGTATATTTTTTTTGAAGAATACGAATAATGCATTGCACGTATAAAGCTTCCATATTATTTCTGACACCTGCGACAAAAATGCGTTCCTCTTTGATTCAAAATAATTTTTGAAATCGGTTCAGCGCAAGTACGGCAAGCCTCACCTTCGCGCCCATATACACGTAAAAAATCTAAAAACCCGCCTTTTTTACCTTGAGTGTCAACATAATCATGAGAGCTTGTTCCTTGCTGTAAAAGAGATTCTTCTAAAATTTCTATAATATTTTTTGCTAACGATAGACGCTCTGAAGCAGAAATGTCTCCAAGCGTTCTCATGGGTAAAATACCCGCTCGAAATAATGCTTCGTCGGCATAAATATTTCCAACCCCGGCTATCGTCTTTTGATCCAATATTGCAGATTTTATTTTTCTTGTTTTTGGCAACACGAAACAATCGGCTAATTTTTCTACCGAAGTAGTCAAAGGTTCGGGACCATAAGAAGACACAATCTCCTCGCGCTCTTTCTTTGAAAGTACAGAAATATAACCAAACTTGCGCACATCCGACCACATGACAAATTGTCTCCCATAAAGTGGATGCTGTAATTCAAACAATATCCGATCATGCTTGCCATTTTTCACATGCTCATCAACAAAGACAAAACGTCCTGTCATTTTTAAATGTGCGGACATTGTCATTCCATCAGTAAAATCCCATAACAATAATTTTGCTCTACGTGAAATGTGTAATATCCGCTTACCTACAAGAGCATCAATTAATTTTTTTCCGCTCGGAAATTCTCTTCCCATTTGAAAAATATGTACAGAAACAATCGATGAATCACGCAATCGTTCATCTAACTGTCGTCGGACTGTTTCAACTTCTGGAAGTTCTGGCATGAAAATGACTCTCTAAAATTAAATCAATGCTCTACCGGTCATTTCAGGCGGTTGAGGAATTTCTAATAATTTTAAAATCGTTGGTGCTACATCAGCCAACATACCGACTGGTGTGATCAAAGATAAATCCTCTCCATCAACATCACCTGTGGGAGCACGAACTCCTTCAAATCGTTTACCGATAATCAAAAATGGTACAGGATTTGTTGAATGTTCTTTATCCATATCACCCGTCATCAAATTTTTTACTTCTTCAGCATTTCCATGATCCGCCGTCACTAAACACACACCATCACCAACCAATGCTGCATCGATAATCATACCCATCGCTTTGTCCATAGCCTCAAGACCAATAATCGTAGCCGCTTCATTCCCCGTATGACCTACCATATCTGCATTTGCGAAATTTAAAATAATCAAATCATAACTATTTTTGGCGATTTCTTGCACCACACGCTCCGCAATCAAAATAGCAGACATTTCAGGTGCTTTATCATATGTCGACACTCGCGGACTAGGAACAATCACCCGGTCTTCTCCTGGAAATTCTTCTTCGACCATACCATTCATAAAAAAAGTAACATGTGCATACTTCTCCGTTTCTGCAATATGTAATTGTTTCAAACCTGCATCCGAAACAACTTTCGCTAAACAATTTGTCAATATTTGTGGTGGAAATGCAACAGTTACCGGCAAATCTTTTTCATATTCCGTAAAAGTGACAAAAAATAAATCCGATAGATACTCACGTGGAAATTTTTCAAATTGAGGTAAAACAAAAGCTTTTGTTAATTCACGTGCACGATCAGGACGAAAATTAAAAAAAATAATTGAATCACCTGCTTTAACCGTCGCAATCGGAGCACCCCCTTTGGTAATGACCGTTGGTGGGATTTGTTCATCATATATTTTTTGATCATAAAAATGCTGAATCGCATCAACACCTGAAGTCGCGGTAATATCCGAAACACCAAGCGTCATGGCATCATATGCCTTCTGAATTCTTTCCCAGCGATTATCTCGATCCATCGCCCAATAACGACCTGCAACCGTAGCTAATTTTCCAGTTTTTAATTCCTTCATTTTCGCTTCTAGATCTTCGATAAAACCAGCTGCACTATTGTAAATAGCATCACGACCATCAAGAAAAGCATGAACAAAAACACGATCAAATTTTTGACGTTTGCAAAATTCAAGCAAAGCATAACAATGCGCATCGCTCGCATGAACATTTCCTTGCGAAACCAAACCCATCAAATGAATTGCGCCTCCAGTTTTTTTAGCATGCGTAATTGCTTCAATAAATGCTTTGTTTTGATAAAACTCACCATTTTCAATAGAGAACGTAATACGTGGCAAACTCTGAAAAAAAATACGTCCTGCGCCAATCGTCAAATGTCCAACTTCAGAATTCCCCATTTCTCCCCACGATAAACCAACGGCAGAACCAGAAGCTAAAAGAGTCATTGCCGGATATGTTTGAATCGCATGATGAAAACGCGGCATTTTTGCATGTGCAATTGCATTTCCATCTGCATTTGGAGCAATACCGAAACCATC
The DNA here is from genome assembly GCA_020850575.1 of Candidatus Uhrbacteria bacterium. Classification (GTDB taxonomy): domain Bacteria; phylum Patescibacteriota; class Patescibacteriia; order 2-12-FULL-60-25; family 2-12-FULL-60-25; genus JADZEJ01. Next base: position 88,105 of record JADZEJ010000006.1, read on the forward strand.
CAACACCATTAACACAACTGGTTTCGATTTAGCCATAAGATTGTATTCCCATGAACCTTCAGAATACCTGTTTGGAAGCCCAGGAGCAAGCAATAGAAATAACAAAGAAAGTAAAGTTCCTCCTTGACAAAATTTTGATTGTATGATAGGTCTTAAACCTCCCCTTATCTCAGCAGGGATAACCGGGAATGAACCTTCAACACAAAAACAAAAAAGGCAAAGAAAAATGCCCATAACACCCAATAAACCTCCGCTTTCTCCAATTCAAGAACGTTCAACAAAAAAAGTTGAAACACCCATTCCTGCAGAGGTGGTCACGGCAACCCCGATGTTGCCTCCGTCTCCTCCACAGCAACAACCACTGACTTCACTTACAGCGGACAAAACGCTGACCGATTCAGCACGGCGAAGAATGGAAGAATTGGCGGCTGACAAAGCCGCTGCTGAGGCTAAAGATTCTTCATCGGATACGCCTCCAACGAATGCAACCGAAAAGGTTTCGGACTCTGTTTCCGAGGAAAAAGCCAAAAGAAGGAAAATCGCTTCAATCGTGTTGAGCAGTCTTCTCTTCACGATCATCGGCATGTACGTAATCCATTGTAAAAATCAAACCACAACGGATACCATGTCGAGCATTAGCAGTAGTTCAAACGCAAGTGCACCAAGCGCTTCAGTGACTACTGATCGCAAACCAAAAGCTGCAACTCAGACGAAAGTCTCGCCAAATAAACACGATACATGCCAAAAGGTTACTCAAAGCTGGATCGATAAACAGCCTTGGGCAGCCAAGCGAACTGGAAACAGTATCAAAAATTTTACGATCCACAATTGGCCAAAAAAGCTAAACTGCGGACCGAAGAATAAAAAACTTATTTGGATCGACATGCACAGTGTCGACATCACCAACTGTTGTCACACTGACAACAAATGACATAATGACCGCATCCTCACAACTCGAGGAAGCGGTCATTTTTTATTTTTTCATACAAAGTCACCTCTTATTTTTAAGACCCTTTTTCTTCACGTTTTTTTTACCCACTGTTGCATGTACTGATGTATCAATCATAAAAAATCCCGGAGGCGGCATTTTTGATAATGCGATCAAGCGTGTGGAATCATCGTCTTCGGAAGCGGAATTGTTCCATAAATGCCCACACGTCACGCATCTTTGTTTAATCACTGTCCTCTTTGGAAAAATTTCAATACCGATCGGTTCCATCATGCCCCCACATATCGCCGCCCGATCACCCGGTTCAATATCAATATGCTTACTCCACAAACACTTCGGACAATGATTAGTATATCCATCGCCTTTTACAAAATAACCACAATGAGCGCAAGTAAAATCTTGAACATTCCGAATAAAAGTCATAACAAACTAAGTAGAGCTGGTTTCAACACGAGGAAATAGCGGCGGTGCAATGTCTATAAAATCACCAACCTTAATGCCGCCCCATAAAGAAACTGTATCTAAACTCATCACTGAACGATTTTTAGTAACACCTAAAACGTCTAACACCTTGTCCGAAGTCTCAGGCATAAATGGTCTGATCATCCAAGCGATATGACGAATTGCTTCAAGCCAATGATATAAATGTTCTGCTAATAGATTTGTTTTTCCTTCCTTCGCAAGCATCCATGGCTTTTGTGTATCTATATCTTGATTCAAATCTTGCATTGCTTTCCATGCCGCCTCAAGCGCACGATCAAATTGAAATCGATCCATCGCAAAACGATACGCCGTCCAATATCCGTCCATATCCCACAAAGATTGACGAATCACTTCTCCACCAAAATATTTTTGTAACATGCTCGTAGTACGATTCACTAAATTACCAAAATTATTTGCTAAATCAGCATTGTATCGTTCACGAAAACGCGCATCCGAATAATCACCATCGCTCGAAAAAACAAATTCACGCGCTAATAAATAACGCATGCCATCCAATCCAAAAGTCTGGCGCAAATATTCTGGCGCAATAACATTTCCTAATGACTTGGACATCTTTTGTCCATCAACGGTGATCCAACCATGGACAGCGAATCGTGTTGGTGGAGGCACTTCAGCGGCCATGCACATCGCTACCCATAAAATAGAGTGAAAGCGATTTATTTCTTGACCCAAAACATGAGTCACATTTCCCCACCATTGCATCCAGTCTGCTTCATCTGAAGTCCCAAAACCAGCACCGGTTAAATAATTAACCAACGCATCAAACCAAACGTAAATCACTTGAGTATCATCACCTGGTACAGGCAAACCCCAACCTAAACGCTCTTTTGAACGAGAAATGCTCATATCTTCAAGTCCACCTTCAACCAAGCGTTTCATTTCGTTAAAACGAGAATCCGGCACAACATAATCTGGATGCGTTTCATACCAAGTCAGTAGTTGTTGCTGAAAAGCTGATAATTGAAAAAAATAATTTTCTTCTTCAATATATTCCGGCTTTACTTTATGATCCGGACACATTTCGTCAACTAAATCTTTTTCCGTCTTAAATTGTTCACAACCAACACAATACAAACCTCCATATCTCTTTTTATAGATCCATCCTTTTGCTGCAACACGTTTCCAAAAAACCTCAACCGCGCGCATATGACGCTCTTCAGTTGTTCGAATAAAATCCGTATTTGACATGCCAACAAGTCGTGTCATGTCTTGTACTGTTTGTGATATTTCATCTACAAAATCTTGAACAGTTTTTCCTTGCTCTGCCGCTTTATTCGCAATTTTTTGTCCATGTTCATCTGTACCCGTTAAAAAACGCACATCATTTCCTAAAAGTCTCTGATAGCGAGCGATAATATCCGCATAAATAAAAAGTAATGCATGACCGATATGTGGAGCAGCATTCACATATGGTATTGCCGTGGTAATGTAAGACTTTTTCGAGGAAGACATACGAAAAACGACTACGGAACGTAAGAATACGGATATCTGTATTTAGGTGTCGGTGTGCCCTGCGTAGGTTGAAGCGCGGAGTCAAGTTCAATGACAAAACGTAAACTCCCCTTAACCGTCGTACCATTTTCCGTATACGAACAAACAGCATCGACCGAACCCGTACCCTGCAAATGTTGAAATGTATTTCCTGAAATCATCGCCAAACGCGAATCCGACACGCTCCAAACGCATTGATACGTTACCGGCTTTGTTGTTCCATCGTCATATCCAGCAATCGCTTCGAGAGTCGCTCTTTGACCCGTCGTTAATGTCGTCGGTCCATTCGTCATGACACGAATAGCAGTTAATTTCTTGTCACTTGTTACATCAGATATCGTGACTGCTTGCGTATCCGATAAAGTACGACCATCAACCGTATATGAACCTGTAACATTCACACGACCAATTTTTCTTGGATACACATATGCACCACGCACATCAGCTATTGATAAATCACTCACATTAAAAACGGATCTAGCGGTAACGTCTTCGGTTTTTCCATCAACGCAAGCCTTAATTAGTATTAAACCCGCAGTTTGTGATAAAGAAATAGTTGTTGGTTTAATAAATAAACTCATTCGTGGAGCAACACAAGTCTCAGTTGTCGGAAAAGGCTTAACCGGCTGAATCTTTGGTTTTCCCCCCGTACCAGACTTAATTACACCATCAGTTACCGGCTGAATCACAGGTTCAATAACATCAGAAGTAGAAGTCGTTGAAACTTCAACTGAAGGTTGATCATTTGACTGAACAGGTAATGTTCCTAAACCACGTAAACGTTCACGCAAAGCATCTGCTTTATTTGCAAGCTTAGTCATTTCATCAGAACTCAAACCCTCACGCGATCCTTCTTGCCACGCATCAATTTCACGACGCAATTTTTCAACGTCACTTTCACGCGAAGAATCAATATCACGCATTACAAGAGCATCGATATCATCATCAATGTTCAATGCTAAAGCATAACGACGCGCAACCAGTGTTTCATTTAATGCTTGTTCACGTAAACGCCACATCGCATCGCGTAAGACACGACCCGAAGGTTGTGATGGATCTGGTAATAAAGACAAATCACGCAACGATGAGAGATAGGATTGCCATGCATTTGATGAATTTCTTGCTTTGCGGAGCAAAGAGTCAAAGTCGGCGCTCTTGCTTCCTTCTTCTCGTGCTTCTGCTACATCAGCTACACGACGAACAGCATATGCTGCTGCTAATTCATCAGAAGTTTCACCCGACGTCATTGCGAGATGCAACTGTTCAGATAATGCACGCAACCAAGCCGGACCCTTACCCTGCAAGCGTTTTAAGCGCGCATCCGCTGCATGGCGCATCTCGTCATCATATTGACGATCCTTCGCACGTTGTTCATTTGGCCAAGAATCTTGATCGGTTAAATCACGAACAATTTCTGGATTTCCATCATTCGCAAAACGTCCCCAACGACCTTCACGCACCAAGCTTCCAGTTTTTCCATCAATAGAACCAATATTCACAACTGATTCAGTGACTGCTGTTTCAAATCCACCTGCATCAGCGCCTACGCCAAAAGCTGTGCCACGCACCGTTGCAACCACCGAGTCGGTACGAACCTGAATATCACTTTGAACATCCAATAATTTATACATGCGATTCCAAACTTTTCCGGAAACTAAATGAAGTTTAATCGATGCATTCGTTAAACGATTTGAATCAGGAGATGCTTCAATTTGTAATTCAGTTTTTGGCTCAATGCGTGTAATTCCACGATCGCCCCAACGAATCTCAGCTTTCCCTGAATCACCGGTACGTAAGACATCATTCACTGCAATTTGCGTCGAAGTCAAAAGAGGCTTAAACGAGTCAGTTCCAGCGGATTTGATCTCAACCGTACCCGCTATTAAATCAACACGAATAGGAGGAATGCCTTCAGAAGCCACCACGGCTCCTAAAGACCAAAACCAAATACCAAAGGCACAAAATACGACGACAAAAATCATCGTTCCAAAAATAACAATTTTTTTCATATTTAACTCTATTTAAGCCTATTTTTATATTTTTGACAATCAAAAGTCTTACACGTCGGTTTTAGCTATTTTCAATATCATGTGAGCCTGAATATCGGTCATCGGACATACGGAAAGTCGCGGATGACTCACGAGTGGCATAACCGATAAACCATGAGTATTTCGTATTTCATCCAAACTCACGGGGCGTTGACATGACGCAACTGCTCCAACCTGAACCGCTGACCAATCACCACTGGTTGCAGTTGGATCAGCAAAAGCCTCTTTCAAAATCTTACCGATACCGATAATCATTTTTTCTTCCCCGGTATGATAAATAAAAACAATATCACCCACTTTCATCTCACGTAAGTAATTTCGAGCTTGAAAATTTCGTACCCCTGTCCAATCAGTTTGACGATCTTTCTCGAGCATTTCAAAAGAATATACGCTCGGTTCAGTTTTAAGAATCCAATATGCCATAATCAGAAAACGATAGCACAATATGCTACCGTATTCACATATGCCACATCTCCACGAACAACACTGCATACCTTGTGAAGGCGGAATCCCTGCCCTTCAAAAACCAGAAACGCTTAAATTAGCAGCAGAAGTTAACAATTGGGCTTTATCCGCAGACAACAAGTCTATCTCAAGAGAGTTTAGCTTCGATGACTTTAAACAAGCCCTCATTTTCATCAATAAAGTTGGCGAAATCGCAGAAAATGAAAATCATCACCCCGACATACATTGGTGGTGGAATAAGGTTGAACTTATCTTAACTACACATGCAATCGACGGTCTTTCAAACAATGATTTTATTCTGGCTTCCAAAATCAATCGGATATCGGATATCAGTGTAATGGAATAACCAAGTCCGCGTTAAAGAGAGTAAATATCCACCCAATATGACAAACACCACAAAAACACTCGGTCTTATCGGACTGATTCTCATTCTCGGCGGCGGCTTCTACATCTATTCACATCGAGCGCCAAAACCAGCTCCATCAAAAACCGAGCTGCTAACAAATTCCTCTCCAAAGGCACCATCAAATAAAGAAGGAACCAGCAATCCAACCACTAATGTAAATCAAAACGAAAAAACCAATAGCGAAGCCGCAACAAAAACAAATCCAGATATCAAGTTACCAGCCATCGACGATACCTGGAAGACCTATACCAACAAATCCGGAGACTTCAGTTTCCAGTGGCCAACCAAGGGTCGCTATGCGCCAAAGTGGGACAGCTCATTTGCCGATACGGATCCATGTACCGAGGGTGAAACCAAGGTTTTAAATAGCAATACCTTCTGCCACCAAACGTCTATCCTCCGCAGTGACAATGTGATCTTGACTCACATGTACACCATTCCATTTGGAAAAAAGTTTATCGTCATGAGCTTTTCAAAAGAAACCTCCCAAGCCGGTTTTGATGAAGCAACATTCGACGCGCATCTGGATCAAATCATGTCGACCTTTGCCTTTAAGAAATAAATCCATAACAAATAAAATCCCTCCGCTTCCGGAGGGATTTTTATTTTCGTTTTTTTTAGTTCATGTCCTGCAAAGGCAAACCGCCGACATAATCGGCCTTTCCGATTCCAGCTCCATGCTTACGCAAAATTGCATAAGCTGTCGTCACATGAAAAAAGAAATTTGGAAGCGCGTATTCACGCGCATAATCCAAACCGGTCATAAATTTATTTGGTACAGACGAAAGTGTTACCCGACGGTTTTCCGCCCCTTCGAACAAATCCTCAGAAATAGTTGAAAGAGATTCCAAAGTACTCTTAATTCGCACACGCAATTCATGTAAGGTTTTCTCATCATCTGCAGCCGGTAAAAATTCTCTATCAGATAATCGAGCGGTAGCTCGTGTGGCATTATCACATGCGATCTGTACCTGTTTCACAAATGGAAACATATCAGGAGCTAAACGCTCTTCGAGTAAAGTTATATCCTGTAAGCCTTTTTCAGCCACATATTCCTGAGCCTTAAGTAACACGCCATCCAAAGCCTTTAATGACTTTATAAAAATAGGAATGGTAAATTGATAAATTGAATTCATAAATATGAAAAATAATTCTCAAATATAAATGTTGATTACATCACATTAATTTATTAATAGCATCAACAACTTTTTTAACCGTCTCATCGTCAGGGCTTTTTCCTGTAATCTTTTCTACATATTTAGCAATCATACGTGGTTCACCAATATGCAACTCTTTTTTAAGCACAGGATGTTGTTTTAATCCTTTAAAAACCGCCGAAATTCTTCTTTGAAAATTGTCTGAAATATCTTCCCCTGAAGCGAGTCTGGCGTATACCGCACCGAGTGTTCCAGGAAGCGATTTGACCGTCTCCGTTGGATGATCTTTTTTAAGGTCTTGTGTAACCGTATCCAAAACACTTACATGAAAAGATTCTGCCATTTTTGGATCAGCACTTTCTAATGCAAATCCGATACCAGAATGTTCAGAATCACTTCTCACAAATTGTTGCAAACTATCTTTTTTATCGCTAGCTCCATCTTGTTTTTCTTGCATGAGTTGTTTAATGAAATCAGGACCCATTTCTCTTATTAATACATTCCGATCTTCTCTATCCAAGAATTTTGCATCATCAATCAAACCTGCAAATGTAGTAAAGTTTTGAGATTCACTTTTCAACCGAGGATATTTTTCATGATAATCATCTTTACCCTTTAATCTTTGAGCCCGCATTTCAGGAATACGTAATTGAATGACACTTCCGAGTCTATGCAATTTTTCATCTAATTTCAATTTTTCTTTTGGAAATTTCTCACCAAATTCTTTTTGTAATTTTTCATCTTTTTGAGCTACTTCATATGCCTGTGCAATTGTCATAAATGCGGACATACTCATGTCTGCCGGTTTTGTACTACCAATCAATTCAGAAAATTTAACTAAGTTTTCAATCGAACGTAATGGATTTTTTTCTAAATATTTAGCTGCTTTTTCTGAGGTAACAGTTTCTTTTTTCGGATGCTCATCCAAAGGATCTTTATCACTTAGTTTCTCGGACTCAGTTAGAGCCTCAACCGGAGCCTCAACCGGAGCCTCAACCGGAGCCTCAACCGGAGCCTCAACCGGAGCCTCAACCGGAGCCTCAACCGGAGCCTCAACCGGAGCCTCAACCGGAGC
>JADZEJ010000007.1 GCA_020850575.1 Candidatus Uhrbacteria bacterium
AACCGGAGCCTCAACCGGAGCCTCAACCGGAGCCTCAACCGGAGCCTCAACCGGAGCCTCAACCGGAGCCTCAACCGGAGCCTCAACCGGAGCCTCAACCGGAGCCTCAACCGGAGCCTCAACCTCCGCTAAAGAATTATATTCTGCTTGAATCTGAGCTAATTCAGCTTGAACAGTAGCAAGTTCAGTCTGTTTCTCTGCAAGACTCGCTTGAATTGCTTCAAAAGCCGAAGCTAAACTTGGCACAACTTTTACCGCTTCTCCGGTTGATTGAACAGATAAAGAAAGACTTTCAAACTGATCATAAACCGATCTAAGTTGCGCCGCTTTTTCTTCAAGAGACTTACCAACTTGTTCCTTACTCGTTACTGATTTCGTTTCTTGCGATGAAGCTTCCACTGAAGTTCTCTTCGTTCCTTCAAACTTCGATTGAGCAAACATATATAAATATTAGAGATTACGTAATTTATCTTTAATCCGTTGAATATCAGCCTCATTTTCTTGTTTATTGACTTCATTATTCAAATCAAGAGCCTTTTTTTTCAAAGAAACAATACCTTTTTGTAAGGTAAGAATTTTATTTCCTAATTCTTTTATTTTCGTTAAAAACTGACCCTTATATGAAGTTGAAGAATGAGAAGTAGAATTCATAAATTATCTTCATAATACATGAAAAACGTATATGTACAAAATAAAACACCTTCACTATTGAAGGTATTTTTTTGGCGGGTGCGAAGGGATTCGAACCCTCGGTCTTCTCCGTGACAGGGAGACGTGTTAACCGGGCTACACCACGCACCCATGCGTGATTCCAATTTGTGGCGAAAAAGTACCACGGTTCCTAAAAACTGGCAAGATTTCGAATAATCCATCTTTTACGCCTTTTTAACCTCTACGATAAAGTGCCCTTTTTCCTCAACAATATGCGCATATAACATCCCTTTTTTTAACCCAATTTTTGACAAAGAAGCTGGACTAAGTGTTTTTGAAATAAAAACATGCGGACAAACTCCCCAAGACAATCGCCATTGACGCGCCAATCTTTCATCCTTCGTCAAAGCATGAATTTGAACCTCAGGACGAAAAGAAGAAAAAGTTCGTACAAACAAATCATTCGCAGAAACAACAACATGTGACAAATGTAAAGCATCGACCAATAAGCGCGTAGATAAACTGAACGCATGTACTTCATCAGTTGGAAATGAAACGTTCAAAGGACTCAAATTATCATACGAAGTCGCCTCCATATTCCGAATTGTCTCGCACATAATTTTAACCGAATCAACCGGGTACAAACCGCCGGCGGTTTCACCAGAAAGCATAACCGCATCGGCATGATCCACAACTGCATTTGCCACATCTGAAACTTCGGCGCGTGTTGGTCGTGGATTACGTTGCATGGAATCCAACATTTGGGTTGCGACAATCACGGGTTTTCCAATTTCACGACAAGCGTCAATTAATTGTTTTTGCACGACTGGTACTTCAGCCGCAGGTGTTTCAATACCCAAATCACCACGTGCAACCATTACTGCGTCAATGAACGGTACTATTTTTCCAAAGTTCTCAAGAGCTTCACGTTTTTCAATCTTCGCAATAATGCGTGTATTTTTTCCACCGCGCGTCGTTAATAACAATTTACGTAAACCTTTCACATCCTCAGCCGATCGCACAAAAGACAAAGCGACATAATCAACGCCAAGTGATGCGCCAAAAATAACGTCATCTCGATCTTTTTTTGATAATGCAGGAATATGTAAAGACGTGCCCGGTAAATTCAAACCTTTATGTGAAAATAAAGTACCGCCTATAATAACGTCGGTATGAATACGAGCACCGTCAATCTTGCGAACAACGACTTCTAATAATCCATCATCAAACAACAAATGCTCTCCTGATTTCACGTCATGATGCAAACGATGCAAACTCACCGGAATATCTCCCGGCTTTGGAAAAACGGATGTCGAAAAAATAGCCGATTTTCCAACCACCAACTTGATCCCTTCTTTTGGCAAATTCCCGACACGAATCTTCGGTCCCTGCAAATCTTGTAAGATGGTAAATGGTCGACCGAGCTGTTTTCCTGCCGTTTGCAAACGCTCATACAACCGACGATGATCCGCATGTGTTCCGTGCGAAAAATTTAAACGCGCTACATCCATTCCTGCTTGACCCAATTCGACCATCGTCGAAATGTCATGCGAAGATGGACCGATTGTACACACAATTTTTGTTCGTTTTGTTTGCATAGAAAAAAGATTAAGGAACGAATTCAACTAATGAAATATCAAACGACATAGGAATATCATGACGTAAAATATCAATATGAAGACGATCTCCCACCTGATGCTTTCCGATTAATTGCACTGGCGTATGGACATCATCAATCGAAACACCATCAATCGCTATAACAACATCTCCTTCACGTAAACCAGCATGATCAGCAGGAGAACCAATAACGATTGCCGGCTCATGCGCTCCAACACCCGATAAAATTTCCGCACCTCCTTCTTCACGTAATTCATATCGAATGCCCAAAAAAGGACGAATAACACGTCCATATAATTTTACGCTTTCGATACTGCGTAACAATACATCGCTTGGAAGCGCAAAACCTAAAGATTGACCGTCAATTGCTACCGCAGTATTCATTCCGACAACTTTTCCATAAACATTCAGCAAAGGACCGCCAGAATTGCCAGGATTGATCGCTGCATCAGTTTGGATAGCTTCTTCCAACATTTCTTCACCAAAATCATCTTCAGCTAAAATACGTCGATTCAATCCAGAAACGACTCCACGCGTTACCGTATTTGGAAATTCAGACAATGCATTTCCAACGGCTAAAACCGTTTCTCCAACCCGCAAACGACTACTACTTGCAAAACTTAAAATTGGAAACGGAATTCCTCGTGTTGATGAAACCGACAAAAAAGCAATATCCAGAACAGGATCAATTGCCGTAACAGTGGCATCAAAATTCTGACCACCATGCGATACGATTGAAATATGATGTTTATTTGCAGGAACATCCGGAATATCTATCACATGTCGATTTGTAACAACCAAACCTTGCTCGGTAACAAAAAAACCGGAGCCGGAACTCACACGCCTGACCCCATCATGTATTTCAGAAAGATCAGGTTCAGGTAAAGTGTCAAGTAATTGTTTTGGAACAAACTCTTCATCTACCGCAACATCCACCGCTACTATGGAAGGCTGAACGGCAGACACAACATCAGGGATATCTGGTGGCATAGAAACAACAAGAGGTGGTGCCTGCACAGAAGCCACCGATGGTGTTTGCCTAACATTATATGCGACCAAAAAAGCAATAAGTGCGGATACCGTCGCGCAAATAGCCAGTTGGGATGCAAATAAAAAAACACGACGATCCTCCATACGAACAGTATAACATTTTTAACGTGTTCTTTTATTACCTTTAGATAAACCAAGTGCTTCTAACTCTTTTGAAAAAGAAGCAACGTCTTCAAACTGTCGATAAACCGATGCAAACCGAATAAAAGCCACATTATCAAACGTCCTTAAACGCTCCATAACAACATCCCCTAATTGCATACTAGTCACTTCAGATGTCTTTAATCTCTGAATATCTCGTTCAATGGCGGAAGAAAGGCTACGAAACGAGCTTTCCGTAAATGGGCGTTTTTCAAGCGAATGTCGCAAACCCCGTTCAATTTTAGCTCGATCATATGGTTCACGACGTCCATTTCGTTTAATCACCGTAATATCAAGCAATTCCACCGCTTCACTTGTTGAAAATCGATAATTACAAGACACACACTCGCGTCTGCGTCTTACCCCATCACCTTCAGGATATAAACGAGAGTCAATAACTTTTGTCTCTTCATGATTGCATACCGGACAAAACATACCGGAGTTACATCATTTTTCGACGAATAAAAGCTGGTATTTCCAATTCTTCCTCATCAGATTTCACTGCCGAGCGATTGCTCATCACGGTTGGTGTTGGTCTTTGTGTTGAAGTCGGAGCATATTGCGGGGCTTGAACATGTGGTTGCCGCGCTGCTGGCGCAGGAGTTGGCGCAGAATGAGGTTCTGGTAAGACATCCGATTCCACTTCATCATCAACGTCTTTTTCATATTCATCTTTTTGAAATACCTGTTGTTGCGGCGTCTGAGTCTGTACTTGAGCGGGTGTCATAGTCGCACTCATACGAGAATTCAAAGATGCATGATACGCTTCTTGCGCTGATATTCCTTGATTGACACTGCGCTCTGTTGAAACATTTTGGCGTACAGTCGGTTGTTGTTGAACGGAACGTGATGCGGCAAATGAAACAGATTCAAGCGGTTCCGCGGGACGAAAAGGGGCTTGATAAGATGGAGCTTGGTATGCTGAAGGTTGATGCACTGGAGCCGATGTCGTATTTGAATGCAAAACTCCTGAACCAATACCACTTTTCTTTGGTCCACCACTACGTCCATCAAAACCGGTTGCTACAACCGTAACTTTCACCTCGTCTTTCATCGCTTCATCAATAATTGCTCCAAAAATAATTTTTGCCGTTGTATCAGCCGATTGCGTAATTACCTTGGCCGCTTCAGACACTTCATACATTCCCAAATTAGAACCGCCAGTAATCGTAAACAAAATACCTTTTGCACCATCAATCGAGACTTCAAGCAAAGGTGATGCAATGGCAGCCTTCGCTGCTTCTGCGGATCGATTTTCTCCACTGCCGCGTCCGATACCCATTAAAGCCGAGCCTCGATTCGCCATAATCGATCTCACGTCTGCGAAATCAACATTAATCAAACCTGGAACAGTAATCAGTTCTGAAATACCTTGCACACCCTGACGTAATACATCATCAACAATTTCAAACGCATCCAGCAAAGATGTTTTACGATCAATAATTTGCAATACACGATCATTCGGAATGGTAATAATCGTATCAACAACATCACAAAAACGATCATACGCTGCATCAGCAACCACTTTTCTTTGCTGACCTTCAAAAATAAATGGACGAGTAACAACCGCAACCGTTAATGCTCCCATTTCTTTCGCAATTTCAGCTACTTTCGGACCTGCACCTGAGCCTGTACCTCCACCCAAACCACACGTAATAAAAACCATATCCGCTCCTTTGAGAGCTTCACGAATTTCATTTTGACTCTCTTCGGCAGCACGTGAACCGATCTCAGGATCCATACCGGCACCTAAACCACGTGTAACTGTCTTTCCAATATGAAGTTTTACTGCAGCTTGAGAATAATGCAAAGCCTGGACATCCGTATTCATGGCAATAAATTGCACACCACGAATTTTAGATGCGACCATTCTATTAACGGCGGATCCACCAGAACCGCCAATGCCAACAACTTTAATATTAGCAAAAGTTTCAATTTCAGGTCTGATTTCAGCCATAATAATGAATACGATAATGACTCATAATCCGCTTTATTAAGCCACAATTTGAGTCTTCAAAAGAAGCATACCGAAGCTCTTTCAGTGCGTCAAGTAACTATTATGGAATGAATGATTTAAAAATTTTCTTTAACGGATTTCCAATTTTTCCTAAAAGTTCCCCTCCTTTACTCGCTACCGATTTAACATTCCCATACATCGGTACTCCATCCGCCGCACGACGTTCATGTTCAAACTGCCACTGAACCAAACCTAAAGAAGTACTAAAAGCAGAATCCTGAATCATTTCAGGTAAAGAACTGGAAATATGACACACGCCATGCGAACAAGGTAAGCGCATAATTTTTTTCCCAACTTCTATCATCCCTGGTAACTTTGCGCCGCCTCCCGTTAAAACGATACCGGATGGAAGCAACCCTTCTCGATCGATTTTTCTCAATTCAATTACTACTTTTTCAAACATCTCTTCAACACGTGCTTCAATAATATCTGCCACTAAACGAAATGAAACTTCTTCACTTGTATCGCCGCCGTAATCAATCAAATCAAAAACACCTGATCGTTTAGGAACAGACTCAGCAAATGCAGTTCCATGAACACGTTTTATTTTTTCAGCTGTTTCCAAAGAAACGCGCAAACCGATCGCTAAATCATTTGTGATATGATCTGCTCCGATTGGAATCGTCACCGCACGTAATAATTCTCCATTTTCATAAACTGAAACACCGGTTGTTGCTCCACCGATAGTTACTACACAAACACCAAGCTCACGTTGTCGTGCTGTCGTAATCGCTTCACCGGAAGCTAAAGGCGCATACACAAGCTCCGTAATATCAAGACCAGTGCGGAATACGGCACGCGTAAAATTACGTACATGACTCGACAAACCCTGAACAATTAATGCATCAACTTCCAACCGAATCCCTTGCATACCTACAGGATCCTTTATTCCGGATTGACCATCAATACTAAAACTACGCGGTAAAACATGTAAAATTTCTTGATTTGCAGGATTAACAAATGTTTTCGCAGCTTCAATTGCACGAGCAACATCTTCCGCACGAATATCACCATCCGTACGTGAAACTCCAATAACACCCCGAGCATCTTGAGAAGTTATATATGTTCCACCAATACCAACTGCGGCTTCAACCAATGGCTCGCCAATAACACGCTCAGCCTGTTCGAGGCAGCTTGAAATAGCGGAAACAGTGTCTTCAATCGAACTCACACTCCCTTTTGAAACGCCTTGAGATGCTACCTCGGCGCCACCAACGATATTCAAAGACAACCGCCGATCTTGACCGACAGAAACTTTTCCTGCAGCAAGTCGAATGGCAGTTGTACCGACATCAAGACCTATGAGTAATCGTTCTTTCATACACGACCTAAAACAATGTGTACATATGGAGCTAAAATTAACGCTCCGATAACCGCGGCGAACGCTGCGGCAACCAAAACTGCCGCAGCCATCAAATCCTTAATTTCTTTCACATAAGAATGAAGCCGAGGTTTCACTAAATCTACTAAACGTTCGACCATGCTGTTTACTAATTCTAACACAAGCATCGTAGCCGTGACCATAAGCAATAAAATGCGTTCCCAGCTCTCAAGTGGAAGTACGGTTATTGCAATACAAACAACTAATGTTGCGGCAACTAGTATACGAAAACTCCGTTCATCACGAAAAGCAGTGAGAAGACCATCCCAAGCATGTGAAAAACTTTTTCCGATTTCTATCAAGGCTTTGTTCATACAAGAAGCGTCTTAGCAAGTACTTTTTCTTGAAGAGTAAACATTTCTATCTCCGTTTCATCTGTTGCGTGATCATAACCCAGTAAATGAAGCATCCCATGAATAACAACACGTACTATTTCTTCTTCTATAGGTATGCCGCGACGAGCTGCTTCTCCACGCACATAAGATACTGAAACAAAAATATCTCCCCAACTCTGTCGAATACCGGGCACTTCTGGTTCTGAAAAAGAAAGTACGTCAGTAGCTCTATCTTGGTTTCGATATTGTTTATTCAAACTGCGCATCTTTGTATCGGAAACGAAAGTAACCGTAACCGATCCTTTTACGTGTTTTTTTGCTAAACGAATTGTTGTTTGACAAGCTCGTTGAAGCAATTCCCGTCCAACACGTAAGGGCAAGCGCCCAATTAGTACTATTTCAAGCATGTGAATTATGGAGAAACGCTTCCCGATTCAGTACTTGTTGTGAAGTTAACTGCTTCCGGCTGCGAAATTACACTTGTTGTAGTTGCTGCCGGTTCTGTTGAAGTAACTGCTTCAGGCTGTGAAATAACCCCTGTCGTAGTAGCCGCAGGTTCAAATGGCAATGGTTCTGCTGACACCACATTTGGTGCCAATTGCGGCAAACCACGTAACTCCAACGAGTTCATCATGAGTGAAAACAAAGTTTGATAATTAATAAATGGTTCACCTTCTAACACGTAATTGAAGACAAAAATTTTATCACCCCATGGTAGATAACGTGTTAATAAATCGGCTCCAATAATACCTTCATATCCACGCTTGGTTCTGTATTTCAATACATGTTCAGCCTTAACATTTGGATTTTTTTGCAAATACCAATCCAAAATTGCTAATTGTTTCGGATTATCTTCGACTGATATTTCAAAATGTTCTTTTCCGGCTGTTTTTACACTCGCTTTACTTCCATCTTTGATCGTCAAAGTAAATATCCAGTCATTTGGCAATTGAAAAGAATAGCCGATACTTGCATCAACTTGCTTCACAAGTTTTGCGTCCAATAATCGAGCTGGAGCACGTCCATTTGGATTATATAAATGAAAAGCTTCATTCCCATCCAAAAAACCATCATTGTCGGTATCTGGATTCTTCGGATCTGAATGAAGTAATGCTTCTTCAAGATCAGTTAATCCGTCAGAGTCAGTATCCAATCCGGCAGGAGGTAATTTTGGAGCCGGAGGTGCTGGCGGCGGCAATGATTGAATCGTCACTGCGACTTCTATGGTTACTGGCGATTCCCCGCCTGAATTACGAGCGCTTACTCGATAACGATAGTTTTTTCCTGCTTGAACTGATGCATCGATGTACGATGTGCTATTCGGAGGTAGGCTGGTCAAATCAACAAAAGTTCCATCGTTTTCAGCACGTTCAATACGAAATCCGGACTCGGATGAAGCATTATCGACCCACATCAAACTCGCAGTCTGAGGATTAGTCGACGTAACCGTCAAATTTGTAGGGGCTTCAGGCGCTACAACAGGAGGCGGAACATCCGGAGGTTTCTGTGTAACCGGCGGTTGAATGACCGGCTTCGGAAAAAGCGTATCTCGAAAGAAATAAACTCCAACACCACCCGCAATCAAAAATAATACTAGAACTCCGATCACAATGAAAACACCGTGACGCGCCGGGGGATGCGTTAAACCTTCTGTTTTTTTTGTAGGGTCTGGAATTTTTGCTTTTAAGGCAGCACCATAAAAAGCCTCGGGGATCACATGAATCTCAGGCTCTGTCGTAACAGTCTGAGATGATTGTACATTTAGTAAAGGTGCTTCGGCCATATGAAAAATATTACTGAGCTATACGAACAGATTGAATGATCATGCGAATCAACGTACGAAACGCCGGTGTCATCATAGGATCAGCCGGAGTTAACACGAATCGTGTCTTTGGTAATTTTACGTCGCCTGAAAGACCATTTTCACCAAGAATAGCCTGAAACTCATTTTTTGTAGTCAAAGTAGTTCCTAATATTGAGCTTGCAACCCCTCCATCATACATAGATAAGATAAATCTATCACCACCTTGTGTTTGTATCGTTGCTGTCACATCCGTTTGATCAATTAAATTCCATACGACAGGCATCAAAAAGGTTACACCTGCCCAACGCACCACCTTGATCGAAGCTAAAGACATGATTGTTCCCGCTTTTTCAAGAGGATTATACAAATCTCCAATTTCTGCTGAATCTGAAAAACCGTCATTATCGGTATCAATGATTGTCAAATTTGTCCCTAAAATCGTTTCTTCTGCATCCGTCAAGCCATCACCATCAGTATCCGTCGTAGAAGTAAAATTAGGTATTGATGGTGGTGACAACGAAGTATCGGTATCAACGACCGGTGGTGGGACAATTGGCGTCGGTGGTGGAATGTTTGGCGGTGCACTTGGCGGCGATTGTGTATTACTTGCATCCGTATTTTCAATAGAATTCAAATTCGTATTTTCTTGTATTGGATTTGTTTCCGTAACTGGGGGCGTATTCACCAACGGTTGAGCGACTTGGTTTGTTGATGTATTTGTTGTTTTCGTTAAAGCAATTGCACGAGCTTCTTCTTCAGCAGCCGGACGAATGACAAGCATGTAATACACCCCACCCCCAATTCCACCTAATAACAATAAAACAACAAACACACCAATGATAATCTTTCCCACCGAACGACCGGAATGATTCTGTGATTCCACCGATGTATTTTCAAGAGTACTTGAAGAACGAGTATCAATAGATGCATCGGGTACATTCGAAAAAATATCTTCCGGTTCGCGCACACCTGTTTCATTTCCTAATACTGGCTTCGGTGTTTGAATTGATTGTGCTCGTGGTACTGGTTGTGGATCACGCGGAGGTGCGGATGACGGAGTCTGGGCTGGTTCGATGGGGAGATTTGAAGGTGTTGAATCAAACATATTAGTACGATAAAAAACAAATAATTACTTAGACTGTACAAATCCATCCGGCGTTAAAATCGGTTGACCAACTGGCAATTTCGTAGGAATTACAACGGATGGGTTTTGTGGTGGCGGACCATGTGGCAACTGATCATACGGAACTGGAACATATCCATTATCTCTCGAATTACCTGTATTGGAAACACCCTTTTTTTCTTGGGGTTTTGTGCTGTTACGAATGCCCGTCCCTTTAATCGGTAAGAAATCCGCTTCCGGTGTATTCCTTACACGAAGAAACCACACAATGCCAATAAGCATTATAAAAGTAAAAATGATTCCGAATGTGATAAGTAAACGATGTTTCATAAGGAATTTTTTACCAATTAAGTTTCTGAAGTTCAGGTGTAGAATATTGATTGCATTGATACGCATAGGAATAACATGCTTGACCTTGTGTATGCATATCAGCTCCTTTATTTTGATTGATTACTTCAAAATTACCGGTAGATGGATTCAAATCAGCTATATGGAGCGCACCCGTCACCGAAGAAACAGGAGTCACTTTTGTCAATAAATCAGCCGTTGCCAGATAAACGACTCCTCCTTGCTTCGCTAATGAAGTAGCTTCGCTTCCGTCACCTTGCCAAACAAAACGTATTGGTTCATTAGTAGGATTATTAATAGAAAATTGTTTATAATTTATGAAACTCGTAAAAGGAGGATTCTTACCATAACACGATTCCCACTGCGGAAGCTCTGAACAATTTGATTGACCTATTCGTTGACCTTTCAAGAAAATATTACTCTCTCCGAGAGAATTAATCCCCAATCCACAAAAATCCTTACACTGTTGTCCAGTTTTTTTGTTTTCTTGAGTACAGTTCATTAAACACGCAGTTGTACCTTCAATCGGGCAATCATTAATCGATCCACCTTCACTAGAAGAATAATTCCAACCAAATGTTCTATCGCCAGGTGGATGAATACAGATCATGCGTGTAAATGGTAATTGCGTTCGATCCCAATATCCGATAGCACGCGGATTAATGTCTCTTGAACAAGCAGAAAATCCATCCGGTCGATTATCATACGAACACAATTGGGATCGAAGTTTATTATTACATTTTCCATTTGGATCACTTGAAAATGAACAATACCCCTGACCAGCATCATCAACTGGTAAACTGAAAGCATATGTTTTCGGCAAAATTGTGTGTAGACTGAAAAAACTTGGAATGAAT
The DNA here is from genome assembly GCA_020850575.1 of Candidatus Uhrbacteria bacterium. Taxonomy (GTDB): domain Bacteria; phylum Patescibacteriota; class Patescibacteriia; order 2-12-FULL-60-25; family 2-12-FULL-60-25; genus JADZEJ01. The sequence goes on from JADZEJ010000007.1 coordinate 11,325, forward strand.
CCGTTCTTCCAGAAAACAGCTGCATAGGCATCTCCATAAGCTGGTCGTGGAAAAATATTTACATGAGCTGGCTCAGCTTGATTTGCGTGGAACACTTCATCAAAAGTATTCACACTGAATGTTTCGGAAGTAAACGGAAAATACCCACCTAAAACACCCTCGTCGATTGTGAGCGGATACGTATACGGAGAATTTACTTGTCGACGACAATTAGCTGTGCCACCCCCTTTATTAACAGAAACATCAGTGCACGGATTATCCTGATACATATCGATAACTAAACGATACGTATTACATTCTGAGCGAGTATTTAAGACACCGAATGTAAAATACCCATCTTCATTCGTGTACATTTCATCTACTTTTATACCTTTACTCATTAAACTCACACGTGCATTTGGTACTACTTGTTGATACACAGCATCGTACACATACCCCTTAATCACTCCACTGCCTGAAGAATCGGAACACTTGCCACATCCTGAAAATGAACAAGATAATCCACACATTGGTTTTTGAACATTATCATCAGATTTAACAGAAATATTGTACTTAGGTCCTTTTTGTGCGACGCATTTCCAAAAATCACCTGAGGTCAACGGAATATTTGATGAATCCCATACATTCATAAATGCTTCATGTGGCGGCACTGTCCCTGGAACTATCATTTTCTTACAAGATAAACCGGCACATTCTTTATACATCTGGAAAACCGGCCAAGTCATTCCGACAAGCGGACCACATGAACTGCTCTTGTATTCAGAACTAATCTCAACACCTTCAGGAGGAGTAGCCGGTCCAATAATTCTTGGATTACGCGGGTTCGATGAAAAATCGTAACCAAGAGCTAAACAAGAAACACTTTGAACCTTTGAATCCAAACAAGGTTGATTCATACAAACAGTAGGAAAAATTGCCTCGCATAAGTAGTCTGGAGTCCCTGCTGGGCAATTTCCAGCCTGCACGACCGGTGTATTACCATCGCATTGTTCTGATCCATTTTTTATACCATCTCCGCAAAAACCTCCCTGTGCGGCCAATAATTTACAAGAATTATTACAATCTAAACACGATGAACCATATTCAGCATTACATTTAACCTTGCCATTATCTGCCCCATTATCGCATTCTTCGACTCCTGAATTAACATAACCGTCCCCACATGAATTCTGCTGACATATATTCGTACAACTATCATTATTATTTGTATTTCCATCATCACATTTTTCACCTTCATCTAAGATACCATCGCCGCAAGAACCGATCGCAACACAAGGCGACCAATCAAGATACTGACATTTATTTGCTGCTGATGGATCTGCACAACCTCGAACATGTTGTGTATCGCGTACAGCACCTAATTGATCAGTAACAGTTTTTCCGACACATGATTGATACATTGGTCCAGGTACAACAGAATATTTATTTGCTGGTGTAACAACAATGGATTGACCACCACCACAAGTCCCTGCCGAACCAGGTACAGAACAATCTGCATCAGTTTGACACAGCTTACCAGGCATACCTGAACTACAGATAGCGCTAGGATCAGTTTGCGAATTTCCATCACACTGTTCATTAGCATTCACTTGTTTATCTCCACATTTTGGTCCAGGACCCTTACAATCAAGTGCACAACTTTCATTCCAAACACCATTCTTTGATCCTTCATCACACAATTCTCCTGGTTCAATTTTTCCATTTCCACAAAATTTATCGTATCCGCTACAAGATGGGTTACAGTGTGCATAAGAACCATTTAAGACACCGTCATCACATACTTCTTTTGCAACACAGGAACCTTGTATAGTTACTGGATCACTATTTATCGTTTTTTTGTACACACATCCTTGATCATTTACACAACTTTGATTAATCGGTGAACCAGGTTCTGTCCATGTACATACTCTATCAATCTTTCCATTTCCACATTGAACAACATCCGTACAGCTTGGATTTTTTGGATCATCTTGATATCCCTGACAAGTACTTGAACAAATTTGTAACTTACTTTGATTTGCAGGACATGATTCGGTCGTCTGTTTCGTTTGACCGATTTCACAAACCTCTCCTTGTTGCACAATTCCATCACCACAAACACCAGTTTGACCAAACAATGTATTTTTACAAATATCTGAATATTTAAAATTACCACCTGTTTTTTGACAAACGCCTGATACCGTTGGCACTTCACCACATGAATCTCCGGCAACGGTACTGCATGCAGTTGCGTCACTTGGGGCACATTCTACACCGGACTTAACACACTTAAAGCAATTTAACGGATTAGAACAAACACGACATGATTTATCTCCGGCTAAACCTTCGCCCGCACAAATTCTTCCTCGTGCAGCATCTTCTGTAAAACATCGATAATCCGCATTTGGTAAAGGCATATCCCACCAAGAATTTACATTTGTCGGAGGTATTTCAAATTCTGCACCCAACTCATACTGCTTACCAGTATTTAATGCTCGGTACATGTATAAACGTGAAACGCTACTTGGTAAGGCACCGATTCGAGGACAAGAAAAACTACCTTCAGTTTTATTCCAACAAGAAGCGGGATCAACATTGTCATCAAAAACAAATTGATTTGAAGAGTCTATTCGACCACCACGACACGCTTCGTTTGTAGGACAATCTGCATTTGAACTACATGGCGTACTAATGGATTTTTCACAACGCCCACAGGCAATCATCCGATTGATTGGATCAACTGCACCCCCTAAAATTCCACCCATCTCAGATGTCCACGATGACCAAAGAGAATTAGTTTGTCCTGGTAAAAAGGTTCCGGTTTTCAAGCTTGGATAATTGACACTAATGTCAATCTTTCCTTTCTCTAAATTCTTCGCCATTCGGAAAAAATCTCCAATTCGAATAGTATCTCGTGCTAATTTCGCTTTTTGACTTTCACATGAAACTGTTTCATTGCCAAATGTCAAACAATCCCAGTCAGTATTACATCTAATCGGTCTACCATCATTAAATTCAGGTTTCGCAAAAAGATCATTTGTCGCTTCATTTAAACAAACATTTCCCTGTTGCAAAACATTAATATTAAATGTCATTGATTCCAGTAATTGTTTTGCGATAACTTGAGTCGTTTTTTCTGCATTCGGATTAAATGAAAATACAAAGATATTAGAATAAATCTTACTTTCTACACCCGGACGATTCGAAATAGCTATGTAAATTGTATTTCCATCGATCAAAGCAGGGTATCCATCAACTAAACTTAATTCAATATCCTCACTGCTAAACCCTTGCGCCGCATACCATTCTTCCGGTGATAAATGTAATGGATTTTGATAAACACGAATACCAATACCATCTTGTTTTAAGCCTGGAACAGAATCCGGATAAGTCAATAAATATTGACGAATAATACCTTTATTTACATCATTAAACGTCTTTGGAACAAATGTAATATCCATTGCGGGTAAATCATCCGAATCAGTAGTTGCGCTGCCGTCATCACGACAATACATCATGAGAAAATTCATCGGTGATGCAAAAGGATCTCCTACTAATTGAGAGGCATTCGATAAATCAGCCTTACTTGGCGAATTAGCCATGTCTCTAAATGGTGCCGTAGCGACGCCATTTAAAGCTGGCCATGGATTTTGACAAGCCAAAACCGACACCGGCGCAACTCCTTCAATCGCCAAATCTTTCGAAGACGGAGTATTGATCGTATCATTTTCCACCTTCATACGAGCCGTTAAAATCGATGTACCGTTAATCTTTCCTGAAACAAATGTTGCATCACTTGTCGATTGAATTTTATCCAATCCCAAATCAGTTGCTAGCATGACAATCTTTTTTGATTCGGCGCTTGAAGTCCAATGATCCCATTTCCAATCATAACCCTGGACAGGCGACAACGGTATCGCCTGACCATTTTGAATTGATTGTGCATTTGCCTGAAAAGCACGAGTCTCAACTTCATAATTTGGATTCACAAACAAAAACGGATGATCATTCGGAGACGTCGTATCTCTGATCTCAACTTGATTCACAGCGCAAACCTGATTTCCTGTTTTAAATGTCCAAGTTAATTCACCATTGGAAAAAGATTCAAACTTCTGAACAACACCTTTTGCAGTCATGACGCCTTGCCTATTTTTCTTATCACTATTATCTGTCAAATCTTGATCGCCAAAAAATCGAACACGATACTGCGTATTAGGTTTCAGCGCTTGATCCAAGGTAAAAGTAAATAATTTACTGTCTTTATCACCGGCCGATTTTAATTGACCCGTTACACCACCTTTGCACCATTTTTCTGCATAAACCGGTTCTCCGGTCAACCAAGCAACAAACGAATCCCATCGTTTTTGCATTCCACCCCAAAAATCAGCCTTGTATGACTTCAACACTAAGACCTCAGAAGTACCTTGCGGGCAGTCAGCCGAAACTCCAACGTCTTCAGTAATTTCAAAATTACTTATAGCAACTGCAGCTCGCATTTCTTCGTTAAAAGCGCCGCTAATCAAAACATTACGACAAACATTTATGGCATTTTTTGGTGGGTATGGTGTAACGACACTTGGTCTTGGTCTACAACAACCAACGTCATCCAAACCAAAACCAGCCTCACAACTCGCCTCATCAGTAAAACCGCATTGTAACCCATACACCGCTTTTCCATCTTTCGACTCAACGTTTGCAGTGATATCTGTCTTCATTAATCCATTTGAATCAGTTTCTGCATCTCCAACTATCGAAGCTAATTGTGTCCGATCAATAAAAGAATCACCGGATTGAATTGCTTCACATTGTTCGCCTCTTGCTTTTATTCCGTCACTACAAAAACTTGGTGCTGGTTTACCGAATGCATCCACATAATAAGGTGATGATCCTTCATACAAACATGCTTCACTACACCCATCTCCAGAAACAGAATTTCCGTCATCACAGTCTTTACCTGGTTCATTTGGTACTGAATTTCCACAACAATTTAATTGACCAACTGATGTACAAAACGCAACACCTGTATGCAAGCATGTTTTAACGTTACATCCGGCAGGAAAAATAGCATTGTTTTGCGCATCAACTCCGGTGGCTTCACAAGCCTCACCAGGTTCTAGTTTAAGATTTCCACAAACAGCGTACAAAACACTCTTTGATTTCGAACCTTCATGCAAACACATTGCGCTGCATCCATCTCCTGAAACGGAATTTCCGTCATCACAATCTTTACCATCACCTAAAACATCATAATTTCCACATGAACTTAAACCTGCTAATGCACCCAAGTGTTTACAGCTTTCGCTACATCCACGAAACTGTCGCAATTTACACTCTCCTCCGGCAGCAATACAAGCATCTTTTTGTGTTTGTAATAAACAAGTCGCAAACTCAGGGACCGCAGGTGCACCATTTGTTGGCAATGAAGCACCAACACAAGTAGGTCCATAATCACATTCTTCACCTTTTTGTGGATCAACGATTCCGTTTCCACAAGTACTTGATCCTGGATCGGCTAAAATTAAACATGAAGTCGAATCGCATTTGGCACCCAAAATGCCTACGCCAGGTTCACATTCTTCACCGCCATTCGCACCTGCCGCCAGCAGAAAACAAGCATCACCAGCTGGAGTTTTTCCATTTTTACAATAAGCTGTGTTTGTTGTTTCTATAGTGCCATTACCACACACTGCCGTTTTATCCTTAATTGATAATGGTGCACCGGCAAGCAAACAAGAACCTGAACATCCTTCCGGTAATACTCCACCGGTATTTACATTTCCTTTTTTCCACAAAGTAGCAACTTTAGGATCTGTAACATTCCATGTCGCTTGAGTTGTTTGAACTAATGCTTGCCCTGTCGCGCTACAAGCATCCGTTACACCGTAAGGAGTCGCATTAAATAACTGTGAAGTCCCAACTCGGGATTCAAATTTTTCTTCTGGAACAACTTCAACTCGATCAGCCACACAGTACGCATCAGGTTCTTGTTTAACCCGAAACTTCCATGCAAATCCATCTGCCGTATTTAAGCCATCCATCGGAACACCGTTCAAGCCTTTAATTCCATTTGATTGTCCTGCGCCTCCACGAAGCAAAACGTGATAAAAAGCACCAGGCGTCATTACTACTTGCGGTTCAATTTCAATTCTACGAAGTTTCGTATCACCCGAAGGAGCTACCAACGAAACTGCTTTAAGCGCAATTGGCGCTGTAAAATCCGCTGGATTACATTGTTCATTTAAACAACGGTGTACCACAATGTTTCCTAACGTTGTAACACTTGATAGATCCAATGTGGTACTGAAATTAGCCCAAATTAATGCATTCGTACAAGCTAAATCACAATTTGGTCCATAAGCTAAAACACGCGGTGGAAGAAACCGAACAAATAATTTAGCCGTTCCAACAACAGGAGAAGATTGAAGTAATTTTGCATTCACATCAACCGGTACATCTCCCGTTTCTTTCAAAGCTACACCTTGTTGAACACATCCTTGCAAATTCTGATTTGGATTTTTTGAAATTGAAGCTCGATTATCCTCACTGGCTTCCGAACTCCCTGTATACCAACTCCACTGCTTAGTTGAACATTCGACATAAATACATTTGTCATCTGAATTAACCGGACTTGCTAGATAATTCGTTGTTTCACCCACATCATGCATTTCATAAGGATTTGGTGCCAAGTTTACATCATGTATCTTACTTGGTTCATCCGAATTACGCGTCTTAAAACGAAAACAATATCCTATATCAGCTTTTGTTGCTGTCACGCCACATTCCTTCCTAACTTCCATCATAGCTCCATCCGGTCCATTCGCTTTCACATTCGCTAAAATTTGAACAAGATACGTCGTATCTTTTTCCAAAGCGGTATTCTTATTAAATTTAACAATATCTTGTGTGTTCCCGGCATGAATCAAATTCAAACCAGAATAAGGAACACTCTCAGTTGTAGCACAGGCATCTGATCCGGTACCTGTACACTTTAACAAAAGAAAATTCGACGAAACAACCGTTGACGCATTCAATACACGTGAAAAACGAACTTGTATAGCTGAATCCGTCGGAGCTTGATCACCTCCCGCACGACCCATCCACGGTGACGGTGATGGATAAGGTGTAGGATCAAGGTCAGGTCGGCATTCTTCAATAACACGTGGAGCAATTGGAATAATTCCAGTCGATGCCTGCCAAGCATATTGAGCACTCAAAGACGCAACTCCGCATGACTCACTTGCCGGTCTGCAAGCTCCAGTAGGACAACATTGAAAAGAATCTTCTGGACCGCAAATGCCCGGTGCTTGATTACAATTTAAAACTTGAAAATTCACCTTATTTGATTCTTGACCCTGCACTTTTACCGACATCGAACCTGTAATGGCAAATTTTGGAACTATAGTATTCGTTACTAAATCAGTAAAATTATCTTCCACAACTGATTGAACCGTTTCTCCCTTCGCTGCTGAAAAAAAGACGAGTGGTTTTTCGGTACCCAATCTTTCACCTTCAATCTTTACCGTTGTCTTTTCAGGACCGATAGCTGGATTCAAAGAACAGATACCAGGCTTTGGATTACCATCTTGAATTGTAAAATCCATTGAATTCGACAATGCATTATCCGCGCGTCTAAGTGAGACTTTATACACACCATTACCCATCACCTGACTATTCTTAAATAATTGAGGAACTTTAATAATGACACTGTCATCTCTCCAAAAACCATTTGCACAAGCTGCAGGAAAACTCGTGTCACCTATTGCTTCAAGTTGTTGAACAGGATCTGTAAATAATACAAAGCCTTTTGAATAACCAAAATTTTTACCCAAAATCGTTACATATTCTTGTTTTGGTCCAGCATCAGGACTTAAGCTCGCAATAACCGGTGGGGCACCTAAATTTTTATCAATAACCAAAAAATCAACAGGATTACTTTCTCCGGCTGATGTTTTAATCGTGACCGATTGAATACCAGAATTTGTGACAGGTGATTTAAAACGAACAGCAGACGTCGTCCATTGGATAACATTCGTAAGTTCCAATTTACCGAATACAACTTTCGCAGCAGTTGTACCAAAATCCAATCCTCGAGCTTCTATTTCAGTTCCTGGAATGCCGGTATTTGGTTTTAATGCACACAACCCAGGATGAACGGTGTCATCAACAACAAAATCAAGAATCTTTGGACCGATAGCATCATCAGTTGAATCGACTAAACCGCTTGAAACATTTTTAATTTGAATTGGACCATTTCCGGCGCCTTCAGGAACTGCAACGACAACTTGAGTATTTCCCCAGTTTCCTGTATCGGAAACGCATTGCAATGGAGCTTTAGCGATTTTATCATCACTTGCATCACTCGGATTTCCTAAAAAGACAACTTCACCTTCAGTAAACCCGAAATTTGTTCCCTTAATAGTAACAAAAGTACCAGGTTTTCCGTTTATCGGATCAATCGAACTGATAACCGGGTGTGCCACACAAATAGATCCCTGACAAAAACCAGAAGAACACTCAAAGTTTTGACTACAGCTCCCACCGGAACAAGCACCGCAATAATCCGATGATTGCGGATCTCCACCACAATCCAAGCCAGTTTCTCCTTCATCTTGTTGACCATTAAAACAATGTTCCGAACGAATAACTACCGTGACCGGACTGCTGGTCGACGTATTAGCATCGATATCATGTGCCACCGCTGACAATGTATGTTCTCCAAAATTTGTTCCTGCCGTGTCCCAATCAGTTTTTCCGTTAAACGACATTGGAGTTCCTGAAGCGGCATCAATACCAATCTTACCCGCTGCATCGTAAAATTCAATCAATGAAACTCCAGAATCATCCGTTGCCGCAGCCTGAATCAACTGAATCGAATTAACCGAAACTGACATCCCTGAAAAGGGATACGTCAACGTAACGTTTGGAGCTTGAACATCAACAACATTCCCCGTTGTAAATGTCGCTGTACATGGAGAAGAAGCCGAACAAATCAAACTTTGACCTGATAAAGATTTAACCGCTGTAGGAATCGTTACGGTAAATGTTTGATCCGCATCGAAACATTTGCGACTTTGATTTGGTGCAGGGCAAGCTGCCTCAGGTGTAAATGTAACCAAGGCTCCGTTCGTCTGAAGTGTTCCGGGTACATTCGTTCCGTCAACGGTTTTTATGTTGATTCCACTGACAGTCTGATCATCGACTGGTTTAGTGAACAACATTTTAATTTCAACATTCCGTATAGAAACCGTTCCTTTCGGAGAGATAGCTTGAACCTGAAATCGTGCTGAACTTGAACCACCGCCAAAACCGCCACCAAAACCTGAGTCACCGCCAAAACCACCGCCGCCATCACCTGATGTAGCGCCAAGCAAACGCTCAATAACAAACTTAGTGATTGCCCACGCCGATAAAATAATAATTAGACCAATAATTGCATTTCGAAGAATCTGTTTTGCGCGGCTAATCTGATCCTCTTTTCCTCCGGAAGTCATCCACAAAAATCCAGCATACAAAATTAAACAAACTAAAATAATCCCAATTAGTCCAAGCGCAATATTAATAATACGAACAACGATCAATCGTGGGTCAGTACTTGGTAATTTAATTGTTTGACCCACTTCCTCAAGTCCGGTAGTAACCTGTGCTTGTACAGGCAAAGCTGAAACGCTCAATCCGCCAAACAATGGAAGAGCGAGTGCGATAAGGAGAAGAAAGCGACGGAGCATGAAGGTAAATAATTACGGATGAAGCAAAGTTTTACACTCACCTTTAGTAGCCTGACTATTACAACAATTAGGACCCTGGGTCAGCATGTCTGAATAATCCAAAGACCCACACTTTGCCGCAGGGTTAAAACAGTTTTGATAAACATCTTGAACACCGTGAAACACATATGGATCGTAAAAATTTAAATCTTGAAAAGTTTTACCAGATGGCAGAAAAACACGATGTTGAATAAATGCACCAGACTTTGGAGGATCAACCGCATTCGGCTGTTTCGGATCAAAGGTAGTCCCATCTTGATTTAATAAACTCATAGCCACAGTCCACCAAAAAGAATCAACTCTTGTCTCGTCTTTTCCATGTGCATCAAGCATAATCGTTTGCGTATTCAATGACGACGAACGTAAACGAGTATCAAACTTTACTTCAAACGGTAAATCAAGCGGTATATTTGAATTCAAACCAGTTTGTGGATCGGAACTAGGAATTGTTGCCTCGATCCGTGGTGGTGTCAGTTTGACATCACCAGTTGTTCCAAATTGCCACGAATAATTATCTCCTGGCGGACCTTCCGCTTTTCCGTCCTTACTACCATCTAAAGAGTTCCCTGCCACACTCACAATTCCATTGTACCCATTACTTGTTAACTCAGCTTGAGGACTATCCGCATTCGCCAAAGTCGCTGCTTTTGCGACAACTTGTATTGAAGAATCTCCCGGTAAACAAAATACTTCTTGAGCGCATGAATTCGTTCCACATTTTTCTTCTGTTGTAAATTCAACTGTTCGATATTGATTTGAAATCACAAATGAACCGGCAACCGCACCTGGAGTCCCACCTCCTGCCGAGGTTGATAAAATTTCAATATTTGAAAAACCATCAGCTGTTTTACCGCTCACTGCCGTCGGATCCATTGCTTTGTCAAAAGTAATTTGAATCACAACATTACGGGCATATAAACCAGCTTGAACCGGAACGACATCAACGACCTTAGGAGGAACTAAATCAACAACAGTCGAAACTTCAAATGGCCAAATATAACCTGAAGTGAACGCTCCGGAAAACGCAGCTCCGCCATTCATTTTTTGGATACCAAACGTCCCACCCTTCAATTCAACAGTATATCCGGTTTTCTTTATCGGATTTCCTAAATATTCAACAGGTCGAATAACAAAAGTTTTTAAATCATCTAAAAAAGTGACACGGGCTGTCGCACTCGTTAATTTCGCCGATTCACCAACAGTTGTTGGGTAAATCTTTATATTAGTATCATTCAATCCATGAGCGGTGTTACTCGTCGCATCCGTCCAACCTTCTATAAAAGATTCTGGTTTAATCGCTTCTTTAAATGTAATAATAATCGACGTATTCCGAGGAACATCTGTTGCATTTCGCATTGGTAAATGTGATTCGATAATTCCACCACCTAATGAACCAGAACTCAAAACCAAGCCGCCTGGCTTTGTCCTATAGTTTCCATTACCACTGCTCCCTCCTCCAAAAAAACTCTGTCCATTTAATAAACCGAAAATAAAATTAGTAATTGCAAAAGCTGATGCAGTAATCAAAAGACCAATAACGGCTTGTCGAATAGTATCTTTTGATTTCTGCACTTGCTTATCATCTCCAGCTGCCGTCATCCATAAATATCCGGCATACAACATTAAGATCAAAAAAATGACCCCAAGAAAACCTAAAAAGATATACACGATACGACTAATGATAGTCACTAAATCGGTATTTCCAACTCCTGCCGCTTCAGCAACAATTTGTGCATTATTTTGTGCATCAGCAACCGACTGCGCCGAAACAGTCGAAACCATAAAACTAAATCCCAAAATAGGGATCATGAAAAGGGACAAAAGAATATTCCGCATGTTGGTAACACGCAAGATGCGTATGAAATAAGTATATACTAAAAATCACTCTCTTACGAGAGCAACTTCTTAAGAAGTTCTCTTACCTGAACTCCGTCGGCACCACCACCAATTTTTTTCATTGCAAGTCCCATCGCTTTTCCCATATCCTTAATCTGAGTAATTCCACTTTCCGTAATTGCTTCACGAATAATAGCTTCAATCTGTTCTTCACTCATCGCTGGTGGTAGATACTTCTCCAAAAGTTCAATTTCTAAACGCTGTTTATCCGCAAGATCAATTCGTCCGGCTCGTTCAAAATCTTGCAACGCATCCTTATATTGTTTAATCATGGTACGTAAAACTGCCTGAACATCTTCTTCAGTCAATTCTTTGCCCATCGCATCAATTTGTTTATTTTTTATAGCCGTTCGCGCCATACGAATAGTCGAAAGAGCTGATTCATTCTTCGCCTTCATTGCTTCTTTAAAATCAGTCTCTAATTGTTCAAGCGTCTTCATAATGTTTTTTATAGTTTATCAAAAAAGCCTCCCGTTTGGGAAGCTCTTTATTACCGACGTGAACGAACCTCATCTTTTAATTGTCCTGTTTTAAGTTGATACTCGTATTCAGAACGCTTAGCAACACGGAACAAGGCACTTTCGCGACGCTTGTTACGACTTCCATCCTTTTTCAAGAAACGAATTTTTTTCGCTTGTAAGACTTTTCCACTCGCTTGAACACGACGTTGAAAACGACGGAGCAAGGCATCGAACGTCTCACCTTTTTTACGTTTTACTTCTGCCATAAGAAATGATTAAACCACCTTTCCTTCAAGATTTGTTCTCCTTAAAAGGAGTTCGACAAAGAGGACTATAAAGAAATTCGAAAGTAATGTCAATAATTACGCTTTATGTAGCTTTTTCTTGAGTTCATGAACAATCTTACGAACGTCAACAATCTCTTGTGTTCCAGAGTCCATATCACGCAAAACGGCTGTTCCATCTAAAACTTCTTTTTGACCAATTATGATTGCAAATTTAGCATGTCGACGATTAGCGATTTCCATCTGAGCCTTAATTGCATCTTTTGAAAAAGCTTCGCCTGCTTTGATACCACCTTTACGCAAATCTTCAAATACTGCTAATGCACGTTTACGACCCTGATCACCCAATTGCGCGATAAATACATCAACATTCTGAGATACTTCAGGTTGCTGATCCTTAATAAGGTTAAAACAACGATCAAGACCAATACCAAAACCCGCCGAAGGTGTGGCACGTCCACCCAGTAATTCACTTAATCCATCAAAACGACCGCCTCCTCCAATCGCCGCTTGGGCAGCTTCCTGATCTGTCGAATTTGGAAAAATCTCAAATACCGTTTTCGTATAATAATCCAAACCACGAACTAAATGAGGATTCATTTGATACGGAATGCCCAATTCATCAAGATATTCAAGCACTCGCATAAAATGCGTCTTTGATTCTTCATCTAACCAATCAACAATCTGTGGAGCTTCAGTTTTTAATTCGGCCATACCGGGTTCTTTTGAATCCAATAAACGCATCGGATTCTTAAGCAAGCGCTTTTTATCTTCTTCAGATAATTTACTCTTTTTCGTTCTGAAATAGCTCACCAAAGCATTCTTATAATTTGCACGAGATTCAGGCGTACCGATCGAATTGACATGAACCACCGCATCAATGCCCATCTCTTTAATAAACAAATGAGCCATCAAAATCAGTTGCGCATCAACAATTGCATTTGCATCACCGATAACTTCACAGCCGAATGATTGAAACTGTCGATAACGCCCATGCTGCGGACGATCATGACGGAACATGGGTCCAACATAATACATCTTAACCGGTTGCGGTAAATTAAACATGCCATGCTGAATATACGCACGAATAACCGGAGCAGTTCCTTCTGGACGTAAAGCGACATTTTCTTTACCGGAAGTTTCAAACGAATATAATTCTTTTTCAACAATATCTGTCATCTTACCCACACCACGAATGAATAATGAGGTATCTTCGAGCATTGGAGTATCGATACGACCAAAACCATACGATTCAGAAATGGAACGCGCTAAATCACGCATTCGCTCCCAAACTGGTTGATCGACCGGAAGAATATCCTTCATGCCTCGAACTAAATTAATAGGTTGAGGAGTTTTTTTCACCGCATTTCCAGTTGAAGAAGTAACTTTCTCCTTTGATTTTGTAACAGGTTTTTTGATTGGCATACCACCATGGGTGTTAATAGATAAAGTTAAAATTACAGAGATGGATAAGGCTTTGTTTCAAAATCGCGCCATCGATCAAGCGGCCAACCTCGGAGCCAAACACGACCAATAACATCACTTCGACGAATTGGACCAAAAATACGAGAATCAAGACTCACTCCTCGATTATCACCTAACACATAATACTCATCCGCTTTCAAAGTTACATTGCGTGTATTTGCAGTAAAAGTATCTTTCTCCAAATATCCCGTTTCGTCCAATACAACTCCATTCGGATGTGTCGTATTAAAAACTTTAACCTGACCACCAGCGACTTCAACCGTTTCTCCCGGCAATCCAACAACACGCTTTATAAAGTACTGTTTTGGATCATTAGGATATCGAAACACGACGATATCCCCTCTCTGTGGCTCACGAAACCGATACGATAACTCATCTATAATAAGATATTCATGATCGTAAAAATTCGGCTCCATCGAGGCACCTTTAACATAAAAAGGTTGAACTAAAAAATACCGAATCGGGATGATAATCGCCAGAGAGATTGCAACGACCTGCACAAGCTCAAATAAAAAGCCGAGTACCGCCGCAGGTTTCCCTCTTATTGAGCTAAAAAATCGAGAAGACATACGTGTAGACTACGACATCATTCTCCCTTTGTCGAGAGTCTCTCCTAAAGCTCGACGTAACTTATAACGGAACAAAGATTTCTCAAATGAAGTAGACATCGTGACAACGGCTCCGGCAACTAATGATTCAACAGAGCCTAATAAAGCCAAAATCCATCCATTTTCAACCAAATGAGTAAATGAACTAAAAACAAAAGCCGCCATCAATGGCGAACAAATGGCACCGATAAACAAGCCTAAACGAGCAGGATTCGTGAAATCCTGTTTTAAAGCGAAACCTATAACACTTTGACCCGGTAATAGTTGCAATTTGTTTTCTCTCACCAAGGATTCATACGAATGTTTATACAAAAAAATCGATTGAACGGCCGTTGTAAGCGATAACGCAACCGCAGACAAACCAAATACCACACCGGCTAAACCCACGTGTCCGGCACGAATCATCGGCTCAACTTGAAAAGCTCCGATAGTTGCCAATATAAAAACAGGAATCAAAATTTTTCCGCGTATTGCTAATTGACGCCAAGTAAAACCGGAACCGCGTAAAGCAAATAATTCCGCCACTTCTGCTAAAATATCGTCAGCACTGGCCGCAAAAACTTTTCCTAAACCGGATAGTACATGCTCAAGCGCATGTGCACATGGACCAATAAAAATAAGAGATTTTATAATAGTTTGTGCCACCGCCGTACGGCTATGTGCATTATCAAACATCACACGATGCACAATGGCATCAATCGCTAAAGGAAAAATATCTTCGTTCACTTCTTGCATGAAACGCCTTTGCTCGTCACCAACCCCATGATTATGTAAATCAACTATCACGATCTTCCGAAATTCAAAACGCTTTTCCAAAATAATTTTAATCTCTTCATACAAAAACACACCTGCCTTTTCAGCTGATTCTAACTCAGAGGTTGTAAATATCGGGATCTTTTCTTCACGAAGTAAAATTTCAAGCCAAGGCAAAATCGTATTATGTTGGGTGTATCTTGAAATACGATCCACCGCATGTAAAACACGTTCAGGAGTTTTTTCAACGACACGAACACCTATACCATAACCTTCATCCAATAATTTCCGAAAAATCTCAAAACGCATTGGACGTAAAGCGAGCGCATAACGAATCTCAAGAGGAACTAGTTCAGCCACCGTTAATTCAAGCGAAGAAGTCACGACATCTACTCGATATCGATCGATTGGAGAAACTTTTTTGAGTGGTAAAAAACGCTTCCACCATGATTCAAATGAAGACATGTGGGAGAGTGTAACATGACTTTGACACAAAAAATACTGTTTGTCAGACTACGTAATATGGTAGCAAATCAATCCGATCCAGCTCCAATTCTCAGTTTTTCAGAATTCAATACATTACGTGACAAATGCGGCACAATTGTTTGCACTTCTGGTGGTTTTGATCCGATTCATCCGGGACATTTAAGCTGTATCGCAACCTCCAAACAATTTGGCGACACAATTGTAGTTATTGTGAACGGTGACACCTTCCTGACCCTAAAAAAAGGAAAATCTTTTCAAGATCTTGAAACTCGCTGCCGTATTATTTCTTATATACGAGGCGTGGATTATGTGATCCCTTTTGAAATCGAAAACGATCAAACCGTATGCGAAGCGCTCCGTCATCTCCGTCCTCATATTTTTACCAAAGGGGGCGACCGCTGCTCACCCGAAACCATACCGGAATGGAATATTTGCCAAGAACTTGGCATTCGCATCGAAACCGGCATTGGTGAACCAAAACTCTGGTCAAGTTCCGACTTTCTCTCAAAATGGAAAAATACATAAAAAACAAAAATCCGATACAAAAATGTCGGATTTTGATTACTCGAACGTTATTCGATGGTGGACGCACCAAGGATCGAACTTGGGACCTCACGAATGTGAATCGTGCGCTCTAACCAGCTGAGCTATGCGTCCAAAAATATCGTATTAGTTGTCGCAGAATACCCAAATCCCTATGACTTGGCAAGTACAAGAGTTATACTAAATCAAAGGTACATGACCATCCAACAATGCCTCATGTGGGCAAAACCACAACTTCAACCCAAGCACATCACTTGCCCCTCCACTGAGAAAGATATCGGCATGTTTGAAGCTACTGTATTATTGCGTTACGTTTTACAAAAAGATGAACTATGGATTGCTACAAATTCATCTTTCCGGCTCACAACAAAACAAATAAACACGTTTAAAAAAATTGTTCATCTTCGCACAAAGCACAAACCTATAGCTTATATTTTAGGCGAAAAAGAATTTTACGGATATCTTTTCTCCGTCAATAAATCCACCCTCATCCCAAGACCAGAAACCGAAACACTGATTGACAGCGCAATCGAGATCATATCCCAATCTCATCTTTCTGAACCACTCGTATGGGATATTGGTACTGGTTCAGGTGCGATAGCTATTACTTTGGCGAAAAAAATCCCACGCGCTCAAATCCTTGCTACCGATACAAGCAAACGAGCCCTACAAACAGCACAAAAAAATGCAACGAGTCATCAAATACAATCACGTATTACTTTTCTTCAACAGAACTTATTACAACCAAAAGCCTACAAGTGGCTCCTTGCACATCAATCAAGCGATAAACAAGTAATCATCTGCGCCAATCTCCCCTACTTGCCGGAAAGCGATAAAACCAAACTTGCGCCGGATATCACTGAATACGAGCCGAAAAGCGCTCTTTATTCCGGCAAGGATGGGCTTGCACTCATCTTTCGTCTTCTCGGACAAATAGCTCGTCATTACAACGAATGGAAATACGACTCAATCTACATATTGCTTGAATTTGATCCACCGCAAATCACTCAACTTTACGCTCAAATAAAAAAACTTTTTCCAAAAGCAACAATTACATTTAAACAAGATCTTGCAAAACGAGATCGTATCTGTCTTATTCAATTATTTTAAATTGTCTTAACCTGAATATTAGCACCTAGCGAATTCATCTTACCGATTAAATCTTCATATCCACGTTCCAAATGATCAACACCTGTTAAAATAGATGTTCCGTTTGAAATTAATGCCGCTAAAAGATATGAAAATCCAGCACGAATATCAGGCACCACGATATGTGCCGCTTTTAATTTGGTCGGTCCAACGATAATTGCACTATGTCGGTAATCACGATTCACAAAACGGCATGGTTTTGACCCTAAACATTCATGATGTAGCTGAATTTTTGCACCCATTTTTTTTAAAGCGTCAGTATAACCAAATCGGTCTTCATACACCGTTTCATGAACAATTGATACACCGTTTGCCTGAGTTAACATCACAACAAGCGGCTGCTGCCAATCAGTCATAAAACCGGGATGAACATCCGTCTCAATCGCTATAGGCTTCAAATCGGTATGACCAAAAAAACGAATACCATCCTCTTGTATTTCATACTTTATACCAAGCCGACGAAACACATTTAAAAAAGATAACAAATCCACCTGACGAGCATCTTTCACAAATACATCACCCCCCGTTATTGCGGCAGCCACTGCAAATGATGCGGCTACTAGTCGATCCGGTATGATCCGGTGTGTCGCACCATGTAAACTTTCAACACCTTCTATAATCCATTTACGATTCACATCCTGATGAATAATCGCTCCCATTGATTGTAAAAGCATCGCTAAATCAACCACTTCAGGCTCTACTGCTGCATTACAAATAACCGTTGTCCCTTTTGCTTTAACTGCCGCTAACATCACATTCTCCGTCGCTCCGACCGATGGATAAGGCAATTGGATTACCTGACCGTGTAAACGTGTAGCCTTAGCAATATAAGTTTCTCCATCATGAATAATCTCCGCACCCATTTTTTGTAAAGCTTCCAAATGAAAATTAATTGGCCGCGCACCAATCGCATCGCCTCCCAATGCTGGAATCACAGCTTCGCCAAAACGATGCAATAATGGACCAAGTAATAAAATAGGAATTCTATTTTTTCTACTAAAGCTAGTCGAGACTTGTGAGGTAGTCATGGTTCGTGGATCAATTTCCAGTTTTGTACCACGACGTCGAATGCGTGCCCCAACATCTTCAGCTAATTTAATTGTCAAATCTATTTCCCCAATCCGCGGAACATTTGATAAATAAACCACGTCATCAGCCATTAGAGACGCTACAATTTCTTTCGAAGCTGCATTTTTCGCCCCTGGAATATCCACGCTTCCTTGTAAGGTGACGCCTCCTCTAACCTGATAACTTGTTTGTTTCATATTGTAAAATTAAATACTCTGAGAAGTACTTGTTGATACCATTCCAGGCAAAACTACTTGAATCCAAGTTGGACCAGGTTGTAATAGTAAATCCGTACCTTCTATTGTTTCAAAACGTAGGTGTTCTCCGTCAACACGTTTCCATACTCCATGCATTTTTTTTCCTTGTCGGTATAAAGTGACCGATCCCTTTCCTGTTGTACGAATCGTCAAACGACCGTAATCATCAACCACCTGTCCAGTCGTTTCAAGCACAATAACATTAGCTGCATGTATGATGTTTCCTTCTAAATCTTTCTTTATCGTCTTTCCGTCTTTACGTTGATATAAACCAATCGAAGCATCGTAAATCCAAGTAATTGGTAGTTCTGCAGGATAAGTGATAACGGGAATCGGAATCATCTGTGTACTAGTGGGAACAATGTCAGTGGTATATTTCCATGATACGAATTGACCGGTTTCCCATGATTTTTTTTCTTCAACATCTTTCAATAAATCAATTTTTGTAAACACATTATGAGGAGCAGCTTTTATTTTGCTGCGCCAAAAACTTGAACCATTATAAAATTCATTTAAATCCTTAAAATTTTTCCAATTTTTTGCTTTTTCTAATGCCTCAGGACTCCCTCCTACATGAGCATATACAGAACCGAGTCCACGAGCTAACTCTTCAAAATACAAACGAGCACTACGCACCGGACCGATTTGAACAGCTGTGGAAGAAGCATCAAAGATGGCCATAAACCGCGTCAAACCACCCTCCACTGGTATTTCATACACTAATGAAGCTTCTGCTAAACCCGCTTGTGGCTTCGCCTCAGGGTGATTGTCAATCATGACCGCAAAATTTGAAAGATGCGTAGCCGAAGGATCGACTAAAACGCCATCCAAATCTCTTGGTTGCAACGTCACTTCACTGTTTTCTTGCGTCGTTGTCGCAGATAAAGATTGAGTAGTGAGTGTTTGGGTGTTCTTTCTTCCAATTCCACTCACTGCAAACCACATCAATCCAAAAATGATAACAAAAATAATAACGGCTCCGGCAGTTAATAACTTCCAGAACCGTTTTATCCAAGCCACAAACTCCTCCTGCATGTGGCATCTTCTCTTATCCCGCCTCTTCGTCAGCCTTCTTTGCAGCTTCAGCGGCTTTCTTTTCTTCTGCTTCCGTCTTAATCGCTGTTACATCTCCGACTTCTGATTCTTCAAGTTTTTTCAGTTGTTCTTCAGTTAAAGGCGCAGCAACTGTAGCGATCACGCTATCTGCTTCATGGGTAGCGGTAACACCGGTTGGTAATGTAAGCGAACCGATTGTAATTACATCATCAAACGTCGCAAGTAATGAGAGATCGACTTCAATTTCATGAGGCAAGTCTTTAGGTAAACAAGTGACTTCAATTGAAGTAAGATTTGTAATCAATGTTCCAGACAATACTCTAACGGCAGCAGCTTCACCAATAAATTTCAATGGAATCTCGGTTGTCATTTTTTCGTCCATACGCACTTGATGAAAATCAATATGGGCTGGCGTCATTTGAACGCGATCCACTTGCATTTCCTTCACGATGACCTTAACCGTATTTGAACCAATCGTAAGATCAATCAAAGAAGACATACCGGCGCCTCGATAAACTTTTCTGAATTCTGATTGGTGTACTTTTATTGACTGTGGCTCGACACCATGTCCATAAATCACAGCAGGAATCATTCCTTCTGCAAGAACATGCTTAGAACGACGACCGGTTTCAGTACGATTTTGGGCAGCTAAGGCGTATATCATAAGTGAGCGTAATGTGGGCGAAGGATAGCTATCTCAAGCTTTTTTGTCAAGCAAGCGACGACCCCAAGCTTGGGCCTCATGTTCTAATTCCATATGAAGTTGCAAAACCTCATCAGCTGAAACGGGAGCCATATCTTTAAAACGAAGAGCATCTTGTAATTCCAAATCCGTCACCATACCTACCGTGCTCACAGCTCCCGGTGTCTCTAAAATAACTGCCAAAACAGCATGTTTACAGCTTGTACAGGAACAATGAAACACCTTGGTCATGCCTTTTTCTCCAACCAAACGAATACCTTTCGGTGAATATGCCGTTCGGCAAACAGGACAATGAGCCAAAAGTTTTTGAGAAAGTGGCATATCCATATTCCATTACTCCTATCCTACCTGTTTATCCAATTTTGAGCAAAGAATTTAATCCGAGGAAATAAAACGAGAACTGGTAGCAACTGACTGCGCCAATCCAATCGCTAAAAACAGTACTACCAAGGAAGAAGCACCTGCCGAAACAAAAGGAAGTGGAATCCCGGTAACAGGCGAAATACCGATATTCATTCCAGCATTCACAAACAAATGAAATGCGATTAATGCTGCCAATCCAACCAGCAAAACTGCCGAGGATGCATCTTCCGCAAGTGATCCAATTCGTAATAAACGATACAAAATAATCCCAAATAAGCTTAAAATCATACTAATTCCGGCAAATCCCATTTCTTCACCAATGACCGCAAACATAAAATCAGACGTAGCTACGGGCAAAAAACGTAAACGTGCCTGAGATCCCTCCCCAACCCCCTTTCCAAACCATCCTCCTGATCCGAATGCGATCCGAGCCTGTGTCACATTATAACCAGCTCCACGCACATCGGATTTTGGATCGATAAAAGCGATTAAACGATTTTTTTGATATGGTTTCAACCCAAATGACCACATGAGAGGGAGAGCGATAATAGACGCTAGCAACATCATCCACCACGCATGCCGTGGTAATCCACAAAACAAAACGCAAACGAGCCAAATTGCAACTAAAACCATTCCCGATCCAAAATCAGGTTGCAACATGATGAAAAGTAAATACAAAATCAACGCTAAACCACTCCCGATAAATGCCGTCCACGTTAAACGTTTGCGAGTGTATCTTGGTAAATATGAAGCTAAAAAGATGATAAAACAAATTTTTGCCAATTCAACCGGTTGAAAAGAAAGTACTCCAACCTGAAACCAGCGCCCACCTCCATTCAAACTCATTCCAAAAAGCAAAGACAAGAGCAATAAAACTCCACCAAATATATATATCGGTAAAGCAAAAGCCCTCAAGTCACGGAAATGAATAAAAACAAAACTCAAAGATAAAACAACGCCCAAACAAGCGGAAATAAGTTGCTTTTGAAATTGAAAAATATCACTCGCCCCACGTGACGAATTAATTCCATAAATTTCAAGCAAACCAATCGCGCAGAGTGCAACAGCTGAAAAAAGCAATATCCAATCAAATCGAACAAATGTTTTAAGAAATTGCTGCATGTATTGCAGCTTAACGTAAACTCAAAATTGAAGAAAGTTTTAATTTTTTTCAAAAAAATTCGGATCCAAAAAAACGCTTCTTTCCATAATATTCGCCTGGGGAATCACTTCAGTTTTAGTAACGCCCGTTAAATTGTCCGGCCATAAAACTTGCATTTCACGTCTTTCTCCGGGACGTACTCTTTGTGCTTTGACTGTTTGAATGCTGGATACGGTACTGCCACGATACAACCGTATTAATAACTCCACTTCCCAAAAACCATAAGCACTAGAGTTAACAAGGGTGAAGTTTGTTTGACCGACTCTTTTTCCATTGTAAGCGATACTCGTATCATAACGTACACTTTCCGCATTTATTTGAAATCGATTTTTATAATAAGCGGGATAATCTCCATTCGTTAACATAGGATCAACCCGATGCCAACGAATAGAATCAATCGAAATAACCGCACTCCGACTTCCACGTGTCTGAGGTTTATAACCTAATTCTGATAAAATTTGTTTTCCAGACGGCAAAACATATCCTTTTCGCAACGGCGTTTCTTCGCCGGATAAATTAAAACGATATGTAAATTCTCCCCACCACTGCGGATTTGGATTTATAACTTCAACCGACAAATCCATTCGGTCAGCGGTTGAATTCAAAACCGACACTTCTGACAAAGAAACATCTTCAGGTCGATCCCCCTCAAGTTCGGCTAATAATTGCTGATTAACAGCCATTTGTCGCATTAATCGAGATTCGCGTGGGTATGAAATGACATATGCATCTAGTAAACCAGTAAAGGCATAACCCCAACTTAACACGCAAATGGTAATAATAAATCCATAACCAAAACGTCGTAGTTCTAAGCGGTGTTGTACCCACCAAGATGCGATCTGTAATTCTCCTTGTGTAAAAGAACCAATTCGCTGTTGTGGTGAATCGGGCATATGATCAAAACAAGTGTAACATGAAAATGAAAACCCGCGCAGATTATGAAGCAAATAATATAAAGTTGCTCAATACTCCACCACAAGCTACTATCTGACCTATTCAAATCTATGGCTGAAGACAAGAAAAAATCAGGATACAGTGCGGATAATATATCCGTTCTTGAAGGTCTCGACCCTGTACGCAAGCGTCCTGGCATGTATATCGGTTCAACCGGTCCGGAAGGTCTACATCACATGATCTGGGAAGTCGTCGACAATTGTTTCGACGAAGCCATGGCGGGACATGCTAATAAAATCACAATAATCCTAAATAACGATAAGAGTATTTCGGTCAAAGATAATGGTCGTGGTATTCCTGTTGATATTCATAAACAATTTAAAGTCTCCGCACTCGAATTAGTACTGACAAAATTACACGCAGGTGGAAAATTCGGCGGCGAAGCAAGTGGCTATAAAGTTTCCGGTGGATTACACGGTGTCGGTGTTTCAGTGGTCAATGCGTTATCCGATTTGCTCGAAGCACGTGTTGAACGCGATGGCGGTGAATTTGTCCAAATCTATAAACGCGGAATTCCACAAGGACCAGTGAAACAAGTTGGTAAAAGCAAAAATCATGGTACAACCATTACCTTTACCGCCGATCCAACAATTTTTACCACTGTTGAATTTGATCTTAAATATATTCTCGATCACCTACGGCAACAGTGTTATTTAACCAAAGGCATTCATGTCGAAATAATTGATGAACGAAAACAGGCGCAACACGATGTTTATGGGTATTACTTCGAAGGCGGAGTCGCTTCTTACGTTCGTCACTTAAATCACACCAAGCAAATCAAACACGATGCGATTTTTTATGTCGTAAAAGATGTTGACGTAGTCAATATCGAAGTGAGTATTCAATATACCGATGACTACAAAGAAACCGTTCTTGCATTTGCGAATAATATCTACAATCCTGAAGGCGGGAGTCATATCATGGGCTTTCGCTCTGCATTAACCCGCGTCTTAAACAACTACGCACGCGCCAAAGGATACATCAAAGAAAAAGACGATAATTTATCAGGTGAAGATGTCCGAGAAGGTCTTACAGCGGTTATTTCCGTTAAGCTCCCGGAACCACAATTTGAAGGTCAAACAAAAGCCAAGCTCGGTAACCCGGAAATTCGTGGCTACGTTGAAACCGTTGTTAATGAAGCTCTCGCAACATTTCTTGAAGAACACCCGCGTGATGCTGAAGGAATTATCAACAAATGTGTTTTAGCTCAACGTGCACGTGCCGCCGCTCGAGCTGCTAGAGATACGGTTTTACGTAAAGGTGCCCTCGAAGGCATGACCCTTCCGGGCAAATTAACCGACTGTGCATCTCGTGATGCGACTCAATCCGAACTCTACATTGTTGAGGGAGACTCCGCAGGAGGATCAGCAAAACAAGGTCGCGATCGTGAATTTCAAGCCATTTTGCCTCTCAAGGGGAAGATCTTAAATGTCGAACGAGCACGTTTAGACAAAATGCTGTCTAATAATGAAGTAAAGAATATTTTAATCGCCCTTGGTACAAATATCGGTGAAATGTTCGATATTTCAAAGTTACGTTATCACCGTATCGTCATCATGACTGATGCTGATGTGGATGGTGCTCACATTCGCACGCTCTTGCTTACCTTGTTCTATCGTTATTTTCCAGAACTCATTTCCAAAAAACACATCTATATCGCTCAACCACCTCTTTTTCGTTTAGAAATGGGAAAAGAAATTCGTTATTGCTACTCCGAAGAAGAACGTGACATCTACATTGTTGAACTCATGAAACTAAAAGCTGAACGGACGAAAGGCAAAAAGAAAGACGTAAAAGAAATTGAAGCCGAAATCGAAGCAGCGGCCGAAGATGCCGATGAAGCCGAAGGAGCAACAAATATCGGCGGTATTCGCATAACACGATATAAAGGTTTAGGTGAAATGAATGCGGAACAATTGTGGGAAACCACCATGGACCCAGCTCGTCGCATGATGAAAGTTGTAACAGCCGACGATGCAGTTCAAGCCGATCAAGCCTTCGATACCCTCATGGGAACCGAAGTGGCTCCTCGTAAAAAATTCATTCAAACACACGCATCAAACGCCAGTTTGGATATTTAAGTCTTTAAAAAAGACACTGATAACACTGATATTTACCCACCATTGTCAAAATTCCAACAATTTGATACACTCCACAACATGAAATCCCCCACCAAGGGGATTTTTAGAAACAAGAATTATGAACCCACTCCAAAAAACCATCGCCTATTTCCGTTCTTCTAAAGCTGAAATGGAAAAAGTCTCCTGGCCGACGCGCAAAGAAACAATTCGCTACAGCGCTCTCGTCATCGGACTCAGTATTAGCGTAGCTATTTTTTTTGCCGGCCTCGATTTTGGTCTCACGAAATTAGTTGAAATCACAATCTCGACTCGTCAAACACCCCAAACCGAACAACCATCTGATATTCAAGTAACTCCAGTTACACCAGATGTAGTCCCAAGCACAGTTCCAAGCGTCGAAGCTTCAACTACCCCAGTAACCACCCCAAAACTCTAATCCTCCAACGTACTTTTTTGTAATATGCCTAAACAAACCCTTGACTATGGTCGCCGTTGGTTCGCCATTCATACCTACTCTGGATATGAAGAAAATGTCGCCGACGGTCTCCGTCGTCGTATTGCCACCATGGGTATGCAGAACACTATTTTTAATGTTCTCGTTCCAACGGAAAAGAAAATAAAATTAAAAAACGGCAAACGCAAACTCGTTGAAGAAAAGATCTATCCGGGCTATGTATTAGTCGAAATGACTGTAACTGATGACTCTTGGTACGTCGTCCGCAATACCCCAAATGTGACCGGATTTATTGGAACGGGCACCACGCCAACCCCACTATCAGACAAAGAAATTCAATCTATCATGAAAAAGATGTCAACCGAGGAAGAAACTACTTTTTCTATTGATCTGCAAGTTGGAACTCCGGTAAAAATCGGTGACGGTCCTTTCAAAGGTTTTGAAGGCAAGGTCAATGAAATCGACGGTTCTCGCGGCAAGGTCAAGGTTTTGGTTTCAATGTTTGGTCGCGAAACCCCACTCGAACTTGACTTTACCCAAATCAAAAAGGTATAAAAAATCCGATCAGGACGAGGTAACTCGTCCGGGGAACAGGCACGATGCGCTTCTCGTCGGACCTGAATACCCATTCATAAATTATCTATGGCAAAAAAAATTAAGGCGCTTATCAAGCTCCAAATCCAAGGAGGCGCTGCTAACCCAGCTCCTCCGGTCGGTACCGCTCTTGGTCCTCAAGGTTTAAACATCGCTGAATTTTGTAAAAAATTCAATGATGCAACCGCAGACCGCCGTGGCGAAGTTGTTCCATGTATTATCACCGTGTATGAAGACCGTACCTATGACTTCATACTAAAGATAGCTCCAGTACCAGAAATGTTAAAAAAGGCAGCTGGAATTCAAAAAGGTTCAGCTAAGCCACTAACGGATAAAGTCGGTAAAGTAACCCGCGCACAAATCCGCCAAATCGCAGAAAAAAAACTCCCTGATTTAAACTGTCACACTGTCGAAGCGGCAATGCGCCAAATCGAAGGTACAGCTAAAAACATGGGTCTCAGTATCATTGATTAACTGATAGAAAAACCGCCCTAATAGTCAACAGGGCGGTTTTTCATATAAAATGATTTGTATCTTCAATCATATGGATACCCTTCCAAACCAAACTCCAACCACACCGAAAAAAAATCCGACTCAGTACTCTAGAGTTATTATGGCACTAATAGCTTTAATAGCTCTCGTCACGCTTGGTGCAACAATTTTATACGTCCTACGTCGTCCGAATCAACCAACAATGCCGGCAGTAAGCGACATCAAACCGGAAGCGAAAGTTTCTAAAACGATAGTCCCGCCTTTAGCAGAAAACAAAATAGACAACGAAAAAGCAACTCCGGAACCGTCTACCGTAACAACAACCGCATCAATTACAACACCAAATAAAGAAAACGACGCCAATATAACTCTAGGGGAAACCTTTCAAATTTTTAAAGGTGATGCAATAAACATTAGTCTTCCAAATCAAACTCATCCTCGTTGGAATATAAAAGCCATTTCTTTTAGCGATTCACGCTGTCCGGTGGGTGTTCAGTGTATCTGGGCGGGTGAACAAACTGTAACTTTACTCATTACCGACCTAGTTGCACGCGTAGCGCCACAAGACATAACCCTGGGAACAACTCGAAATACAAACCAATCTGTGTACGGTATAAACCTTACAGTAAAAACCATTGAAGACGGCAAAGGTGGAACCTATGCTGAAATTGAAACGAAATAAAAACAAATGTCACAATCTTTTACCGATCGCGTTAATAGCATCGTGCGTAAAATTCCGGATGGAAAAACCATGAGCTATAAAGAAGTGGCTAAAGCCGCAGGCAGCCCTCATGCATTTCGCGCCGTCGGAAACATTATGGGTAAAAATTGTGATCCAAAAATCCCTTGTCACCGCGTTATTCGTGCCGACGGCAAACCCGGTGGCTATGCTTTTGGTGCCAATAAAAAGAAATATTTATTAAACAAAGAAAAGAACGGTCAAACCACATTTAAAGAACGTGTGAATCTCTTTCGTTCAAAGGGATAACGTATTCCAAATAAACAATTGCTTTTGGCACGAATATCTGAAAGAATAGACTTTTTTACTCAAGTCATCATCTTGACGAAAATGTGTATTTTATATACATTCAAGATACTAATTATAACCGTGGGAGCCGAAGAAAAACGGCGTCCGCACCACAGTCACATATGGCGCACTCTAAGCGTTACACAGAGCTTAAAAAACTCATCGTTCCAAAAAAGGCTTACACGATCGCAGAAGCGATTGAACTCGCCAAAAAGACCTCAACCACCAAGTTTGACAGCTCAATCGAGCTTCACATGAACTTGGGAATTGATGTCTCCAAGAGTGATCAACTCGTTCGTTCTACCATCGTAATGCCACACTCGATTGGCAAAACCAAGCGCATAGCAGCCTTTGTACCAGCCGACAAAGAAAAAGAAGCTCGTGAAGCGGGCGCTGAAATTGTCGGTGCCGAAGAATTGATTGAAGAAATCGCCAAATCTGGTAAAGTTGACTTTGATGTTGCGGTTGCAACCCCAGACATGATGCCTAAAATGGCAAAAGTCGCAAAGGTTTTGGGTCCAAAAGGGATTATGCCAAATCCGAAAACAGAAACCGTAAGCCCAAATGTTAAAAAGATGATTGAAGAATTGAAAAAAGGTAAAGTGACTATCAAAAATGACTCAACCGGTAATATTCACCAATCAATCGGTAAAACCTCCATGGATAACAAGGCATTGCTCGAAAATTTCGAAGCCATTGTTACTGGTATTAAGAAAGCAAAACCATCTTCGGCTAAAGGCACATTCATCAAGAATGTCGTTCTGGCTACCACCATGGGTCCAGGTATCAAGGTGGAAGTCAGTAACCAATAATCAATCAGCAAAATAAAATATCCCAATAAGAAGGGATATTTTATTTTGACGTCAACATTTCACAAGACTATCATAGCAATATGCCAAAACTAATCATCGGTCTCGTTGGACGACAAGGTTCAGGTAAAGGAACCGTTACTCAAATCTTACAAGAAATGTATAAAGTAGAAGTCTTCCGCTTTAGCTCAGTTCTAAATACAATTCTTGAGCGACTCGCTATAAAACAAACCAGAGATAATCTCATCAAACTATCCGGTTCGCTTCGTGAAACCTTTGGTGAAGATGTACTTTCCTATTCCATTAGTCGCGATGTCATCAATTCATCAAGCGATATTGTGATCGTGGATGGAATTCGCCGCATTGAGGATATTGCCGCACTGGACCCGCTTCCACAATTTAAACTAATCGAAGTTACTGCTCCGGCAAAATTTCGATATGAACGCATGACTATGCGAGGAGAAAAAGCGGGCGAAAGTACTATGACTTACGATGAATTTACCACGCAAGAATTAGCGCCAACTGAAAATACCATTCCCTTGGTAGCCGCTCTCGCCTGGAAAGTACTCAACAATGGAAAAGACAAACAATATCTGGAACAGCAAGTAAAAGATCTCATGAACGAGCTTGGAGCAGAACCACAAAATAAAAGTAAATCTTAATCGTATGCGAACTGCTGAACGTGCTGTTAAGGATGCGAGGGATTTACATAAAATTGTTTCTGATTTTAAAAAACAGGGCTCAAAGATCGTCTTAACACAAGGATCATACGATTTAGTTCATATTGGACATGCACGTTATCTTGAAGCCGCAAAAAAATACGGAGACATCCTCATTGTGGGGATCGATAATGACAAAAAAATTAAAACACGCAAAGGACCTGAGCGACCTATCGTGCCCGAAAAAGAACGTCTCGAAATGATCCTGCATCTCCGTCCGGTTGATTTTGCCATTCTCAAAAAACAAACTGATCCAAAATGGCATTTAATTAAACAGGTGCAACCGGATGTTTTAATTGCGACTAAAGGATCGTACTCAAAAAAAGAATTATCCGAATTACATAAATATTGTGGAAAAATTATAGTATTGAATCGCATGGCAACCACTTCAACCAGTGCAAAAATTCGTAACCTGCAATTAAAAACAGCCAACAAACTAAAACGAGTGATCACCCCAAAACTCATCAACGCCCTACAAGAAGCATTGGAAGGTGTATAAATTCATATGCCCTCTTCATCCGTAATTGTAGCGTATATACCTGTACTGCACGAAGGATATAGACGTTTTTTCTTGCGTCACTCGAATACAAAAGATCTTTACATTTTTGGAGAAGACTTAATAAAAAGCTACGAACAACTCGTAAAAGATATTCGAGGATTAAAACCGGAACTCATACAATCTGCAATCGCATCATGGAATTTGTTTGAAAAAGTGCATATCCTCGATGAACAAACGATACAAGAACTTAAAAAAAATAACATCTCACTAATTATTTCGGACGATGATGTAAATACAGAACTTATAAAAAAATATTTTCCGCATCATCCTGTTCAAACGGATACTATTTTTTTACGTTGGGATAAAAAAAATTCAATCAAGCCGATGCAAATTTCACCTGATATCGAAATCAGTGAATCAGTTATCGACAAAAAAATGATCGAACAAGCTATCGAACAAGGAAAACATAGCCCTGATTGGTGGCGTCGCATTGGAGCTATTGCCGTTAAAAACGGGACTATTATTTTAAAAACAAATAATACCTACGTTCCGTCAGATCAAATCGCAAATGATGAAGGCGACCCACGCAGTAATTTCTCCAAAGGAATCAACCTTGAATCATCTCTGGCGATTCATGCTGAAGCTCGTTTAATCGCCGAAGCAGCGAAACAAGGACTTGCGCTTCAAGACGCTGAAATCTACTGCGATACATTTCCCTGCCCTCCATGCGCGAAACAACTTGCCTATGCTGGAATCTCTAAACTCTACTATCGTAATGGGTATGCGGTGCTTGATGGTGAACGTATCTTAAAAAGCCAAGGCGTAAGAATTATTTTCGTAAAACCGTAATCAAGGTATTAAACATCATTCTTCTCAGATTTTTCATCCTTGTGATAATTCTTCGACTGTCCGAATTTAAATTTCCAAGCCTCATGTTCACCCAAAACAGCTAAATCCGGTTCGATCAAATGCGCATGAATGTGATGTACGCTTGAACCGTAATTCCCTTCTTCGGAAAGACCAAAGCGCAGCGCAATTCCACCACCGGAGATGTTTCGTTTTTTCGATTCATTGATAAAAAATTCAAATAATTCTTTCCCCGAGTCCGGATCGAGTTCATTCAAATGTTCAACATGTGTTTTATAAATTGCTAATAATTGATGCTTTGTTTTTTCATAAGGCCATTGATTTTCCGTCAATATCCAAAATTTTCCTTCGTTTAAAATAGGATTCTTATGGTATGTTTCTAAATTTTCTCTACAAAAAGGACAATGACCTTCATCTCGAATTTTTTCCATCACCTGTTTCTGATCGTCAAGACGAACAGAAGACAAGTTAATAAAACGATTATCCACGACGTCGCTCATAAATTTGATAGGTTGCATCAACCAAATTTTCTTCATCTTTAAACCATTGTTCTTCAAACACTAATTTCCAATCTGAAACATGAAAAGCGGGAAATACAACGTCACCCTCAGCCTGCAAATGAACTCGAGTTAAAATCAAACGATCTGCGAATGGAAGTGCTATTGTATAAATATCCGCCCCTCCACAAACAAACACATCTTCGTTTTGAGTTTTTTGCATCGCATCTTCCCAAGAAGCGGCTACAACGACACCCGTTGGAACTGTAAAATGAGCTTGTCGTGTAATCACCACATTTTTTCTATCCGGCAACGGTTTACCAATACGCGCCACGATCGACTCAAACGTTTTTCTCCCCATAAGTACCGTATGCCCCACCGTCAAAGCTTTAAAATTCTTCAAATCACGTGGCAAATACCAAGGAATATCATTCAGATGTCCTATGACATTCGTATCGGAAACAGCAACGATGATTGAAATCATATCGTTAAATTGCCACAGGAATTGATTTAATTCCTGGATGAGGAAAGTAATCTTCCAAAAGAAAATGTTCTTTTCGAAAATCAAAAAAATCGGTCACCGAGGGATCAATTTTCATCGTTGCCAATGTTTTTGGTTCACGAGCTAACATCGTTTCAACTGCTGGAATCTGATCGACATAAATATGCGCATCCGAAAAACTATGTATATACTCATACGGAATCGTTCCCGTCGCCTGAGCAATCATCATAAGTAAAGCTCCGTATTGAACCATATTAGCCGGCACACCAACCGGTACATCTGCAGAGCGTTGAAACATGTGTAATGTCAACCTGTTATCCATGACTCTCAAATGAATCCATCCATGACAAGGTGCAACAACTACTTTTTGACACTTTCCTTGCCCTCGAATTGTATACTGCGGAATCCACGGCGATATAAAATGAGTTCGTAAATGTGGAAATTCACGAATCTGTTCAAGAATATGTTTAAATTGATTAAAAACATCACCTTCAGCCGTTGGAAAATCATGAAAAGCCGCACCGTAAGACCCGGGTCCCAAATCTCCAGCTTCAAGTCCACGTTTAGCACACTTCTCGGGCACAACCCATGATTGCCACCAGTGACACCCAAAAGATTCCAATTGTGACTGAGTTCGTGCTCCATTCACAAATCCACACATTTCTGCGATTGCTTGTTTCCAAATCGTAACTGGTAAACGATCTGATTCTCCCGGAGCCATATTACGTTCATTGATAATCGGAAATCCATTATCAAATTTATAATGAAGCGGATTTGGACCCATTAAGGTCAAAGCATCCACACCCTGTTGACTGTTAGTCCTCTCACCTTTTTCATAAATATCACGCAATAAACGCTGATATTGCGAGTCCGGAGTTCGCTCCAAAATAGGCTTCATCATATAAATCCAAATGTAACAATCAATACGACAACCTAACAGAGACTGTCAAGTGATAGTCACCATGTCGTATCATTAAGCATGTACCTTATTATTAAAGAAAATGCTATTAATAGAACAAAGTTCTTATTCAAACAAATAACTAACCAAAGCCCAAAGCCGATGAAATAGTTTTATTGACAATTATTCGCTATACTCTAAGCAATATGAATAAAACCCTACCAAGCGTCATTACTCTCATAAAGGAGTCTTGGAATCAATTTAAAAATACCTGGAATGAAAGCTCCAAAGTCTCAATGTGGATATTGTATCTCAGTTTGGTCAGTTTTTTTCTTTCTATCATCGAAAAATTTGCACCAAACGCCCGTACATGGCTTTTTCCTATTGATATCACAATTGCAGTTATCTCGATTTGGGTAGGGATTCGCATGATGCAAGTTATGCTCGACATCGAAGATGGAAAAAAGCCAAATCTAACAAAAGAAATTCAAAAAAAAGCTTGGTCCTTATTTTGGCCAATGCTCTGGATAGGATTACTTCAAGGTATTGTGACACTCGGTGGAGTATTACTTCTAATTATCCCGGGTATCTTCATCGGTTTCGCGGTAACATTTGCTCCATATTATCTTTTAGACGAAAACAAACGTGGTCTAACGTCACTCTCAGCATCACTCGCCCTCGTAAAAGGACGCTGGTGGGCAACTTGGTGGCGTTTATTTGCTGGTAATATGATTATTGGACTTGGAATTGTGTCGCTCATCGTTCTCGCTAATATATGTATTGGTCTTGCCATTGGTCAAACAAATTTCATGATAGCCATTCGCAACCCCCAACTCGCTGATCCACTCGTCATTGGTATCCAAAATTTAATAGAGGGAATCATAAGTGCAGCTTTCTTGCCTTTCATAACCCTTTACAGTGTCAAAGTCTTTCGTGCCTTGGAAAAGTCTCGTTAGAAGTGCTAGGCTGAACACACTACCAGTATGAAACTCATTCCAATTATCGGTCTTGAAGTCCATGTTCAGCTAAAAACAGCATCAAAAATGTTTTGTAGTTGCGCTAATGTTGATGATGGCGCACCACCAAATTCAGCTATTTGTCCTGTCTGCACCGGTCAACCAGGCGCCCTTCCAGCCCTAAATAGCAAAGCCATAGAACTCGGCGTCAAAGTTGGTTTAGCTTTAAATTGCTCAATTCCTGATCTTTCAATTTTTGATCGTAAAAACTACTTCTACCCGGACTTACCAAAAGGGTATCAAATCTCTCAATTCTACGAACCCATTGCCGAACACGGCTATATCGAATTCGATGTGCCTAAGGCTCAACCTCCACGTGATCATATTCGAATTAACATCACACGGGCACATCTTGAAGAAGATGCGGCAAAAAATGCTCACATTGCAGATTCCGACAGTCATGCGACCTACGTCGATTATAATCGCGCCGGAACTCCACTCATCGAGATCGTAAGCGAACCAGAAATTCGTTCTCCCCAAGAAGCGAAAGCGTATTTGCAAGAAATGCGTGCAATCTTACGCACACTCAAAGCCTCAGACGCAGACATGGAAAAAGGTCAAATGCGCTGCGATGCCAACATTTCTCTCATCGAAGTAGACGACAACAATCTCCCGCGCAAACAAGGATTTAATCCAAAAATCGAGATAAAAAATCTTAATTCCTTCAAAGCTGTTGAACGCGCTCTCACATACGAAATCGAACGTCAAACCAGAGAATACGAATCCGGTCGCATCCCTGTTGGAGCCACTCGTGGTTGGGATGAAAATAAAAACCAAACTTTTGAACAACGTCTCAAAGAAACAAACGCCGATTATCGTTATTTTCCAGAACCAGATCTCCCACCGCAAGACTTACTCGCTATTCGTGAACACCTTATCCATCGTATGCCAGAACTTCCACAAGCAAAACGCACTCGTCTCATGAACGAATGGGGTTTTTCTAAACCAGATGCTGAATTTTTAGTCGAAAATGCCTGGGACGAATATGCAGAACACGTCATGGGTGAATTAGGCGGCTGGATGGAAGCAACCGATGATTCAGCTTCTTCTGGCGGCGAATTAGTAAGTGAACGTAAAAAAGCATTAGCAAAACTCGCCGGTGGCTGGTTAACATCAAAACTGGCCGGTATTTTAACGGAAAAGAATCTAACGATAAAAGAGTGTAAAATTGAGGCCGAAGATTTTGCTGAACTGTTACATCTCCTCGACAAAGGTGAAATCGGAAGCGCGAATGCTCAAAAACTTCTTGTAATGATGGTCGAAACCGGTGATGACCCATCTCATCTCATGGAGCGTCATAATCTTGGACAAAACATGGATATCACCGCATTAACTAAAATAATCCGCGATATCATCAAAAACTCACCTGACCAAGTCTCCCAAGTCAAACAAGGTAAGCTCGGTATTCTCAAGTGGTTTGTCGGTGCTGTTATGAAAGCCACCGAAGGAAAAGCAAATCCAACCATTGCCGAAGAAATAATAAAAAAAGAAATCGGAGAATAACTCCGATTTTTTTATTATTGCGATGCAATAAATTGCTCAACTAAGGCTATCGCCTCAGTTTCATCTGACACCCAATGAATTCGAGGATCTCGTCGAAACCAAGTCATCTGCCTTTTAGCAAAAGCCCAAGTGTCTTTTTTAATCATTTCGATAGCCAAAGGCAAATCCCATTCCCCTGCAATAACTTTTACTAATTGCGGATATCCTATAGATGTCATTGAAATCGCATCCAGTGGAACCCCTGATTCAATCAATCGTTGTACTTCGTCAATCCAACCACGCGCAATCATTACTTCCACCATCGATTCCATGCGTGCACGAAGAACATCAGGAGAATGACGGAGACCGATCTGCAAAGATCGAATTAAGGGCGAGCCCATTATTTTTTGTGCGGTAAACGGCGTTCCCGTCATCGTTGCAACTTCCAAAGCACGCAGCACGCGTCGAGGATTTTTTAAATCAACACAAGTCGCCGCATCCGGATCACATGCTAATAAGTCAGCAACTAAATCTTTTAATGATTTTTGCTCCATGAATTTACGCCAAGCTTCTTGCGGTGGAACTTTAGGATACTGTGGATTATCAACAATAGAACGAATATACAAACCTGTTCCACCTACAAGCAGAGGAAGTTTTTGACGACCGGCAATGCTCAAAATATTACCATGAGCCATATCACGCCATTCAGATACCGTAATCGCTAATTTTGGATCTAGAAAAGCATATAAATGATGTGGAACAATAAACAAATCATCGGGCACACTCGTCCCAATTTCAAGCCCCCGATAAATTTGACGTGAATCAGCATTCACGATTTCACCCTGATAATGCTGCGCTAAGGCAATCGCTAAAGTCGACTTCCCAGAAGCCGTTGGTCCAACTACGCAAACAACTTTTGGAAGAACATCGGACATATGTGCTACAGAATTACTTCACCCAACAACTGCCATTCCATCGCCAACCTGATTTGAACTAAAACGATAGATCCAATCGTAATTCCTTCTTTAACGGGAAATGACACTCGTTTCATTTCATTCGAATTCCCAGAAGCTGTTCCATTTTTTATTGCATCCACTAAAACGGAGACAGTTTTTCCAATATACGCTTGATTTTTTCGCTTTGTCGTCTCTTCCATCAGAGATTGTAAAATTCCCCAACGTCTTTTCTTTTCTTCTTTAGGTACATCATCCTGAAACAACTTTACACCCAGTGTACCAGAACGCGGGCTATACTGTGCTGTATACGAAATATCAAAATCACATTCACGATACAAAGACACAGTTTCATCGAATTGGTCCGCCGTTTCACCAGGAAAACCAACAATAATATCTGTGCCCAAAGCAATACCAGGACGTTTTGCTTTAATTTTTTGAATAACGTGTAAAAATTGTTCACGAGTATATTTACGATTCATTCGAGATAAAACAGCTGTACTCCCCGCTTGAACGGGCAAATGCAAATAATTAACCTGTTTAGGTAAACATAAAGCATCTATCACTTCATCCGTCATTGAATTTGGATGCGGCGCTGTCCAATGCAATCTTTCCAATCCAGGAATCTGTTGTATCTCCCATAACAATTCCGCAAAATGGTTCAATTGAAGAGATGGAATGATCGTATAATCACGAACATATGGATTATTCACAGAAAAACAGTCTTGATCCGGCGCTTTATACGAATTTACCGTTTGACCAAGTAACGTAATTTCAACGACACCATGTTCCACTAAATCCCGAATTTCATTCAAAATATCTTTTGCCGGACGATTCCGTTCCATTCCGCGCGCATACGGAACGACACAATACGTACAAAATTTATTACACCCGGTCTGAATCGTCACAAAAGCCTGAGCCGAAGGCACGCGTAAAGGTTGTAATTTCAAATAATCGACTTCGAGTGAATCGGAATTTACTAAATCCGGACGAAGTTCCGCAATCCATCGAGGCAAATGAACCATTTGTGGTGTAGGAAAGTACAAATCCACAGGATCCATTTTGGCTTTAAATTCCTGTTTCTTATCTCTACCGGCCATACAACCAGTAACCGCAACAATTACCTCTGGACGCTTTTGTTTAAGCTTAATCATGTCTTCCATCTTGCCATAAACTCGTTCCTCAGCCGTCTGACGAACCGAACATGTGTTAAACAAAATCACATCTGCAACGGATTCATCTTCCGTTTCAATAAAACCTAAATTCGCCAAAACACCTGCAATTCGTTCAGAATCATTCTTGTTCATCTGGCAACCATAGGTAACTAAATGAAATTTTGGTTGTTGTGAGCCTGCGTTCATAGGCGGCACCGTAACATACGTTTACTGAATTTTCCAGGGACTCATGTTATCCTACAACTATATGCCAATCTCAACCGAACAACAAAAGAAAATCAAACAAACGATCAAAAATTATCGTGAATCTGTAAAAAAAATTTTGATTGAACATCGCGAAAAAGTACTTGGGGCAGCAAATTCGTTTGACACAAAAAAAGCCGATAATATCCGGAGTCGCATCAAAAAAAACTAAAATAACTTATGCTTTATTGTTCATTTCACGTTCAATTTCCATGAGGCGATTATATTTTTCTACTCGCTCTGAGCGTGACAATGATCCGGTTTTTATGTATTCGGCACCACATGCAACACTTAAATCCGCAATAAACGTACTATCCGTTTCACCTGAACGATGCGAAATAATAACAGCAAATTTTGCCGCTTGTGCTGTTTGAATAGTTTCAACAGTTTCAGAAAGTGTTCCTATTTGATTCAATTTGATTAAAATCGCAGTTGCGGCTTTTTCTTCAATTCCTTTTTTCAATCGCTCCACATTCGTAACAAAAAAATCATCTCCTACCAATAAAGATTTCTTTTTCAAAATCGGAACCGCTTTTTTCCAAGATTGCCAATCATCTTCCGCAAACGGATCTTCAATCGACATGAGTGGATACGTTTTTTGCCAAGATGCGTAACGTTGCAATAATTCGGAAGATGTCATCTGTCGATTTTCAGCACGAAATACATATAAATCTCGTGCAGCATCATAAAATTCGCTGGACGCCACATCCGTTGCTAAAGCAACATCTTTTCCTGGTTTATATCCTGCTTTTTTAATTGCATGAATCAGAATTTCAAATGCTTGTTCAACATTTTGTAATTTTGGAGCAAATCCGCCTTCATCACCTACGGTTGTCGCAAAGCCTTTTGATTGTAATAATCCTGCTAAAACATGAAAAATTTCAGCTCCGGCACGAACTCGTTCTGCCATTGTTTTTTGTCGAGGCAGAATCATACACTCCTGAACATCTAAGGACCAATCCGCATGCGCTCCACCGTTTAGCACATTCATCATCGGTACTGGTAAGTTTGGTTTTTTATCAAACTGAAACGTTTTACACAACGATTGCCACAAGGGAATTCGGCGATGCTGTGCCATCGCCTGAGCAATGGCTAAAGAAACGGCTAAAATAGCATTCGCGCCAAGCGTAACCTTATTTTCAGTTCCATCCAATTCAATCAACACATGATCCAAATCCTGTTGACGAGACGCATCAATCCCGCGTAAAACCGGCGCGATTATCTCGTTTACATGCTTGACTGCCTTCATCACACCTTTACCACCATACCGTTTTCCACCATCTCGCAACTCCAAAGCTTCATGTGAACCGGTTGATGCCCCGGACGGTACTTTTGCTTCAAACGTAGCTCCCGAAGCTAAACGTACACGACAAGCCACCGTTGGATTTCCCCGTGAATCTAAAATTTCACGCGCAACGATTGTTTTTATTTTTGAAGAAGAAAACATAAAAAAATTAAAATTTTAACGTACTTCGAATGTAATATTCACATGAGAAACCACATCTAAAGAACCGCTTTGGATCTCTGGATTCTGTACAGCTCGTTCAAATGAATCCGCCATCTGTGCTTTAGCGTAAACCGGAATAGGAGGAAGTGTGTTTCCATTAACACCTTCTGAAAAAGTGACAACCTTTACGATACGTAATCCTAATTCTTTAGCGAGTTGATCAGCTTTTTTACGTGCATCCTCAATTGCCATGGTGCGAGCGCGTTCCTGCAACGTTTTTGGTTCGTCAATGGTAAATTGAATACCACCGCTTTGATTCATTCCGAGTTCAGCTGATGTAGAAAGTACCTCACCAGCCTTGTCTAAATCACGCAACTTCACCGTTAAATTCTGATAAATCGTGTAACCGATAATATTTTGTTTACCATCACGCCAGTCAATCTTTGGATTCAAAGTATAGTTTGATGTTTGCAAGTCTTTATCAGCAATGCCAAGTTTTTTCATCGCAGCGACAATTGCATTCATTTTTTGTGTATTATTTTTTTGTGTTTCTTTCACGGTTAACGCTTCAGTTTGAACTCCTAAATTAATAATTGCCACGTCAGGCGTAGCCGTAATTTTACCCGTACCATCAATCGTAATCACATCACGATCACGAACAGTCTTACCGATAAAATAATATTCTTCTGCGGCATTACGTGCTTTCAAACCAATAAAAATAACAAGCGTAAGCGCAAGTAAACCAAGAGTTCCTTGAAAAAATTTATTTTGAAACATAGTGAATGTAGCTCGTTTAAATAAAGTAATAAATAATCATTCAACAAAAACCTACTTCAAAAGACAAACCAAACCCGGTAATTTTCCTTTTGCAGCAATAAATTCCAACATAGCTCCTCCGCCTGTAGATAAATAATCAAACCACTCCGACATTCCAGTGGCAATCGCAATCGGCAAAGTATCTCCACCTCCCACTACACCGTAAGTCTTTCCCTTACTGCGCGCTGCAATTGCACGACCAATAACCAAAGATCCGTGTGAAAAAACTGGGATCTCTGCTACACCCATCGGACCATTCCAAACCACTGTCTTGGCTTGTGCAATAAGTTCAGACCAATCTTGCATCGTTTTCGGTCCAATATCTCCGATCATTTCTGATTTTAATACTCCAGAAACCGGAACGACACGGGCAATGGCCCCATCTTCAATTTTCTTTGTCACGGTGACATCAACTGGCAAATGAATTTTTTTATTTTTTAATAAAGTCTTCGCAACCACAACACCTTCTTTTTCAACAAACGATTTTCCAATTTCTCTTTTTTGCGCTACAAAAAAAGCATGCGCCATTGCCCCACCGATACACACATGATCAGCAATCTGAAGTAATGACTGTATGACTTCAATCTTAGTCGTAATCTTTGCTCCACCAATAAAAGCCACAAATGGTTTTTTTGGTTTTTCAATCAGCTTTTCCAAGGCTTTCACTTCATCCGACAAATTTTGTCCAGCAAAATGTGGGAGTAATGAAGCAACACCGACAACGGAAGCATGTG
This sequence comes from Candidatus Uhrbacteria bacterium, assembly GCA_020850575.1. Taxonomy (GTDB): domain Bacteria; phylum Patescibacteriota; class Patescibacteriia; order 2-12-FULL-60-25; family 2-12-FULL-60-25; genus JADZEJ01. The sequence continues at coordinate 51,601 of JADZEJ010000007.1, forward strand.
AACGATGTGCGCTCGCAAAAGCATCATTCACGTACAAATCAGCTAAAGAAGCATAAGCTTTTGCTAATTTTTTATCGTTTTTCTCTTCTCCTTTATTAAAACGAACATTCTCCAAAAGAAAAACCGTTCCCGGTAAAGCATTCGAAACGATTGAAGAAACTCGAGACAAACCACGTTCTGCATCTAATGCATACGGTAAATGACCAACTTCCAAACCATGACCCAAAGATAATAAAGTTAGTAAACGTTTTGTGCTTAATTTCAAATCTCTTCCTTGAGGTCTACCAAGATGAGTTGCAATTAAAACAATCGCCCCTCGTTCTTTCAGCATATTCACTGTTGCAATGGAACGAGATAACTTCAATGAATCTACTGCGTCAAAACCGGCATCTAAAGGAACGTTCCAATCAACACGTAAAAAAACGCGCTTACCTTGTAATGACTTACTCGTTGAAAGGAGAGGGAGTTTCATTGCAACAGTGTAGCATGATTTCGAAGTCATTAACGGAGCGTTTTACCTACAAGTATCGCCATTTCCGCTAATCGATGCGAATAACCCCATTCATTATCATACCAAGCTAAAACCTTCACCATGTCACCATCGACAACCTGGGTACAATTCAAATCAACGATACATGAAGCAGGATTGCCAATAAAATCACTTGAAACTAATTCTTCTTCCGTTACCGTCAAAATACCTTTATAACGTGCATTTTTTGACGATTTTTTTAATACAGAATTTATTTCTTCAATCGTCGTTTTCCTTTTCAATAAAAATGTAAAATCCGATAAAGAAACGCAAGGAGTTGGAACTCGAATCGAAATCCCATCAAAAATACCTTTAAATTCAGGGATCGTTTCAGCAACCGCTATTGCAGCTCCAGTCGTCGTCGGTATGATATTCTGTGCTGCTGCACGAGCACGACGCAAATCTTTATGCGGACCATCTTGCAAAACTTGATCTGCCGTATACGAATGAATTGTCGTCATCATTGCTTTTTTGACCCCGAACACTTCATGCATAACTGCTGCGACAGGTGCGATGCAATTAGTAGTACAACTTGCGTTATTAATCACTTTTGTTGTTTTTCCTGCATTTTTTTCATTTACACCAAGCACATGGGTTGGAACATTTCCGCCTTTCGCTGGAGCAGAAATAATGACACGCTTTGCACCAGCTGTAATGTGTTGCAAAGCACCCGTTTCATCCGTAAACCGACCGGTACATTCTAAAACCACATCAACTTTCAATGCACCCCAAGGTAATTTTGTCGGATCTTTCTCGGCAAAAACTGGAATTTTAAAACCATCAATAATAATATGTTTCGCATCGAAAGTAACCTCATGATTCCACATGTGATAAGTAGAATCATGCTTTAACAAATGTGCCAAAGTTTTTGTATCCGTTAAATCGTTAATTCCAACGACTTTAAATCCGGGCTTCCCAAATCCTGCTTTCAAACTGTTGCGGCCTATTCGGCCAAATCCATTAATTGCAATTGTAGGCATATTTCAAGAGTATAGCGTACTATATAAAAAATCTCACTTCATGCTGCATAGTGAGATTTTTTATTGAATATGTATGGTCTTAGAAAAAAATCTGTACTTCACGTTTTTCTTTTTTCCATTCAGATTTTACTTTCACTAACACATCGTACTCAATCGTTTTGGCGTCCTTCCATCGTACTGACATTTCTTTTTCAAATGGAGTACCAATACCGGTCGATTCGGTCAAAGCATTAAAAATGACAATAAATCGTTCTTTTCGTGCAGTGGTCGTATCATTCAAAAGTTCAACCGCAACACCTTTTTTACCAACTTTTACATCTTCATATCCTGCAAACTTTGAACCATCCGCTGAAACCGAACCACGAGATAAAATCCCACTTGGACTCGATCCGTTTTGTACCAAATCAGCCCCTCCTTTTGCGGGTACTAAATTCAAATCTGATTCTTGAGATCCAGGAGGTGAAACCGCTGGTATACTCGAAGAAGATACTGATGATAACTGTTGCACTGCTTCAAGTAATTGCGATATGCGTGACTCTTGTTTCATCATGTATAACTCAATATCAGCAAAGTTTTTCATTTTAGATTCAAGAATTTGCAAACGTGTTGCAATAATCAAAATCATTAGACCTCCTGCTAAACTAAAGCCAAGAAGCACTACCCACAACATCAAAATATGCGCGCCATGTTGACCCATCGTACGTCGATGATAAGCATGATGCGAATGATCAAACACTGATGGCGATTTTATTTTCAACGTTCGTTGCGATGCAACTGAACGAGTTCGTGTGGTAGAAGAGCGAGACATGTTGAGACAAAGTATAACATATTCGATATCATTCACCCATGCCTCATCCACGCGATCTCGCTCCTCTTGAAAAAACAATTGTTCTTAAACAATTACAAACACAACTCTCGGGACTCACACAAAAACAAATTACCATAAATAGTAAGTCTGAAACGAATGAAGTAAAAACTGCCAAACCGGCAGGAATAGTCAGACGTTTTTTTCGTGAATTCAAAAGTCCATTAATTTATATTTTATTACTAGTTGCAATCATCTCTCCGCTAATTGGTAAATGGACAGATGCAATCATTATTTTTGCAGTTCTCCTCTTAAATGCCTGCATTGGTGTATACCAAGAAGGCAAGGCTTCTGAAGCTCTTTCAAAACTACAACATGCTTTTGTCTCAACTACTACGGTAAGACGAAACGGGAGCGTTCAACGCATTTCAACGAATGAAGTTCTCATGGGAGATATCGTGCTCTTGCAAGCAGGTGATCAAGTTCCTGCTGATGGTCGCATCATTCAATCAATCGGCCTTCAGGTAGACGAAAGCGCTTTAACCGGTGAATCTGTTCCGGTAAATAAAACTGACACGGTGCAACAAATCAATAAAGATACGCCACTTGGTGATATCCGTAATGCAGCGTTTCGACAAACCTTAATAGTGCATGGTTCGGGAGAAATGGTCGTTTCTGCCATTGGTCACAATACAGAAATAGGACATATTGCAACCTTACTAAAACAACATCAAACAGAACCTCCTCTTGTCAAAAAAATTCGTACGCTCAGTCGAAACATTGCTTTTGCTGTTATAAGTTTTTCTTTGTTTCTTGGAGTAATCGGTTTACTTTCTGGTCGTCCAAAAGGACTCATTATCGCTACTGTCGCAAGCCTGGCGGTATCGATTATCCCAGAAGGTCTACCCGTTGTTCTCACGCTTGTCTTGGCACGAGGTGTAGGACGTATGGCAACAAAAAACGCCATTGTAAAGCATCAACATGCAGTTGAAGGACTTGGCAATATTGATGTAATCTGTACAGATAAAACAGGTACATTAACCGAAAATCGTCTCAAGGTAGCGTATGCATTTTCTGATGGAGAGCTCTTATCACTTTCTTCCGGCAAAGAAAACAAAAAAATTTTAAAGAAAAAACCCTTTACTCAATTAACCCTTGCTTGCGCTGCATTAGGTGTCGGTTCAATGCATCAAGAAAAAGGAGAATGGATAAAAGATGGTGATCCGATTAATTCTGCTCTGGCCATGTTCGCCTTACGCATGAACACGCAGCTCTTCCCCGAACATATTTTAGAAGAAATACCCTTTTCATTTGAAACAAAAACTCGCACACTTCGTTTTCAATATAAACAAAAAAAGCTAGACATTTTAGCCGGAGCTCCAGAAGAAGTTGCTAAACTCTGTCAATTTCAAATAAATCAAATTGAACAAAAAACCTGGCAAGATCTTGCCAAACAAGGACAACGTATCATCGCTATCGCAATTCGCGACAGTCAGGAGGAAATTAAAAAAACGACCAATTGGAGTTTTCTCGGCTTCGTCGGCTTAAGTGATACCTTAAGATCACAAGTAAAAGAAAGCGTTCGTTGGTGCCAAACTCAAGGAATCCGAGTCGCTATGATTACCGGAGATCATCCTGATACGGCTTTTGCAATAGCAAAAAAAGCGGGCATTGCCACAAACAGTAATCAAGTACTTGCAGGAAAACAACTAGATCAATTAGACGATGCAATTCTTGCGGAAAAAATCATGAACATTTGTGTATTTGCGCGCATCACGCCAGAACACAAAGTACGTATCGTTAAAGCTTTCCAAGCAAAAAATAAAAAAACAGCCATGACTGGCGATGGCGTCAATGATGCACCCGCACTTCAGGCGGCTGATATCGGAATTGCTATGGGAAAGAGTGGTACCGACGTCGCACGTGAAGCCGCTGATATCATTTTAACTGATGATCACTTTGCGACGATCATCACTGCTATTCAAGAAGGGCGAGCTATCATTGGCAATGTACGCAAAGTACTCACATACCTCTTCTCCACCAGCATGGGAGAGGCTTTGATTATCTCTCTTGCTCTCATCGGACAATTACCGATTCCTTTACTTCCAGCACAAATTCTCTGGCTGAATTTTGTAACCGATGGCTTACTTGTTGTGGCTTTAGCAATGGAACCAACCCACTACAGCCTCCACGCTCATCGAGATGGAAAATTGCTTGATCGTTCATCCGTAATTCGCATCTCGTTATTAGGAGCAACGATGGCAATCGGCAGCTTAATCGTTTATGTCTACACAATAAAAAATTTATCTGTTATTCAATCACAAAGTATAACCTTGCTTACAATGGCAATATTTCAATGGGTCAATGCCTGGTGTACGCGTAGCGAATCACACTCAATTTTCAAACTTTCAATCATCACCAATCCCTTCCTCATTCTTGCTACCGTATTAGTTGCTCTTACCCAACTAAGTGCTTTCAATACATCTTTCCTCCAAAATATTCTTCATGTTGTTCCTATTTCTTGGGAGGCTTGGGCGATATCCGTAACTGTTTCGTTAAGTGTGATTGTGGTTGACGAAGGTTGGAAACAGTGGAGCGCACGCCATCGCCTAAAGATTGCTCGCGTCGCCATCTAGCGATTGCCGCATGATTTCCGGACAATAAAATCGACGGAACCTTCCATCCACAAAATTCTTCTGGTCGCGAATATTGCGGATATTCTCGTGTCTCACCATCACTCCAAGATTCTTCTTGTAACGATTGTTCCTTACCTAAAACACCATGGCGTAAACGTGCGACTGCATCCGTCATAACAAGTGATGCTAATTCCCCACCCGTCATGACATAAGGACCAATTGACAACTCTTCATCAACCAAATGTGTCGCCACACGCTCATCAACACCTTCATAACGTCCACACAAAAAAACTAACCGATCATAATCCGCTAAACGTTGCGCGTCCGCTTGTGTAAATAATGTTCCTTTTGCGCTAGTCAAGATAATTCGTGTCTTTTTTGCAGCTACCGTTGGTTCCCCGTTTTTTTTACGTAATTTCAAATCCATCAAAGCCTTTTGAAAAGGCTCAATCATCATCACCATACCGACACCTCCGCCAAAAGGACGATCGTCAACATGACCATATTGATCCACTGCCCAATCACGCAATTGATGTACCACGATTTCTAATCGCCCTGTCTGTTGCGCTCGTCCTAAAATTGATGCATTCAAATATCCCGGAAACATTTCCGGAAATAAACTCAAAAAATCTACACGCAAAGACTTACCTTTCATGAAAAAGATGTATCACAAAACAAGAAACATGTCACCTCTTCATATAAAAAAACAGACGTTCATCTGTTTTTTTATATTTATATGAGATTAAATCCCCAAATCCGCCAAATCATCATCGCTCACCAAACCTGAGTCACCGTGTTTACCGGCATCAGAAGTCATTGGAGCCTGCATTGATCTCGATTCTTGGTGTTGACGACGCATCTCTTCGGGTTCATAAATTTTCAAATTTACCCGAGCATTTTCTTTTGCTCCTACAATTTTAAGTAATATACGTAGGGCTCTTGCAGTCTGACCCTGACGGCCAATGACATACCCCATATCATCCGGATTAACATAGAGCGTAATTAATACGCCTCGTTCATCCACTGTACGTTCAGTCTTCACATCAGCACCGTGATTCACGATGGATTTGACAACGTACTCAATAAAAGCCTGGTCTTGATTCATGTCTGCCATATCGACTTTATATATCCCATCAAAAAAATGGGTTTTTAAGAATACTGAGCCGGATGGGCCGGTCTCTGATAACAAAGCATAACAGACCTTAACAAAGGGAGCAAATAAAAAAGTCTGCTTTATGCAGACTTTTTCGCCAACTTTACTTTACGCTTCTTGGAAATTTTTACTTTCTTACGCTTCTCTCCTTCAACTAATTTTTCATCAATAAAGAGATTCCAAACCGTATCCGTAGGCTGTGCGCCTTTACTGATCCAATGTTCAATACGTTCTTTTTTCAATGTAATCGTTGCTGGAGTTGTCATTGGATTAACCAAGCCAACATTTTCAACAATTTTACCCCATGGATCCTTAGATTTTTCACATACAACCAAACGATAAATCGGTTGTTTTTTCTTACCGACGCGACTCAAGCGAATACTTAACATGTAGTAAAAGTAAATTTTTTAGATAAACCACAAAACCGACACAGAGATCGGCATGATAAAGTTGAGCTACCAGACCCATTCTTTATCTAACATTACGGTAATAAAAGAATACGTAAATAAAGCGAATTTGTCAATAGATATACTAAAAAAGTCATACAAAGGACATTCGAAAAAAACAAAACAAAAAACAAGTTGATATTCAAAAATCAGACAAAATATAATCATAAAGTATATTCTTATTCAGAAAATCCAAACAAAAAGAATAAAAAATACGTAATTGTCGAGATTTGACAAAATGGCTAAAATCTCATATATTTTTGCACACAAAAAGACAAACCATGGCTCGTTCGTCTAACGGTTAGGACAGCGGCTTTTCAAGCCGTTAACAGGGGTTCGATTCCCCTACGAGCTACCAAACAAAATCCTGCCTTCCGGCGGGTTTTTGATTGTTCGTTATTTTAATAAAATACTGCCACCCGGCATCATTTTTGTTGTTCAAAATCCCTTCCCCGGAACCCTTCCCAAAAAAGACATTTCAGCCTAATCTGGCGCTATATGGAACAACGTATTGCTCAATTGGCAAAACACCTCAAAACCGTTCTCACAGATGCCATTTGCCTTCAACCAAATGAACATGCCTTGGTCATTTATGATACCGAAGCACCACTGACACGCATCGTAACCGAAGCCTATCGTGAGGCTCTGCCACAAGGGCGTTTTGTCGATTTTGCAACCGTTACACCGACAGATATTTTTACCAGTATCGAAAATCTCAAAGCAGGAGATCTTGTTATCCTCGTTCAATCAACCAATTTTCGTTTAAGTGAATTCCGCATTCGAATTGAGCTCTTTAAGCGTGGACTAAAAACCATTGAACATAGTCACCTGCTCCGCATGTCTGAAGATCAATTTGATACCTATATTGCTGCCCTCGCCTACGATAAACAACGTCTACGCCAACAAGGTCATACATTAAAAAATATCTTAGATGCCTGCAATACCATCACAGTTGAATGTGAAGACACGACGCTAACATTTTCAGGTGGCATGGAAGAAACCAAACTCAATATTGGAGATTATTCTGGCATGACCAATGTCGGTGGCACATTCCCCATCGGTGAAGTATTTTCCGAAGCAAAAGATTTGACCAAAACGCAAGGCTCAGTACGTATTTTTGGTTTTGCAGGCGACGATCATGCCGTACGCCTATTTTCCCCGTTCATCGCCACCGTAACTAACGGCATTCTTGATGCAAGCGACTGTCCGGTAGAATTCACTCACGTGTTAAATCTGATACGTGAAGATGAGCCAGTTACCGTTCGTGAATTTGGTCTCGGTTTAAACAATGCATTGGGCAAAAACAATATTGTCAACGACATAACTGCCTTTGAACGTCAAAAAGGCTTACACCTCTCACTAGGTGCAAAGCATGCCCAATATAATAAAGAAGGATTTAATCGAAAAACCGGACGCTACCATGTCGATATTTTTATAGACGCTACACGAATCTTAGTTGACGATAAAATCATCTACCAAAACGGAGACTTTACATTTTAGTTGTCGTCGAGGTGGAGTTCGATCGATATTTTCCAACTCGAGCTAAAAAACGATATACCAAATATGGCGATTGTTTGTGATACAACGTCGCGCATCCTTTACAGGCAACTTTTCCCTCTTTACGAAATGATTCGCAACATTCAATTTTAATTTCCTTTTTACCAATCAAAATCAAAAAATGAATCCACCAACGTTGAAGCCGCGGGCGATCACGAAAATCTGTCGGTAATGGAGAAATCATAGAGCTAACAGTAAAAAAACAAATTGACTCAATGAACTCACGCTGAAGAGTCGAAAAACAATATCAAAACAAAAAGTAAAAAGAAAGAAAGAATTGTATTAAGAAAAATTGATTAACATGTTACTATAGTTCTATGAGCATGAAACACTTTTTTCATTCATTTATTTTTTGTTCCATTTTGTTTTTCATTTGCACATTTGCCAATACAGGTCATGCAATGTCTGCAACCAATGTCCAACCCGCAAATCTCGTCCAATCAAATCAAATTTCTAATACCATTACCTTTACCAGTGCAGTATCAATACCGTCCGATGGAAAAATCAAAATTATTTTTCCATCCGGTTTTAATGTAAGTAATGCCTCGAGTGGATCTTGTAGCTCAATGAATGGTGGATTCTTAACCTCTGTTTCCGGTCAAACTGTAACCATCACCCGAAATAATACGGGAACAATAAGAATAGCCGGTGCTCAAACCTGTACTATTGAAGGAATTGCTAATCCATCAAGCCTAGGAAGTACCGGTACTTACACCATTCAAATAGCCAATGGATCAAACGCTGTCATCGATCAAGATACGGTCGTAGCCGCAGATACGATAATCGCTCCAGGAACAATAAGTGTTTCCAATGTCGCAACCGAAAACCAAGTAAGTGGAGTCAAATCCCGTGCGACCATCACCTTTACCTCCCAAAACACAATCGCCCGAGATGGCATCGTTTCTGTTATTTTTCCAACAGGTTTTGACACAACGAACATTACGAGTCCAACGTGCACATCTATGGACGGAAGTTTTTCTTTCTCCACTTCAAGTCAAACCGTTAACATTATCCGTACAGGTAACGGAATCAATCAACCGGCAGCAGCTGAATCATGCATAATTGACGGGATCATCGCACCAACTAGTACCGGATTAAGTGGCACATACTTCATCAATACAAAAGATAATCTTGGAAATATCACCGATAGCGCAACAGTAACCGGAGACATGTACTATGCGGCGCCAAGCTTAATTTCGACGGATGTTCAGCCAGCAACGTTGGTCGCAGGCGCAAACAGTGTGGCTACAATCAGCTTTACTACGGTAACTTCAACGCCAATCGATGCAAAAATTCGCGTGACTTTTCCGTCAAATTTTAATCTATCTCCAATTTCCACCGTAACATGTGCCACCATATCAGGAAGTATCAGTTTTTCCACTTCAAGCAATGTTCTTTTAATTTCTCGAAACGGGAATGGCATCACCGAAATCGCAGGTGCCGAATCTTGTACAGCAACCAATGTACGCAATCCTCAAATTTCAGGGTCAACCGGAACCTACAATATCGAAATTATCGATAGTCAATCCACTCCGGTAGTCATATCTTCAGCAAGCGTATCCGCGGACACGATTGCGCCAAATGCATTGACTGGCGCTAACATAACTCCAGAGAATTATGTTGCGAATACAACACAAGTCCATACGCTAAATTTCACAAGCGCAAATCCTATTCCAGCTGACGGAAAAATAATTGTCACCTATCCTGCAGGTTTCTCCTTAAACGAAGCAGCTTCAGCAAATTGTGCTGGTTTTGACGGCTCATTGGGAGTGACAACTTCAAGTCAAAGTCTCATCCTTACTCGGAGTGGTGGTACACCGAGTACTCCGGGACCTGTTGATTGTTTAATTTATAGCATAGGTAATCGAAGCCCAGGCGCGAGTGGTATCTACAGCGTCAGCACCACCAATGCCACCAATATCGTAATCGACCAAGCTGCTGCAGCCTCTGATACCTATATCGCATCAGCTGCTTTAACAGGAACAAATGTCCAACCGATCACTCTCGTTCGTAATGTATATACCGATCAAATAATTTTATTCACCACGACACTTAATATTCCAACTGAAGGTAAAATTCGCATTACTTATGCAGCTGGCTTTGATGTAAGTGCAGCCACCGGTGGTACTTGTACCGGTTTTGACGGCTCACTTTCAACGAGTAGTAGCGGCCAAATCGTAACATTATCCAGAAGTGGAGGTAGTACCGATGTTTCAGGTGCAAAAACTTGTCGTATTTACGGAATAAGAAATCCATCCGGCGCAGGAAGCACTGGTACATACACTATAAGCGTAACCGACAAAAATAACGTCATCATTAGCACCTTAGCCACTGTTACCGCAGATATAATTACCGTACCGGGGACCCTCACTTCACCTGATATTCAACCACTAAACCTTGTTGCTGGCGCCACCACGACTGCCACCGTCGTTTTTAGCACAGCCGTAGGTATCCCCCATGATGGAAAAATAGCTCTTACCTTCCCTTCTGATTTTGTACTAAATGGAGCAAGTGGAATTAGTTGTTCTGGTTTTCTTGGTGGTGCTTCAATCGCAACATCTGGCACAAATCAATTAATCATTTCACGTGATGGAACTGATAACGGGGTGTCGGCAGCAACAATTTCTTGTCTCATAACCTCAATCAAAAATCCAACGGTAAGCGGAAGCGCTGGTTCGTATCTCATTGAAAACACGGATTTGAATGGAAATCTGATTTCTTCGGTCATTGCCGGAGCCGATACGCTCACAGCCGGAAATATAACGGCAAACCTCGAACCGGATACTTTGCTCATAAGCGCCACCACAACATATACATACTCATTTACTGCCACCAATACAATTCCTTCTAATGGAAAACTATCCGTCACGTTCCCATCAAGCATAAGTTTAGTTGGCGTAACATCAACATCAATGACTTGTAGCGGTCTTGATGGAAGTCTATCTTCTTCCGTCTCCGGACAAACCATCACGAGCGTAAGAAGTGGGGGCACGACTACAACCGAAAATAGCCTTATAACCTGTACCATTGTAAATCTACGCAATCCTACAATGATCGGTTCAGCCGGAACGTATATCGGACGTACGACGAATTTTATCGACCAATTTATCGATGAAAATACTTCAATCGCCGGACAAACATTTGCTACCAGTGGAACACTTCCTAGTGCTGATTTGTCTCTTTCTTCTCTCACAACAAATAGTACGCCAACTATAACGCTCAATTTCAATACATCTCTTGGATTACCCCGTGATGGAAAAATAGTACTCACTTTTCCCAATGGCTTTAACCTAACGAATACCATTACGACAAGCTGCTCTGGATTATCCGGTAGCACAACAAGTTCAGTCTCCGGTCAAATTCTGACCATTACAAGATCCGGAGCAAACAGTCGTGGATTGGGGAGCATCACATGCACCATTTCAGGAATAGTAAATCCAGCTTCAGCAGGCGTAGCTGGAAACTATTCCCTTGAACTTCAAACTCCACACAACCTGACTATCGAACAAAATATGGCTATCACAGGCGATACGTTTATTGCACCGGTGGTTAGCAGCGGTGGTGGAGGCGGAGGGGGTGGCTCAAGCACACCAATCACTACACCAACATTTCAAACTTCAGCTGATCCGCAAATTCGAAAACAAATCGAAGAACGTTTAGCAAAACTCCCAGTTGCTCAACATACTCTCGTAAAACTCATCGATGACGGTAATCCAAATACCCAACAAGATAGCGCCGTCTATTACATTGGGAGCGATGGTCTACGACATGCATTTCCAAACAGTAAAATTTATTTTTCTTGGTATTGTGATTTTAACGGAGTGGTTACACTCACCGCAAAAGACCTCGCTTCAATCGGATTAGGTCGCAACATTCCATATCGTGCCGGCAGTAAACTTGTTAAATTCACCACCGATACCAAAGTCTACCTCGTCACTCAATTCTCTGAACTCCGTGCCATTCCAGACGAAAAATTTGCTGCAAAACTTTTCGGTTCGAATTGGAATAAACTGGTTGACGATATTTCAGACGCATTCTACCTAGACTACACTTTTGGAAAACCATTCTCCGAAAACGAGAATATATCACTCGAAAGTATCCTCGCTAGCTCTCTTATTCCAAGCGACGATCTCCGAATCACCGGCTACACTCGTCCAGCAGGACTAAACAAACAAATTTGTACCGCCAATAAAGAAGAACCCGTAGCATCCAATACAACAAATGCCTTCAAAAGACCAAGTTCAATCCCAAAGACCTTCATCTTTAAGAACGAACTTTCAATTTCCAGTGCCAGCTCAATTGAAATCAGATATCTTCAAACACTACTAATAGCTCTCGGAAAAGAGATTTATCCCGAAGCTCGTGTGACTGGAAATTTTGGACCAGCCACCGAACAAGCCATCAAAACGCTCCAATCAAACAACAAAATTCCAGTCACGGGTATCTTGAATTCTGCCACTAGAAATATCCTCAACGATCTTCTCAAATAACAAAAATCCCCATACGCAACAAGCGATGGGGATTTTTTTATTCAGCTTACTCAGTTGCGGCTGGAGCTGGACTCATCTCAAATCTGACAAAGCGAGCAACAACGATTTTTTCACCAATCTTCGCGATCTGAGCAGTAATAAGCTGCTCTACCGTCGTATCCTCATCTTTATAAAATGCTTGCTTGGTTAAACACACGTCGGTATACCACTTCGTCAGCTTTCCTTCGATAATCTTTGCCTTAATATCTTCTGGTTTCTTTTCATCTACCATTTCTGCTGCAAAAGAAGCCCGCTGTTTTTCAACGATCTCTACTGGAATCATTTCAGGAGAGACGAATTCCGGATTGTACGCTGCAACCTGCATCGCAAGTTCATTTGCAAATGCAATAAAACTTTCATTGCGAGCTACAAAGTCAGTTTCGCACTGCACTTCGATCATTGTTGCCAATTTACGATTGTGATGAACGTAAGTTGCTACAACGCCTTCAGACGTTGTGCGTTCGGCATTCTTTTTTGCAGCCTTCGCAGCACCCTTTTTCTTCAAAATCTCGATCGCTTGATCCATGTCATCATGAGCTTCTTCCAATGCTTTTTTACAATCAACGATTCCAGCACCGGTTCGATTGCGAAGATCCATTACCATTTTTCCATCTGCCATAAAGATTGTTTAGTTAAATCAAAATGAAAATGAACTAATATTCTGAACAACAAAAATCAATTTTGTTGTGATGAATTTCGATGCATCGGAGCTGCAGACTTTTGTAATAATGCTCCGCCTAAACGAGCACGAGCTGATTCCCACTCTGTATGACCTTCTTTACAAGCCTGAGCCATCACGGTTGCAATAAGCTCAATTGATTTCACAGCATCATCATTTGCCGGAATACAGTAATCAACGTCGTGTGGATTTACATTCGAATCACACAAAGCAATTACCTTTACTCCACGGCGAACTGCCTCTTCAAGAGCTGTCTTGTCTTTACGAATATCAAAAATCAAAATAGCTTCTGGAATACGCGTCAATTCTTGAATACCACCAATTTTTTCTTCAAGCAATTCTATTTCTTCCCCAAAACGTTGCTGTTCAAGCTTGGTATATTTCGCAAGTTCACCACGTTCCTGCTTACGCTTTAAATCCTTAAATTTTCGAATCTGTTGAGAAATGATCGAAAAATTCGTCATCGTACCTCCCAACCAACGATTCGTAACATAAGGCATGTTTGCAGATTGTGCCGACTTTTCAACCAAGTGCATTGCTTGCTTCTTGGTTCCTACGAACATGACATTACCACCGCGTTGCGTCACCGATTTAGCAAAGGCGGCCGCTTTTTCAAGAGCCTTCTGTGTCTCTTCAAGATTGATGATATGAATACCATTACGACTTCCAAAAAGGAATTTCTTCATCTTTGGATGCCACTTTGAGGTCTGATGTCCAAAATGAACACCAGCCTGCAAAAGTTCCAACAAACTAGGAACTTTATGAGCCATAAAAATATCGCCTTAATCCTCCCTGCAACAGCCTTGGAGATCGAGCATCGCTCAACAGGCGCCAAAACTATCGTAATCACGGAATGAATTGATTCAATAATCGACACATTCCGTAATTAGTCGCAAGTGGGTGATTTAAACGCCTCAATTGAGGCAGCAGGAACATATCAAATATCAACAAAAATGACAAGACGCAACCAAAAAAAACAGGACCCATAGCCAATTAAGGCCGGGGTCCTAAGAATTAGGTCGAAAGGAACGAAACGTATTAGTTACATGCATTGGGAGGTTGACCACCAGGACAACCCGTGTTGGCAAGGGAGTTGTGGTTGTGGAAGATACCATCGCATCCACAAGTCAACCCGCCACATTTGAAACAAGTCGGACGATCCGCATCGCCGCAAGACGTACCGATTCCAACGCCTTCACACGGATCAGACGGACTGCCACCGGCGCCAGCTGTTCCAGCCGCACCGGCTTCACCAGAGATCCCCGCAAAACCTGCATCACCGGCCGCACCGGCAGACCCAGCCATACCTGCCGAGCCTCCCGTTGTCGAATCATCAATGCACTTTGGCTGCGAATTGACGAGCTCGCAATGCTGATTAGCACCACACATGATGCCATCACAGCTTGAAACCGCGCCACCAACGCCAGCCGAACCTGAGCTTCCGCTCATACCCGCCTTACCTGCGTTTCCGACATCTCCACCGTTCCCACCCGTACCGACACCGCCAACACCCGCACCGCCGACGCCAGCCGCACCGGCTCCAGAAAAACCAGCCGAAGCGCCACCGTTTCCGCCAAAACCGACACCGCCAACACCCGCACCGCCGACGCCAGCCGCACCAGCTCCAGAAAAACCAGCCCGCGAGCCAGTATGACCAGAGCCAGAAACTCCGCCTTTACCCGAATACGCGCCAGAGTTCCCGCCAACATTTCCATCATTTCGAACAGAGAAATCCTCTCCGGCACAGGCCAACAATTGACAGGACAACAGAAACAAAGCCACAGAACGAACATTTTGTGACATGATTAATCCTTTCTTGTCTTAGAAAAGTACTCTCCATTGAGCAATTTTGCTCTTTATGAAGATATCTCAATAAACCATAAAATACGTATTTTGTCAATCAATGTCTATACAAAAAAGGACAAATCCAAAATCAATCTCTCAAAACAGAATATTTGCGATTGGACCAATTATCCCTCTTCATCAGTTCCCTCCTTACCCATCTTCAGCGCAGCAATTAAATGATCAAAATCTCCATCCAAAATAACATCAATATTGTGCCAAGAATGCTTAATCCGATGATCCGTTATCCGATCTTGTGGCCAATTATACGTTCTTATCTTTTCTGAACGATCTCCGCTTCCAATTTGTGATCGACGCGCGTCATCTAAAGCCTGATGTTTTTTTTGCTCTTCCGCCTCCCAAATACGTGCTCGCAAAATCGTCATTGCTCGTTCACGATTTTGTAATTGCGAACGCTCATCCTGACAACTCACTACCACACCTGTTGGAATATGCGTAATGCGCACAGCTGACTTTGTCGTGTTCACAGATTGCCCACCCTTTCCGCCGGCACAAAATGTATCAATCCGTAAATCTTTTTGATCAATCGTAATTTCAGTTGATGTAATTTCTGGCAATACAGCAACCGTTGCCGTTGATGTATGAATACGACCCTGTTTTTCAGTAGCTGGAACACGTTGCACCCGATGCACGCCACTCTCATATTTTAAAGCACCGTAAGCACCATCACCCTCAATAGAAAAAATAACTTCTTTAAATCCACCCAATTCGGCTGAAGAAGAAGAAATAAGTGACGCTTTCCAACCTTTACGTTCTGCATAACGCGAATACATACGAAGCAAATCACCGGCAAATAACGAAGCTTCATCTCCACCGGCACCCGCGCGGATTTCGATAATAACGTCATTCGCATCATGCGGATCAGGCGGGACCAAGGCTAATTCAAAAGCAGCAGATGCTTCTTCAAAAGACGATTCGAGACCGGGTAATTCCATCTTTGCCAACTCCTGCATCTCTACATCATCCTGCGTCAAAACCAGTTTAGCATCTTGTAAAGCTCGCTTGGCCGCCAAATAAGTTTCCGCAATCTTATTCAAAACACGCTGCCGATCATAAGCCTTAGACATCTCACGAAACTTGTTCATATCACCCGTCACATCCGTCGACGACAAAGCTGCTTCAAGCTTCAGAAGTTCTTGTTTAGCGTCAATGGCTGCTTGGTGTAAATCGGACATATATCAAAAACCGACCTTCTGGGTCGGCTTTCATAAATAAAGTTACGCTTCGTTGAGCTCAGTTGGTATGATTTGTGCCTTCTTTGCAGCTTTCTGACTTGCGCGCTTTTCAGCTTTTGCCTTCTTACCGAGAACCGTTCCGGCTTTTGCTGCCATCGCAGCCGATTTTTCATTAAACTTCTCAACACGGCGAGCTGTATCAAGCAATTTTTGTTTACCCGTGTAAAAAGGGTGGCAAGCCGAACATAATTCGATCGAAATCGAGGCCAAAGTTGAACCAACCGTATAGGTGGCTCCACAGGCGCAACTGATTTTAGCGTCTGCTGTGTAGTTTGGGTGAATCGTGGCCTTCATAGTGGCGAGAATATAACAAAGATTGGATTTTCTGGCAAGACTTGCTATGTTCTGGTTATGAATACCTCAGACTTTGACTATAAGCTGCCTCCCGAACAAATTGCCCAATCCCCCATTGAACCACGTGACCATAGCAAGCTTTTAGTTTTGGACAAAGCTAATAAAACATGGAACCATCAACATTTTTATAATATTGATCGTTTCCTGCGACCGGGAGATCTACTGGTTATTAATGAAAGCAAAGTATTCAAAGCTCGTCTTAGCGCCAACATAAATAATACGACCGTCGAAATATTTTTACTACGACCTGAGGACGATCTCTGGATCGCTCTTGGTAAACCGGGGAAAAAAATAAAACCTAACACCGAAATCCATTTTCAAGATGGTCTCAGTGCTACTATTATTAAAAAAAATGACCAAGATGGAACGATCCTGATCGATTTCAAAGTACCGGCTAATGAAATATTTTCCTGGACTGATAAAATCGGTTCCGTCCCAACTCCACCTTACGTAGTAGCATCGGAACAAAACGATGCCGCTTATCAAACAGTGTATGCAAAACAAATCGGCTCAGTCGCTGCACCAACTGCCGGTTTTCATTTCACACCTGAACTCATTCAGAAGTTAAAAAAACAAGGCATTAATTTTACTAATATCACGCTTCATGTCGGCTTAGGTACATTTCGACCCATGAAAAATGAGCTGATCGAACAACACGTAATGCATAAAGAATGGATTAATGTTCCGGATAAAACCATCCATGACATAAAACAAACTCGAGCACATGGCGGTCGCGTTATTGCTGTCGGTACCACCACGGTTCGAGCACTTGAATCAAAAATACAACAAGGTTTAACAGATATATTCATCACACCCGGATATACGTTTAAAAACATTGACGGACTTATAACTAATTTTCATTTACCAAAATCAACCTTACTCGTCCTCGTTTCTAGTTTTGCAGGACGTGATTTTATTTTAAACGCCTACGCAGAAGCGATAAAAGAAAAGTATCGTTTCTACTCTTTTGGAGATGCCATGTTAATCATATAAAACAAAAACCTCCACTTTTCAAAAAAATGGAGGTAGTGACGAGGATAGATTTCAAAACAAAAAAACATTTGTTCCGATGCCGAGAGCGCACCACACATGTGGATGAGATGAAACGTGTCCGGTCTGCAAACTGACACCAACATCTCCAATCACAAAAAAAGTGTGGCTAAAATCCCATTCAT
This sequence comes from Candidatus Uhrbacteria bacterium, assembly GCA_020850575.1. Taxonomy (GTDB): domain Bacteria; phylum Patescibacteriota; class Patescibacteriia; order 2-12-FULL-60-25; family 2-12-FULL-60-25; genus JADZEJ01. Next base: position 69,542 of record JADZEJ010000007.1, read on the forward strand.
AAGCAATATAAGGTCCAAAGTAACTAGCTTTATAGAGCTCGACTTTCGAATCAGTGTTTCTGTATTTAGTCGGAAGCTGATAATCATACGACGCTCCGAACTCAATAGCATGATTTCGTACTTGATTCAGTTCCAGACGAATGGCGCTGTTTCCACTCATCAACCACGATCTACCTTCAAATGAATTCATCTGTGCAGCCGATCCACCAAACACCGATGAAAATCGTGTCGTCGTGCCCAGTCGAAACATTTGATCCAAGTGAATTTCACCACCATATGCAGATCGTTGACGCTTCGCGAATGAAGCCCGACCAAGTGTCGACAAGGCGGTGACACCAAAAGGGACGTTGTGCATGTCTGCAGTGTGTCGTGATGAATGAGAAGGTTGAGCCGACGCAGGTGAAATGAAAAAAGTTACAACACTTGTAAAAACAAGAACGCCGTATTGATTGAGTGTAATCACGGAAACTCCTCTGAGTTGAAAAAGAACGTATGCCGAATGGCGCGTAAAAAATAACGGAAATGCCAAAATAACACAAAAAAAACATGGTTTTTTAATCAAAATTGACAAGAGATAACCCCTTGACAACCTTATTTTTTTACATGAAACAGTAAATGTCACGAATTTTTCCATACAAAAAAACCAAACGACTATACGGTTATCGCTCAAATCCAACCGTCTATTACGGTTATAAAATGTACTCAATATAATGAAATTCTGGTGATTTTTCTGGTAACAAAAGAATCGCTAAAGCATCAACCTGGTAATCCCTGACCATAGGCACTTGTTTTTCCAAATAAACTTCAACGGCTTTTGAAAGATGTTTCAATTTTTTTTCAGTAATGGATGTTTCTGGATATCCAAACGTAAAACTTCGTCTTATTTTTACTTCAATAAAATGAAGTTTATTTTGCTTTTCTGCAATCAAATCAATTTCACCAAAACGACAATTCCAATTACGTTCAAGAATATGAAAATCTCGACTTCTAAAAAAATCTACTGCGAGATCTTCACCATAGTTTCCAAACCGACGCCGTGGGTCGGTAACGAAAGTCATTATGATTTCTTTTTAGGCAACCAGCGTTTTAAACGATCTCGTTCCGCAAAACGCTCGGACTCTTCCGGTATTTCAATCGTCAAACGATGCCAAGTTTTCCAGATCATCCAAGCTATCCACACGATCCAAAACACCCAGGCGATACGAATACTCAATACCGGCACACGCTCATACGTAAAAGTCCAGAGCAATAAACCAACCAAACCTATCCAAACCAATTGCCAAGAAGCCGCTTGATACACACGACGCTCACGTTTTTCAATCGAGGCACGAATTACATAAATAATCCCAGCAACACCAACCATTGCTAAAGCGATTGATAAAATAATCAAAATTCGATCAACTAAAGGAGTAAACGGAATCGGTGTCGTTGAAAACCAATAAGCTGGAGTTACTAAAGGAGGAAGTATCATAGTCTTGGCAGACATACTGCCCGATTTTGTAAAAACAAGCAAGCTCAAACCAACTCATTTGTACGTGAAAAAATAAGTCCGTAATGATACATACCGACGTCAAAAGCATCATGATATTCAATCAATGGACTACGCATTTCACGCTTCACTTGTTCTTGATCAATGCGGTGATCAACCGGTGGACCAAGCGGACTTGCAATCGGCTTCCATTCAACAACCACGATCCAACCTTGGGGTCGTGTCAAACGTGCCATTTCACGCAACATCTGTGAACGATTCGATGAGAGGTAAAAATTATTGATAAGCAATGTGATATCAAGCGAACCTTCATCGATACGTGTCGCTCGATACACATCCATATCTGACCAAACTGGATGAACATTAAAAAACTGCCCCTCTTTAGCGCGCCGTTCAATATACTCTAAGGCACTTCGCTGGATATCCACGGCGAACACCATTCCTTTTGGACCCACTAATTGCGCGGCTGGAAACACAAAATGACCAAGCGAACCGCAACCCATATCTGCAATCTTTTGTCCTTCGCGAATTCCAACTCTCTCCAATAACTTGAAAGGATTAATAAGCTCAGTACCGCTTCGAGGGATCATACACATTATTCTTCATCAACACGTCGCTCAATAGGTTCTGGCTTTGGGATAATAGAACCAAGCGTCGCTTCCAAAAAAGAATTCCATAAATTTGTCGCCCACAAAAATCCCAAAAAAATCATCACAATACCAATAAATTTATACATGAGGCTCGTACCTCCTCCACCCAGTTTCGCATCAGCCCATGGAATACTCCCAAATGTCTCGATAAAACGACGAGTTTTCCAAACGATAATAAAACCAATGATGACCAACAAAAGACCAATTAAGATGCGAGTTATCATATGAGTAGATTGTATCATGTTTCAAACCGATCACCGTCATGCGCCAAAGTCGCTTCTCCAAAATAACCAGCCGCACGCACTTCTGACAAGATAATATCCGGTGTGTCTACATCAAAGTAATGCGTAAGCCACAAGCGCTTAACTCCCGCTTTTAAAGCTAAATCGCCACATTGCCTAGGACCCATATGACCATATCCACCGGTATATTCTTGACCAACGCGAGTCGAACAATCTGCAATCAATAAATCCGCACTCTGCGATAAAATACGAACACCCTCACAAACGCCAGAATCACCGGTGTATGCAACCACACCATATGGTGTTTCTAAACGAAAACCCATTGCCGGATGTCTTCCATATCCGTGATACACAGAAAAACTTTTTAATACCACATGTGGTCCAATAGTCTCTTCAAATCCATCATCCATTGCAACAATTTCAGGTGAAAATTCATTCCAATAAGCACCATCATTTTCTGGCTGATGCCAATTCCACACTTGCGGCCAATCGCGAGCCAACATTTTTGGCAAATAGATACGTAATTGATGCGCACGTGGATCAGGCTTATCAAACAAAATTGAACAAAATTTTGACTGAATAAATTGCGGTAAAGCCGCATGATCCGGATGCGCATGTGATACGGCAACATGTGTAACCGATTGCGGATGAACACCGGCGGCACGTAAACGAAATCTAATTCCTTCACTGCAATCAAATAAAATATGCACACCGTCCACAGTTATCAAAAAACCGGGTGGTTGTCGTGATAATTTTGTTTGCTGCGTGTCAGCACAAACTCCAGTTCCTAAAGCAACGACGGACAAAGGCATACCGCTATCATATCAAGGAGCTACATATCACGACAATAAATTCGCCAGATCCATAAAGACGGATTGTTATAAAGCTAAATAATGCAACTAAATTTCATCTGAGATGCCCTAAAATCAAACATCTTGTAAGAAACAATTTAAAAAAAAATCAATTACCGTTAAAACATACTTACAAAAAAAGAGAAACAAAATAAGAAATATCTTAATTTTACATATTCTTATCTTTGTCTAGTGACATTTTAGTAACAATGTGTCACGATAGACCAATCGTTCAAGGACACTTAGCTCAGTTGGTTAGAGCACCTCGTTTACACCGAGGGGGTCAAAGGTTCGAATCCTTTAGTGTCCACCACTAAAAATCCAGCATTTACTGCTGGATTTTTAGTGCATTCATGATATTTTATCTCAAACGAACGTACCTATCTTGACGAAAAAGCTTTTTTTTGCTAAGTTCAAAAATCATTTTAACAGCTCTATCCAGACCTTCCTACTACATAGGGAGAGCTGAAAACAGCTGTTCATTCAAATTACAAGGAGGTTCCGATGGATCCAAAAACGAACAATAAAATGATGGTTACAGTTCGTTGGTTTCAAAACGTTAATGGTAGCTGGTACGGTCTTCTTCGCCAAGAAGAGGCGACAAAAATGGGGCTTGCAAACAAACGCGTCAAGCTCTTCGGCAAGCCACCGAAAAATTTGGTAAATGGAGAAATCTGGGAAACCAAAATTCTAGAATCAAAATACTACTTTAATCGGCACTTGTCATCAATGAAACAAAATGAAATCTACTGTTCCATCCCAGTAGATGCAAAACCGCTGAAGAAATACCATCCAAACGCAAAAAAGATTGTAAAAAAAGCGATCACTGAGAGTAAACAAAAAACACAAATTGGTCTTTTCAGTAAACACACTGATACGTTCAACGACCAATATCAAGTCTATAGCGAAATTCGCACAGGATCTTGCCCACTCAGTCGCCTCTGGAGAGTTTTTGAAAACGAAAACCTCATTGGCTCGTTCACTGAGTACATCACAATGTCGGTAGTTGCTTCCGCGAACTCAAAAAAAACTCTGTTCGAAGTGACAGATTTGAACGGAGCTATCCATGAATTCGGACAACCACAATTCTTTCATTTGGATGAGGGTAAGCTGGGCGCAATTTGGATCGACGAAAACGGATCATCAATTGTAACTTCAATTCGTGAAGGAACGCTCTTCAAAAAAACGTCATTCACCGAGCTGATAACGCTCTCGATTGAAGGTTACGAAGTCTTTGGAGAATTGCGTCTATACGGGCTGACCAATGAACCAATTCAAATAAAAGCCCGATTGGCATACGCCGAACGTGTATATTCGGAATATATTATTCCGGCTAAATTCACAGAATCGCTCGAACATCTTTCGCAAGCGGATCAAGATCGTGTTGTACAGTTCATGTGTGAACAAGGCTTCATCGCACACCAAGATACTCATCAAGAAGATGTATATCTTGCAGTACTCACAAAATTTCGTCGGCAAATATGTCAAGCGAATAAATTGGTGAGACGCGGTCAGCGAGAAAAAAATCTCTCTCTCATCAAAATTGCTGACGAAAGGATCAAAAAGGCTCTTCGAACCCTAAATCAAGCGCTATCAACGGATTTGAATTACGCTCTGGAACCAAATGCCCAATTGTACAAATGGGTTAATCCTAACATTGAAAAGACACAAAAAATTCAAGCATACGCAAAAAGATTGAAGTGTTATCACGACATTTCAGCAAAAAAAATTGCATCAATTTTGATGCAATCGTTACAACGAATCACATGTCTGTAGCCGGGAAACCAATAATTGGCAAACCCGGTTTTTTTTGTTATTCAAATTATTTTAATATAAAATATACGATAAATTTTTTTTTATTGTATTGTATTAAATACTACTCATGTACAAGAAAATCCAATAAACAACCCATAATCAACCGTCTTGTTAAATTCAATTTCTATTAATAAACCATTTATATCAACACAAAACCGCTATATAAAGCGGTTTTGCAATGGTGCTCAGAAGAGGACTCGAACCTCCACGGGATTGCTCCCGCCAGCACCTCAAGCTGGTGCGTATACCAATTCCGCCATCTGAGCACGGTTGAATGGTGACGGCAGCGTAGCAAGTCTAATGAAACTTGGCAATCCCCTGACGACCAATAATCCAATGCATCCCTCTTGGTTTTATTCCTAGTTGAAAAATCTTTCCTTCAATTTGGTGTAAGTCAACAGTAACACTCATTATTGTTTCTGACTCAATTCGAACAGTCGATGCACGTAAAACAGTCTCAGGTGTAACACGCTTTCGAAAGCTCCAAGCGGTTGAGACGGTATGACACGGTCTCATTCGTATTGTTAATTGACCATCATGTAAACTTCCGTCGGTATTTGAAATAACAAAATCAGCTCCCGTCTCCGAATATAAACGGTATTTTTCCGAAATAAACAAACTAGCCACACTCTTTTCTAAACTGATTTGATACAAGAAGTATTGATTATTAATAATACCGACATCAACAGCTTCTAAATAACGAGCCGCAAGAATATCACACGCGCTTAAACCGGTCCGGATGCCAAACCTTTCGGCAATAGCACACGGCGAACGTAATGGGAGATACCCAACCGGTGAATGGATATCAGGTAAAAAAGGCATGACACGATCTACTGTAGAATCATCACCGACAATAACGACAGTGGAAATACGATCACGAATAAAACCCTGTAATGTTTCTTTAACGTCTCGCAATGGTGACAAACGCACAATCGGACCTTGAAGTCCTAATGTCGAAATACGTCCCTCAAGTTCAGAAACGATCCGATGATATTTTCGATCTGCTAAAAATTCATCGTAAATATAGAAGTGTGTCCGGTTTTGCATATACGCGATATGACCGGAATGATACTAACCGGCCAAAGATCCGACCTCTACTTTTCCTGAAATAATCGCACCCGCATCAACAGCAATACTTGCACAATGGATATCGCCTGTAATGTGCGCCGTCGAAAGTAAATGGAGCTTATGTGTCACCGAAACATTTCCCTGAATTTTTCCGGCGATCGTAGCTGATTCAGCTAATACGTCTGCAATAATTTTCGATTCTGAACCAACAATTAATGAAGCGGATGTTTTTACATGTCCGTTAACATTCCCTTCGATCTGTACTGATCCTTCGCTTGCAAAATTCCCCTCAAGGGTCACACCTTTTGCAATCATCGTTGATAAGGCATCCGTCAACAATCCATTATTGGTCCCGGATTCTAAAGCTGCTGTCATACTACCTTTTTTCAGGAAAAACATAATAATACGCTACCGCTCTACAAGAGTATCGTCAATTTGATGTGCTGGCAAAGTAAGGCGAAACGTTGAACCCTTACCCACTCCGTCACTCTCACCAGTCACACGACCACCTACTGCTTCAACTAATTGACGTACCACATATAAACCTAAACCTGTTCCGTCTTTATCTGATTTTCGCGCGATCTCTCCCCGATGAAACTTTTGAAACAAACAATGCACATCGTCTGAATCCATTCCTTGACCTGTATCACTAATCACAACATGTAAAGATCCCGTACTATACATTATTTCAACTCTGACACCGCCATGCGATGTGTATTTAACTGCATTATCGACTAAATTAAAGAGTGCATTTTGAAAGACTTCTTTATCCATTTGATAACATTGAGTTAAATTCGACGCAAATTGAATCTTCAAAAACAGCCCTTTCGTTTGAACCGGAACTTCAACCTCACGTGTAATTGTGCGTAAAATTTCTTCAAGACAAACAGTCGTTTGCTTACTCGAAAATGCTCCCATTTCAATACGCGATGCATTCAAAAAAGTTTCGGATAAAGAAGTTAAGCGTTCTGCCAATTCACTAATCTTTAGAGTCGCTTCAATTGCTGGTTTAGGCAAAGTTCCAAAATCACCGGCTTCAAGCATGGATGCCGCTCCTCGAATGCCCGCCAAAGGAGTTCGTAATTGATGCGCTACCATATTCACAAAATCATGCCTAGCTTCATCTAATCGTTTCAATTGAAACATCGTTTCTTCAGATAAGATTCGTTTTTTACGCTCTTCTTCAAGACTTTGAATCGCTAAAACTCCATAAATACCAATCGCAACACACACAATAAAAAAAGCAATAAACTCACTCAAATCACGTGCTCGCATCAAAACCACGATTGCACAAGAAATAAGAGGCACGAAAAAAGCTTCAAGCGGACTTAAATGTACATCTAAAAAATTTGATCGCAAAAAAGCAAGTAAAGAAATAAAAATAAACAGACAACACAAAATAGGCATCAAAAGACCCGTAGGAATTGGACCGGAAATCAATTGCAATCCTCCCGCTAATAGAAAAGGAATGAGAAGCACAATCGCATATGAAGCCTGCCTTTGTACTATCGGCAACGAACGATGGGACCATAAAGCCGGATACAATATCATTCCAACGATAATCATCGTCATGACATACAAAAAAATTCCCAGAATTGATCCAACCGTAAACAAAGCCGTAATCATATGGGAATCGTAACCATACTCACGTAAAACAAAAGCCACGGCTAAAACACCAAATCCAAACAAAGAGCAAAAATACGCAAGAATTGATGACTGAAGCTTCACATGCCTAGCCACATGGGCGGCAATACGTAAAACAAATCCAGGAGCAAAGAATACCGATAAATAAAATAAAATCTTCCAAATCAAAATTTGTGAAGGCAAGGCCGTGGATTGTAGATGTAAAAACCAATCAGCGGATGTCCACAAAGCTAAGCACATCGCAAGCAATCCAAAAGTCAAACTTCCCGGAGAAACGCGTGCGCGACCCCAAATAAAACAGCCGAGGGTAAAAACTGCTATTGAAAATCCAACTGTCAAAACAAGCTCAATCGGTAAAACAACATTCATGTCTCAAGTATAGCGCAATTACATCTCTTCTGGCACGGCAATTCCAAGCAAATCCAAACCTTGTATTAACGTTAAACGAGCCAGAATAACCAATTGAAGACGCGCCTGCTTAACACCAAAAGCTGCATCTAATACAGGGATATCTCGATAAAATGCATGTACATCTTGTGCCAAAGCAAAACACCATTGAGAAATAATGCTTGGTTTCATCTCACGTGAAGCGCGTTGACATATATCAGAAAAATGAGCGACACGAAGCAACAAAGCACGCTCTGCACGTTCATTCAAGCCAGAAAAATCTAAATCACTCTGCAAATAATCCTTAACTTTTGCTTTTTTCAAAATACTTCCTAAACGGGTTACAGCATACTGTATGTAAGGTCCCGTATCTCCATCAAAAGCCAAAGCAGCCTGAATATCAAAGGTGATAATTTTTTCAGGATCTTGTTTTAACATGCCATATTTCATTCCTGCCTGAGCCAAGCACCAAGCTGTGTATTCCACTTTTCCTTCATTCCAATCAGGATGACGCTGCGCTGTCGTAGTCTTGGCTTGTTCATTCACGGTATCGCGAAATGTATGAAAAGTAATAATATTGCCTTTACGACTAGACATTGTTCCATCTGGTAAAGTCACTAACTCATAACCAAGATATCCAAAAGTCTGATGAATACCCATCCGCTTCAAAGCTTCAGCTAACTGACGAAAATTCAAAGCTTGACGAACATCCACTAAAACCAAGCTCTGATCCAAATGTGGGTATTCATGCAATTTCATTTCAGCCAATGCCAAATCTTTTGCGGCATAGAGCAAAGATCCATCTGATTTTCGTAATAACATGAAACCTAATTTTTCTGTCTCCATGTCGATCACCAAAGCCCCCTGACTCATTTTAGCGATTCCTTTCGTTTCAAGTTGATTCAAAATAACATGCGCACGATCAACACATTCTGAATCAAAAAATTGACGCTCAATCCGTACACCTAATTCATCAAAAATGTGAACCATCTCATCCATGCACCAACGCTTAGTTTCACGCCATAGCATTTCCCAAGCGGGATCGTGCCTCTCAAGCGCTGCATGAACAGCCGAGACTTGTGCCATTTTCTCTTCAGATTTTTCTTCTAAAGCCTTGGTTGCATCCGCATATATCTGACCCAAATAACGCGCAGTGTGTTTTTCAAGCGGCACCGCATCAATAACCGTATGAACCTGTTCCATCCCAAAACGAACAACCGAAATTCCCCGAGAAGTCACAAGTTGCCATAAACATTTAGCCACATGCGTCCCGATATCATTGATATAACTCACCGGGATAACGGTCGCCCCAGAACGACGTAAAATACGTACTAAAGACGCACCTAAAATAAAGTTTCGCAAATGCCCAACATGAATTTCTTTATGTGTATTTGGATTAGCGTATTCAAATAAAATCGTTTCCGATGTACGTAAATCATTTTGTCCATAAGCCTCACCTTGTAACAATGCCTCTGCTGTTACGCGCTGCATGAGTGACGGCAAATGCAAACGAAAATTCACATATGGCCCAGCAGCCACTGCCGAAGCGATAGTCACATCGGTCCCGGTCAATGTCTCAGCCAATTGAGTGGCCAGTTCTGCCGGATTTTTTTTTAAAATTTTTGCGAGTTTAAAACAACCAAAAGCCAAATCACCAACATCAGCCGTCGGAGGTATCACAACTTCACTTGTTTGCACAGGCACCCCTCCCGCCGCTTCACTCAATCGTCGAGCGACATGACTCAAAATCGCTTCCCAAGTATTCATACGAGTCTGACAAAATGACGTTTACCCTTTTGAACAATCGCACCAACACCAATTTCCATCATAATATCTGTTGCAACTACGTCATTTACCTTCACTCCACCCTGTTCAATTTGCCGACGCGCTTCGGTTTTAGATGATACAATCTTCATCTCAACGAGAACATCAATTAATTTCACTAAAGCCCCGGAAGAAGATACTGCGTATTCCAACATTTCTTCCGGTTTCTCTCCTTTTTGATGAACCGACGTAAAGTGAGCATCTGCCGCAATCGCTGCTTCATCCGAAACCAACAAACGCACTATCGCCTTTGCGAGTTCACGCTTAAATTGCATAGGATTTTCTCCGCCTTCAATCGCCTGCTTCATTTCAGATAACTCATCATCCGAAATATCTGTAAGCAGTTCATAGCCGGGCAAAACCATTGCATCAGACCAACTCATAATTTTACCGTAAATATCATTCGGTTCATCCAAAAAAGTCACCATATTCCCCTCACTCTTTCCCATTTTCTTTCCTGTTGGATCAACGAGTAGTTTTGTCGTAAGAACATATTTTTCCTTATTCTTCATCTCGCGCAACAACGTCCGACCTGTCAACATATTGAATGTTTGATCATTTCCACCAATTTCCAAATCAACTTCCATGAAAACTGAGTCGTAGCCCTGCATAAGTGGATACATGAACTCATGCATGTAAATAGGTTTACCTTCTCGTAACCGATCCTGAAACATATCACGCTCCAACATTTGTTGCGCAGTAAAACGTGAAGATAATTCAATCACGTCTGAAAAAGTCATCTTCGCTAACCAGTCACTATTAAATCTCAATTCAACCGGATTCTCTCCTTCAAAACGAAGGAAACGCCCCGCCTGCTCTTTATATAATTTACAATTCGCCAAAACTTCTTCTCGTGTCAATTGTTTACGTGTGGCTTTCTTATCCGTAGGATCACCAATCATTGCGGTAAAGTCTCCAATAAGCAAAATAACTCTATATCCCATTTCTTGAAGCATGGCTAATTTACGCAACCAAATAACATGTCCTAAATGCACAGTCGGACCAGTAGGATCAATCCCAGCATAAACAAGTAAAGGTGGTCCGGAAACCATCCGATCAGCCAATTTTTCCGGAGAAGGAAACACATTCTGTACGGCACGAGTCAAGAAATATTGAAGATTCATATTTAATTCAGCTTAACCCAAAATAAATCCACTGGCAAACAAAAAACCTCGATCAACGACTAACAAAAGTTAGACAAATCGAGGTGAAAAATGCAACACAGAACGCTCTCCAAACATCTTGATGAGATCATCGAAATTAACCGCATGAACAACATATTGCGTCTCGAGCCAAATGCCATAAGCGACGAGCAAATGCTCAAAATTTTGCCTATGTTGAAACATTCCCTCGGACCAACGACGATGAAGATGCAACTGATCCAATGCGACTTTTATCGAATCCAAACGGTCACGATCCAAAATAAATGTGATAAGCGCACATGCATCACGTACGTCAGGCTGCTCGGCAAGTTCAACCGACGATCTGACACTGACATGCCGCAAAGCCTCATCAACATTCACCGGTGTAATCGCATTAAAAAAATTCTTCGCATCTTCGAGTTCAAACTCAGCTCCCCAACCGACCATACCTCGAAGTCTAAACACATCTCCGATTAGCCCCAAGTAGTGCAATACAGCTTCAACGTTTTGTGGAAAAACGACATCTCTTATCAATCCCAATCGTTTCTGATAAAACGCGTCAGCATCAAGCTTCCAGCTCATGGTGTATCGTTGTTCAAATTGATCGGACGTTTCATGCAACAGACATACGTCACCCAAGGAGGTTCACTTTCGACCAAAAGACGATCACCGCGCTTCGCATTGATTGAAATTGGTCCGAGACGAAGAGAAAAAAATACTTGTCCCAACCAAGCGTCAATGGTCTCGCGACTTCGCTCCAACATCGCTGCACGACCACTACGCAATAGCGTAAATCGATGCATCGTAATTCGCGTCAACGAAATCAGAAAAGATTGCAATCGATCTCTATGAAAAATCGACATGTCAACATCGGCTGGAAGCGAAATTGTTTCTGGATAAACAAACAATCCAAGAGGACCTGGCGTATAAACACAGATAATCGCATCCTCCAAAATATCTTGAGTAAGATTTTTTTTCCATTCGACCATTTGCGGAGAACGCGGAAACACTTTCATCCGATACAAATCGCCCATGGCTATCAATATCTGAACAGTGATCACATCAGACGATGGTTCTTGAAGAAGCCGCAGAATGTCTTCATACACAGCTTCAGCATAAGTTTGTCGTCGTACATCCCAATCAAATTTCGTTTGATTTTCCATGTAGAACCCTCAAATAGAGAGAGTGATAAAAAAGAACGCACACCGCAGTACACATGACAACGATTAAAATGTCAAGATTTATCCTAACAAAGTACGTTTAGCTACTAGCGCTTGAATTTTCGTTTGAGCCTCTAGTAATTTCTTCTCCATAGCTTGTGTAACTTTTTCTGGCGCTTTCGACAAAAATTCTTCATTCTGTAATTTCTCTTCTGTTAAAACCACATACGCTTCAAGTTGAGTTAGTTCTTTTGCAATTTTCTCTTTTTCCTTTTCAATATCAACCATGGCTAAAGCGTTCACTGCAATTGTCACTCCCGTCCCAACCACGCTCGGCCAACCAGCTGGGAATGATTCAACAACGTGTACAGATGAGGCTCTGGCGAGAACGCAAATAATCTCAGTATTGTTCAATACCAAATCTTTAGACAAAGCATCGGCGATCAAAGCAAATTCAACTTTAACAGCTGGTTCAATTCCTTGTTCACTTCGAAGTCTACGCATATTCGAAATAATTTCTTGCAATGATCGAAAAGCGTCATATTCCGAATGCCTTAATGGTAAATGACTACCTTCTGGCCAAACAGCAGTAATACAATCTCCCTTAAAACCGGCTAATCCCCAAATATATTCTGTCACAAATGGCATGAATGGATGCCATAATCTTAGGAGAGTATGCAAAGCCCACACGAGTTGCATCTCTTTACCTTTTTCGATCTTAGAAATTTCTAAATACCAATCAGCTAAATCATTCCAAGTAAAATCCCTCAACTCTTCTGCTGCAGAAGAAAACTGATACTTGGATAATTTATCGGTCACAGAAAAAATCACTTCTCTCTGTCTTTGCAAAAACCATCGATCAACAAAAGTAGTCTGGTTAATCTCCGGGGTAGGATTTGTAACATCCGCATCGCCAATTTGAAGAAGAATAAATCGCGAAATATTCCACAACTTATTCGTGAAGTTTCTAAAACCTTCGATCTTCGCTTCGGATAATCTCACATCTTGTCCTGGCGTTGTTCCCATCACAAGCGATAAGCGCACTGCATCAGTGCCATATTTAGGAATCAGATCCAATGGATCCAAAATATTACCAAGCGATTTTGACATTTTTCTCCCCTGCTCATCACGCACCAAGCCGTGCAAATACACATTCTTAAAAGGTACTTCACCCAAAGCATAGGTCGACATAAGAATCATACGCGCGACCCAAAAAAACAAAATATCATATCCCGTTTCCAATACTGCATTCGGATGATAATCCCGGTGTTCCTCCCACATTTTTTTATTTGGCCAACCCAAAGTCGAAAAAGACCACATTCCTGAAGAAAACCAGGTATCCAATGTATCCGGATCCTGAATCCATTCTTCGCCGGGTGATGTCTCCGATATCATCATCTCCTTTTCCACAACCGAAGTATCTGCTTGTGCTCGATACCAAACGGGAATCCGATGTCCAAACCAAATCTGACGTGAAATGCACCAATCGCGAAGATGATTAATCCAATGAAAATAAATCTTATTAAAACGTTCTGGGACAATATTTATTTCACCAGATTCAACAGCTTCAATCATCAATTCTTTAAGCGAAACCATCTCGCCTTTTTTCCATTTTCCAAGAGTATCATTCCGTAATGCGAACAACTTATTCACACGAATAAACCATTGCTCCATTGGTAATTGTTCAACGGCAGCACCTCCTCGTTCGGCAACTGGTAAATTTTGCATTATGTCTTCAACGGAAAGTAAAACTCCAGCGGAACGCAAATGCTTTTCAATCTTTTCACGTGCTTCAAGAATCGACAAACCAACAAAATCCGAACCAACTTCGGGTAACAAATGAGCATCTTTTCCAATCACTGCCGTCGTCTCTAAACCATGTCTCTCAGCAATATCCGCATCAATCATCGAATGTGCCGGCGTCACGCCTAAAGCTCCCGTCCCAAAAGCAGGATCCACTGCTTCATCACCAATAATCTTAATTGTTAGAGTCTTACCGCAAAAAACCGGATGAAACGTTTTACCGATAAAATCTTTATAGCGTGTATCGTCCGGATGAACCGCCACGGCCTTATCGCCAAATTTTGTCTCTGGTCGTGTTGTAGAAATCGCAATTGGAAAGTCCGCATCATATGTGAAAGTCAATAATTTTGCTTTCGTTTCTTGTATCAAAACTTCATCATCGCTTAACGTAGTCTGAAATTGCGGATCCCAATTCACAATTCGATATCCTCGCTCAATAACCCCATCATCAAACATCATTTTAAACATGTGAGTAACCGCGCGACTACGTTCCGTATCCAAGGTATAACGCTCACGTGACCAATCACAAGAACAACCCATCTTACGAACTTGTTTATTGATTGTATTTTTTGATTCTTCTGCAAACTTGACCACTTCTTCCAAAAATTTCTCACGTCCTAAAAATTCACGTGGATTTTTCATCCCTTGTTTCATCAAAAGTTGCTCAACCTTCACCTGAGTGGCTATTGCTGCATGATCAGTTCCAGGAATCCAAAGCGTTCTTTTTCCTTGCATGCGCTGGAAACGAATCAACAAGTCTTCAATCGCCAACATCGTAGCATGCCCCATATGCAAAGTTCCCGTCCGATTTGGTGGAGGCATGGTAATGCAATATGGATCTCCGGCTTGATTTCTCTCTGGTAATTGATCCGGGTTAAAAACTCCGGATTTCTCCCAATTAGCATAAATCCGATCTTCAACGCTCGAAGCGTCATATGTTTTTTGTAGGTCAGAAAAGCGATTCATAGTCGTAAAACATCTTACAACAAAGCAGATAAAAATACCTAAAAGTTAAGATTAAACTTTTCAAAATAGAAAAAGAGCAAAAAAATGAAGCTTAATTAAACAAAAAAAATGCAAATATTGAATGTACAAATTTCTGCTTAATAGAGCGATTTTATCTTGACCTGATCTAAAATTCTCGCTAAGGTATCTCATTAATCAGCATGGCTCTCTCTCCAGAACAACAAGCGCTTGAGCTAATAACTCGCTCAAAACGAATCTTAGTAACCACTCGTGACAAGGCATCTATCGATGCTCTAACTTCGGTTATCTCCTGCGTTTCATTTCTCACGAAACAAAAAAAAGGCGTCGAAGGCGTTATTCCAAATATCAAAACCTCAGAACAGCCAAAATTTTTAGCCAAAAATCTAGAAAATATACTTCCGACAACTGGACCAATGCGACATTTTGAATTAAGTCTCGATCTGCATCAAACAGAACTCGGCGAGCTCTTCTACGACGTTCACGACAAACAAGCTGTTATTACCATCGTTCCAAAATCTGGAGAATGGACTTCAAAAGACGTTCATTTTCGAGCAGGACAGGATCGATACGATCTCATCATCGCTGTAGATTGTCCTGATATGGCTTCACTTGGTTCACTCTTCCATAATCACGCGGATTTCATCTACCGAACGCCAGTCATCAACATCGATCACGATCCAAGCAATGAATATTGGGGACAAATCAATATAGTTGATCTGACCACAGTATCAACCACTGAAATACTGTTTCGTTTTTTTGAATTTTGGAATCGCGGCAATATCGATGCCGATCTTGCCACTAATTTACTTGCTGGAATGATTGTTAAAACTCAATCATTTCGCACTATGAATGTGACTCCACGCACACTCCAAGTCGCCTCACAATTATTGACACTTGGTGCTCGTCGTGAAGAAATAGTTCATGGGTTATGGCGCACAAAAACCGTTCCTACGCTCAAACTCTGGGGACGTGCTCTTACTCGTCTCGAACAAGACACATCATGCGGAATCATTTGGACAACCTTGACTCGTCAAGACTTTTTAGAATCAGAAACTTCAAGCGATGCACTGACGGGCATCGTACAAGAACTTATTAGTTATGCTCCTGAAGCCAGCATTATCGTTTTAATCTATGAAGATGAGCAAGTTTCATCCAAAGGAGCTCGTGCCATCATTCACGCTTCACCACCGTTTTCTGCACATGAACTTGGTCATAGTTTTGGCGCATCCGGCAATCGAAGCCAAGTTGATTTCTATATAATGCCAGGAACCACATTAGTCGAAAGTGTAAAACTCATAATCAATCGTATTCGTGAAGTGATCAAAATCAAATCGTTAAAATAAAAAACAGTCAAATTGGGTGAGGTCTCCCCAGACACTCAATCCTCGCCAGGAAAAAGTATCTTGAAGACTCACCCAACGTGACCGTTGTGTACATAGCATAGCCGAAACCGTGAACCCTGCCAAGTTTTCCAAAAATAATAAAAAAACCCTTTTTAATGGGCTTTTTTATTACCAAAGAATCAAATATATTATTTGCAGCTGCTCGTACATCTCTTGTAGAGATCCCCACAATTTGCAACCTTGTCAATATCAGTCGCCGCCCTTTTACAAATTGCTGCTTCAGTTGAACATTTCTGTTCACAAACTGATGGTATTTTCATCATTGTTTCACCACCTGTTTGACCACATGATTTTCTACATTCAGTACTCGTATTCTCCCCACCAGCGACACATCGTTCATAACAAACATTCGGATCCGTTTTGGTAATGCCCGCACCACCTGTCGTATCGGCACAAGCCGCAGCACTTGATTTACATTGAGACGTTAACATTTTCAACATCTCTTCTATGCGATCTAAGCGCTTTCCTAACTGCTCAACGCTTTGACGAATTGCGGAATTTGTCGTATCGACCGCTGGTCTCGATTGCGCATCAACCGTTGACCAAGCGATTGCACCCGTCAAAACCACAGCTAAACCGGCTACTATAGCAGCTGTCCAAACCTGACCGACGCCACGAGCTGTATGAAAAATATGATGATCCCGTACATGCGATGTCGGACCAACATAACGTACGCTACAAGATACACCACAACCACCATGACCACATGACGGCTCATGCGCATTCATACCTTCAGGAACAGGACTATGAGCAGCTTTACGCACCACACGGCGCACTGGTTTTTTAGAGAGTTCTGCCATAAAAAAACAAAAGGACTGAAAAGAATAAATAATGATTCTAGTATACCACAAAACGATCTCGACACCGTATCGTATTCGGGTACACTAAAGGCACACTATGATAAATCATTCTTCCTTCAAGCATCCACTCCAAGCCATCACTGACCCAATAACCATGAATGATTTTTGTTCCCAACTATTAACCCAGGCAAAAACGATCCAACAAACACTTTCAAAAGAAACAACAGTAACCTGGGAAGAAAGTTTCGGGGCTTTTGACGAACTCATCTATGTACTCATGTTAGCAGGCGGGATTACCAGTCTTATGTCAGTGACGCACCCGGATGAACAAATCCGTAAAACAGCCAAAACCTGGGAACCTAAAATTTCTGAATTTATAACCCAACTGTATCTAGATGCGGCGGTTTATCAAACACTACAAAAAACAAAAAAAACATGGAACAACGAAACGGCAAAAAATCGCCTCCAAACAGATATCCTGCGTGAGTATCGTCGCAATGGCCTAGATTTAAATGAAGCTCAACAGCATGAACTCAAACAACTGAATCATCAACTCACCGAATTAAGTCAAGCATTTGAAAGCAATCTCGCCTCTACCGTTGGCTACATCGATATAAAACCAGAACAACTGAATAGTTTACCTCAAGAGTACAAAGATACACATCCAGCCAAAGATGGGCTCATACGTATTACCACCAATACTCCGGATTATGTTCCATTCATGAAATATGCAACCGATAGAGCTGCTGCACGCGAACTGTTTATTCAAAGTAAAAATCGGGCAAAAGATCAAAATCTACCTCTATTGGATCAAGTGCTCAAAAAACGAGAACAAAAAGCGCATCTTTTAGGTTACAAAAACTGGGCAAGCTATATTCTTGAAACAAGAATGGCAAAAAATCCTGAAACAGTTCAAACTTTTTTAGAAAATCTACGCGCAGGAATCCAACCAATCATTAAACAAGACCTTTCTTTGCTATACAAAGCGGTTGGAATTTCTCCTGATCAAACAATCGCAAGCTATGACATTAGCTACGCGAACAATCTTGCGGACAAAATGCATTTCAATCTAGATTCACAAGAACTGAGTAAGTATTTTGAATTTGCTCGTGTGAAACAAGGTCTTCTGCAAACCGCATCACAAGTCTTCCAGATTGAATTTCAGCTAAACCCTAGAGCTCAACTCTGGCACGAAGATGTCGAAGCATACAATGTTATTCAACAAGGAAATATTATCGGAGAACTCTATCTAGATCTTCATCCTCGCGATGAAAAATACAAACATGCCGCCATGTTCAATGTACGTGAGTCTTACCAAGGCGAAACAGCCATCGCGGCACTTGTCTGCAATTTCCCAAAATCTAGTAATACCGCAGCTCTTCTTCAACATGAAGATGTAATCACTTTTTTTCATGAATTCGGTCATGCTATTCATCATCTCCTCAGTAAAGCAACATTCGCATCCCAAGCCGGAACAAATGTAGCACGTGATTTCGTAGAAGTTCCTTCTCAATTTTTTGAAGAATACGCTTGGGATTATGCAACACTCAAAACCTTCGCACTTCACGTAATCACAAATGAGCCAATTACTGAAACAATGTTTCAGTCTCTAATAAAAGCACGAAATTTTGGGAAGGGCATCGACACCATTCAGCAACTTTATTATGCTACGCTCGACCAAACATACCACACGCTCCCAACGGGTTTTGACACAACCAAGGTCATGCAAGAGTTGCATCATAAATTTATACCATTCGATTTTGTTCCAGATACACATTTTCAAGCGACTTTTGGACATCTCATGGGATATGACGCTGGCTATTATGGCTATCAATGGGCGCTTGCCATCGCAAAAGATTGTTTAACGCCATTTCAAAAATACGGCTTATACGATCAAGAGATAACCAAAAAATATCGTACGAATATTCTTGAACAAGGAAGTAGTTCCGATGAAACAGATCTCATCAAGAACTTCTTAAATCGTTCTTTCTCACCCACTGCTTACCAAAATTATCTTAACTCTACAACGTAGAAGAAACGAAAAATAATACTATAATCACCTAAAAGAGAACGTATCCAATTATATGTCCATGGAATCTTTTCCTAAAGCATCATCACCAAAAAAATCAGCCAATGAATTACCCTCTTTTAAATTCTCGCAAGTCGAAGCCAACCAAGACGACTTTAACGAACAAATGTCAGCCAAAGAAGCGGGCAAAGCCATAAGCGATATCTCCAGAGCTGAAGGAGATTTTACTGATGAAAATTTTGAAGATCTTGAAGGTTCATTGAATACATTGCATCTGTCAAAAGCTGAAAAAGCAAAAAAAGAAGCACAAAGCGCAGAAATTGCCATGCAACAAGAAGCTGATGATCTAACCATAGACATTCTGCGTTTAAAAGTTTCCGAAAGCCTTCCTGAAAAACAAGCGACCGAAAAAGCAATCACGGATATGTGCATCAAGCTACAAAACGAAGGACTGAATCAAGAAGCGATAGGTGGTCGCGCTTTGCATGCATACGCTCGTTATATTATGGCAACTTCTGATTTGCACAAACCGGATAAAGAAAACCAAGCAAAAATAGCTCGCATGAAAGACGTCGTCAGCAAAATTTTGGGTTCTAATGCCCTAGGCTTAGGTCAAGATAAAGTTGAACACGGTGGATCCGTTGAACCAAAAGTTGCTCGTAGTATCGGTTCAGAAAAAGTAAAAGGAAATCAAGATATATCTTTTGAAAGTCCAGACAAAGGAAAAACTGATCAAGAGCCGGCAATGTTTCGACTTTCTGATCTAAGAAATCAATCAAAAAAAATATAATACTGGTACAAGAGATAAACAAATAACAAAAATATCTTGAATTGACAATACAACAAAATAACGGTACATTTTTCACACAAAATAAAGATTCTGGACGGCTAGCTCAGTTGGTTAGAGCGTCACATTGACATTGTGAAGGTCAGAAGTTCGACTCTTCTGCCGTCCACCATCAAAAAAATCCTCCTTAAGGAGGATTTTTTGATAAAAAATTACAAGAATCTACACAAATTCAAAAGCATTGTCATTAGTAAAAAAACAAAATTGCAAAACAAAAAAAATCCTCTATGGGATTTTTTTAAAAAATCTTCAACTTCAGAAAAGTGACCAACTAACCTCCATCGGGGTTCCAGTGTCTCCATAAATGGAGGTCGACCTGGGAATCTGATTCCGATTCAGCCGACAATGTCGGCTCATCGTAATAATTTCTCCCTAGAAAGGAGGTGATCCATCCGCAGCTTCCGCTACGGATGCCTTGTTACGACTTCGTCCCTATCGCTAGCTCTACCTTAGTCCCCTCAACGGAGCCTTCGGGTATTTCTAACTCTCTTGACGTGACGGGCGGTGAGTACAAGACCCGAGAACGTATTCACGGCCGCGTAGCTGATCGGCCGTTACTAGCAAATCCGGCTTCATGGGGGCGAATTTCAGCCCCCAATCCGAACTGGCGCGTTGTTTGTTGGGATTAGCTCCACCTTGCGGTTTGGCAACCCATTGTCAACGCGATTGTAGCACGTGTGTAGCCCTAGATGTAAGAGCCATGCTGATTTGACGTCATCCCCACCTTCCTCCCCGTTATCCGAGGCGGTCTCCCGTGAAATACAACACGGGATAGGGGTTGCGCTCGTTACCCGACTTAACGGTACATCTCACGACACGAGCTGACGGCAACCATGCAGCACCTGTGATGCACCCTCGAAGGCGGCCACTGTTTCCAGCGGCTTGCAGCATCATGTCAAACCTAGGTAAGGTTCTTCGCTTATCGTCGAATTAAACCACATGCTCCTCTGCTTGTGCGGGTCCCCGTCTATTCCTTTGAGTTTTAGTCTTGCGACCGTACTCCCCAGGCGGGATGCTTAATGCGTTAGCTTTTTTCACCGACACCAGGAGGGTCGATACTCCTGATATCTAGCATCCATCGTTTAGGGCGTGGACTACAGGGGTATCTAATCCCTTTCGCTCCCCACGCTTTCGTCCCTGAGTGTCAGAACTGTTCCAGTAAGCTGCCTTCGCATTTGGTGTTCTTGCCGATATCAACGCATATTACTACTACACCGGCAATTCCGCTTACCTCTCCCAGCCTCTAGTCGAACCGTATCGATGGCGGTGTACGAGTTGAGCCCGTACATTTGACCATCGACGTGAACGACCACCTGCGGACCCTTTACGCCCAATAAATCCGGATATCGCTTGAGGTCTCTGTATTACCGCTGCTGCTGGCACAGAGTTAGCAACCTCTTATTCCCTAGGTACCGTCAATGTTCTTCCCTAGGAAAAGCAGTTTACGAGCCGAAGCCCTTCATCCTGCACGCGGCGTCGCTCCTTCAGGCTTTCGCCCATTGAGGAATATTCTCGACTGCAGCCACCCGTAGGTGTCTGGGCAGTGTCTCAGTCCCAGTGAGGGGGATCATGCTCTCACATCCCCTACCCGTCATAGCCTTGGTGGGCCTTTACCCCGCCAACAAGCTGATAGGCCATAGGCCCCTCTCACAGCGCGTTTTGCGCTTTACTCCGGATTCGATCCCGGAGACCATCGTGGAATTAGCTCTCCTTTCGGAAAGTTATGCCCGACTGTGAGGCAGGTCACCAATGTGTTACGCACCCGTTTGCCGCTGACTTCACTCGGTATTGCTACTAAATGAAATCCGCACGACTTGCATGCCTTAGACACGCCGCCAGCGATCATCCTGAGCCAGGATCAAACTCTCAGTAAAACCCACAAATCCCTGGTAGGAGATTTGGGATCAAGTGTTTAATCAACCTGCTCGGTTGATGTTTATTTTTCCATCCTTACTCAAAGTAAGATGGACCCGATTTTGGTTACTTGGTCACTCTTCTGTTGTCGAAGTTCAATAAATTCCATTTTTTCGTATCAACCTTTTTGGAATGTGTAAGAAGATTACTCAATTATTTATACAATGTCAAGAGCTAAACCTCGAAATTAAGATTGAAACTCAGATATATTTATTACATAGTCAATGTTCATGTAAAAATCAATGTAAAAGCTATGAGAAAAACACCAAAATCAACAAAAAATTTTGTAAAGAAAATGATTGACAAAAATGAAATTTTATGCTAAGGTGCTTTTTCTCCTGAAAGTTGGCATTCGCCCACTTAAAGTCGTTCGGGAGTTAATTTAAATTCATAATGAAATAAAGATTGTTATTCAAAAGAAAAACAATCAAAACAACAAACAGATAGATCGGGAAAAGAGGGTAAAATGGAAAATGATAATGCGAACGTTGGGAAGTGCAATCTTGCACTCATGGCGCTGTATGCAGCAAGTGAATGCGATAGGCTTGGCAGGTTTACTCCCGAGCATGTATGCGTCATAAAAGCCGCAGTCCAAAAACTTGATCTCCCCTTCCCAGGGGTAAAGGTCAAGCCGGTAGAATGGAAGATTCTGACAAAAAACGGAATCAGGCCAGGAACATGGCCTCATTTCTACGCACACATGGAGGACATTTCTTCAAAAGAAAAGTCCCTAGATGCAATGCGTAAAAAGATCTGCGTCATCAACGCCAAAATCCAGAATCTCGATGAGTACGATGATGAAATCATCGCACTTCGAGACGAACGCGGAAGGCTGTTCAAATACATGACCTTCGTCGAGTCCGTTCTCGACGATGTCGTTACCGCGATGCAAGCCGCTGTAGCAAAGCTACTGCAGCAACAGACGCAACCTTTGAAGGCAAAGGTGGAGGCTCCCGTCGCCGCAGTCCAACCAAAGACTGCGTCGCATCAGGAGTACGTCACTCCACAAAATGTCGAGGCAATGCTCATCGAGCTCTGTCACGGCAAGATTCGAAGTATCTCGACGCGCTACGCGTCAGCACGTCGTGTCATGGAGCTGATTCACTTCGGCACCATGAAGACGCCTCATGCAATCGAGGATATCAACGAGGTCATCCACGACTTCGTGCGCGAAACCATCGAACACGACCGGTACTACGATGATGTCAAAAACGCATCTGGCGCCGCATGGTCGTGGATGAAGAACACCTTCCATGCGCTCGCCAACGAGCACCGTAAAGTGAATGGACCCATCGGGTTCTATTCCACAGGACCCATGGAAGCGGCAACAACGGAGGACATCGAGCGGTACAGTTCAGTCGATGCTAAGATCGACTACTATGCCCACTTTATGGGCATTATGCTTCGCGAGCTCCCCAAAGCGGTGAGCGAGGAAGACCTGAGCCGAGTATACGATTTGGCTGAGTCCGAAGCGAATGTTCTAATCAAGAAACACCCTCATCACGTCGAGATCATCAACAAATGTCTCGACGCGGCGTGCGATGACCTGTACAACCGCTCTTTCAACAGTGACCATCAAGAGCAGATTTACCAGGCTTTGTGCCAGCTGCAAAGCATGCTCAATCCCTGGTTCGACACCTGGACAGGTCCGATCGTGGAACGCCAGATCCCCAAATCAAAAAAAGAAAAGGGGCAAAAGAGTGGTTCCATCCCACTCTCTCCGCCGTCAGGACGCTTCGAAAACGATGCGCTCAGGCGGCAACTCACTCAGGTCCTGAGGAAAATCGAGGACGGAAACGTTCCGACGGCTCAAGCCTGAAAAGACATAACCTTGTTCTGATCATGCCGTGAGGCACTTCAGAATGGCGCGCTAGCACTAGAGAATCTCTCAAAGCTAGCGCGTTTTCTTTTGCAAGAAAATCTGAACAAGTTTTGCCCATTGTTCCGGTTTCAATTCTTCCGCGCGGGCATGCTCTGCAATTCCAGCTTCAGTAAAATCTCCATCCGTAAAAGAAAAAGTAATAAGATTTGAGCGAACCTTTTTTCGCGGATGCGCAAAACCAACTTTAGCAATTTTCATGATATGTTCTGGATCTACCCCCCATTTTTCAAACCTTTCAACCGAAGATAAAGGAATAATTTCTAGTATTGCTGATTGTACTTTTGGAGATGGAAAAAAACTCCCCGGTTTAACAAGCTTCACAATCCGTATCGATGATGAAGCAAAAGAAACCATAAGAGATACAAGAGAGTGTTTTCCTCCACGCGCCAATATACGCTCAGCCACTTCTTTTTGAATCAACACCACCAATCGCTCTGGCGGATGTGCACGATACAGAGCCTTCCGTATCGCAAGAGACGTAATTGAATACGGTAAATTCGAGACAAATTTCCACGACTCATTGCCAATAATTTCATCCCAATCAAGACTTGCCGCATCTCCATGCATCACCTGAATCCCTTGTACTTGCAAACGAGGAATAAAACGACGGTCCTGTTCAATCGCCAAAACCTCAGCACCGGCATTCTTTAAGGCAAAACTCAAAACTCCCAAACCTGGACCAATTTCTAAAATACGATCACCGACATGAACCTGCGCGGCTCCAACAATCGCCTCAAGTGCCTGTGGATCAATCAAAAAATGTTGCCCAAGAGCTTTATTCGCACCGCTGCCAAATTCAGTCAAGATTGCTTTAATTTCCTGCAACTTCATATCAATGGTATTTGAACATGTTCCGTAAAATTCGCACAGACCCTTAACGTAAAAGCTCTATCTTTCCACCAAGGTAAAATCAATGATGACCCAATCCATATCTTATTCTTCTTTGTTTAATTCTGCGCGAAAGTCACCAGGCTTCACACCCAAACGCAATTCCGCTTCGATAAAAGCATCTAAATCTCCATTCAAAACGCCGTCCGTATCCGAAGTTTCGATTCCAGTACGTAAATCCTTTACTAAACGATATGGCTGCAATACATATGAACGAATCTGGCTACCCCATTCAGCGCTATGAAATTCTCCGCGCAATTGCTGTTTCTCTTTCTGCATTTCTTCTTCTTTCAATTTCACTAATTTTGCTTTTAAAATTCTCATCGCCATTTCACGATTCTGTGTTTGCGATCGTTCATTTTGACAACTTACCGAAATTTTTGTCGGCAAATGTACAATACGAACTGCCGAATACGTGGTATTCACGCTTTGACCACCCTTACCACCTGACATAAAGGTATCAATCCGTATATCCTCCGGTTTAATTTCAATCTCAATATCATCCGCAATTTCTGGCAACACTTCAACTAAAGCAAAAGATGTTTGACGTAGAGAATCCGCATTAAATGGCGACAAACGAACCAAACGATGAACACCTGCTTCGCCTTTTAAGTGACCATAAGCATGTCGTCCTTCAACAAAAAATGTAGCGGATTTAATTCCGGCTTCACCACCGCGACTCTCATCAACTAAACGTACACCCCAACCCTTACGCTCCGCATAACGTGAATACATACGAAGCAATATCTCTGCCCAATCTTGAGCATCTGTTCCACCCGCTCCTGCATGAATCGCAACCACTGCACTCGCTGCATCATGTGTCCCGTTAAATAACATTGAAAATTCCATCTGAATATAACGTTGCTCGAGCGTGTCAATTTTTTGTTCAATATCATTCTCAATTTCTTCAGTTAACTCTTCTTGTGCTAATTCAACAAAATCTGCTAAATCTTTCAAATCAATTCGTAACTTTTCCCATTGAGCATATTCTTTTTTCAACTCAGCTAATTTTTGTAATTCTTTACGAGCACGATCAGCATCCGACCAAAAATCCGGTACCACGCTTTCAGCTTCAAGTGCACCAATTTCTGCATTCATTGATTCCAAATCCAAAACAGACCAAGCCTCCACCAGCTTAACCCGTAAAACAGAAATTCGTTCTTGGACACCGGTCATATCCCGGCGAACATACCAGGTTACGCGACCTCTCGTCCATCCCCCTCTTCTTGATCAGGTTCCAAAGAAGAAGCGACATATGGTGGCATAGTACGATCTCCTTCGGTTTTAATCGCTCCAGTCACCGTCATTTCAAAAGCTACCGGACTCTCAGTAACACGATCATCATGACTTATCCGATCAGATTCCTGTGAGACATTTTCTTCATTCATCTTAATACGAACACCGGATGCAGAATCCTTAGACCACTGAGTATGCGGACCGGAAGTGGAATCTCGTTCCGTATCGGGTATCGCTTCGTCATCTGATTCCTGTACCGGTACATATTCGATTTCTTCATCTGTTGCCAAATCTTCTAATCCACTCGAAGAAACCGGCTGAAAATCATTCAAAGATTCCGGATTTGAAAATCCTGATTTTTTTTCAAACGATGTAAAATTCATTGGTGATTCGTTGCTCATATGCAATAAGCATAACAAAAAAACAAAAACCTCGCTAAAACGAGGTTTTTGTAATCATTGGCGTATCCAAACTTAAATATTAAGCTTGCTGCGATAAGCTCCAATAAGTGGAATTTCCCAAAATTGACCTTGTAAAGTTTTGATCACGGCTACAAGACCCAAAATAAGCATAGCGATCCAGCCAAAGAATCCAACCAACCAACCAAGTAACGGAATCATTGAGATCACACCCAGAATCAAACCGGCGATAAAAAATACAATGCCTTGTTTTGCATGTTCCTGACAAAATTTTGAATCCTTTTTCGCAAGAAGCGGAATCAAGAACAAAATACCGATATAAGATAAACAAGCAAGAACTTTGTTTTCTTCAATATCCTTTTTATCAAAACTTGGCATAACATGTGCTTCCATTTTTGGAGCTTGTTGTTGGTCGTTCATAATGACATTAGTATAACAATTTCTATGGATAATTCAACTAATAATCCATCCCCATTCCACCACCGTGGTTATGTGCCGGAGCCGGTTCTTCTTTCTTAGGCAGATCCGTAATAACACATTCCGTGGTCAAAAACATCGCAGCAACTGAAGCCGCATTTTGTAAAGCTGAACGTGTCACCTTGGTAGGATCAACAATGCCTTCTTTAATCATGTCAACAAATATATCTAAAGCCGCATTGTAACCCATTGAACCGGACATTTTTTTCACCTCTTCGGCCACAACGGATCCATCTTTCCCAGCATTTGTCGCAATGGCACGGATTGGAGCCTCAAGTGCAATCTTAAGCAAGCGGATGCCAACGGCTTCCTCACCTTCAAGTTTTAAAGCTTCAAGAGCCGGAAGCGCACGAAGTAATGCCACTCCACCTCCGGGAACAATTCCTTCCTCAACTGCAGCCTTTGTTGCCGCAACTGCATCTTCAATTCGATGCTTCTTTTCTTTCATTTCAACTTCAGTAGCTGCACCAACACGTATAACACCAATACCGCCAGATAATTTCGCTAAACGTTCCTGCAACTTCTCACGATCAAATTCTGAATCGGTATTCTCAAGTGTCTTACGAATTTGGGCAATGCGTGCTTCAATTGCTGTTTTATCACCTTTGCCGTCCACAAATGTCGTATGATCTTTCGTAGAAACAATTTTGTGCACCGTTCCCAAATCAGCCAATTCAACTGAATCCAATTTACGACCCAATTCTTCGGTAATCATCGTTGCACCAGTTACTACAGCGATATCTTGCAACATTTCTTTACGACGATCCCCAAAACCTGGAGCTTTCACAGCTAATGCATTAAAAGCCCCACGAAGCTTGTTCAATACCAACGTTGTCAATGCTTCTCCGTCAATATCATCACACACGATGATTAATTCTTTCTTGCCCGT
Source organism: Candidatus Uhrbacteria bacterium (assembly GCA_020850575.1). Lineage (GTDB taxonomy): Bacteria > Patescibacteriota > Patescibacteriia > 2-12-FULL-60-25 > 2-12-FULL-60-25 > JADZEJ01. The sequence goes on from JADZEJ010000007.1 coordinate 97,388, forward strand.
TTGCAAAACTTTTTCCAAAATATGCAAAATATCCTGAATGCTAGAGATCTTCTTATCAGTGATTAAAATCGGAACATCCGTATACTCAGCTTCCATTCGATCAGTGCTCGTCACCATGTAATGCGAAGCGTATCCCTTATCAATACGCATTCCTTTCACAACTTCAGTTTCAACACCGAAGGTTTGAGATTCTTCAACCGTAATCACTCCATCTTGTCCCATCTTATGCATCGCTTCAGCGATTGTCTTACCTATTTCTGGATCATTCGCAGAAATCGAAGCAACTTGTTGTATTTCATCACCTTGGACAGGCTTTGAAATTTTTTCACGCAACTCTTTCACTAAAGCTTCAACACCTTTTTCCACACCACGCTTCACGGCGAGAGGATTGGCACCGGCTGTGATATTCTTAATTCCTTCCGCAATCATCGCCTGAGCTAAAACAGTTGCGGTTGTCGTTCCATCACCGGCGACATCATTTGTTTTTGATGCAACTTCTTTCACAAGCTCTGCACCGATATTTTCAAACTTATCTTCAAGGTCAATTTCTTTAGCAACCGTCACTCCGTCCTTGGTAATTGTCGGAGATCCATAACCTTTATCAATAACAACATTTCGTCCCTTTGGACCTAGGGTAACTTTAACGGCATTCGCTAATTGATCAACACCACGCTTCATTGCATGACGCGCTTTTTCATCAAAAATAATTTGTTTTGCCATAATGTATGTATAATGAAGGATAAGAAAATTATTCAATCACTGCCAAGATGTCAGTTTCGGACAATACAAGATAATCCTGACCATCAAGTTTAATTTCATCTGGTGAGTACTTTTTAAATAAAACCGTATCACCAATTTTCACCGACATCGTAGTCAAACTTCCATCATCTAAACGACGACCGGGACCCAATGCAATCACCGTTCCTTGTTCTGGCTTTTCTTTGTCTATCGTATCCGGCAAAAGTATTCCTGAAGAAGTTTTTTCTTCTTTTGTTCCTGTTTTTACTATCACACGATCATGTAATGGTCGAAGAGTCATACAAAATAATGAAACTAAATTAGTTATTTATGTAGTATTATGTTATATAAATATACGTTTAATTGGCATTCAAACTGTCTGAGTGCTAATACTCAGTAATCCCTATCTTGCATGCAAGCTGAATTGCCGTCAAGACCAAATTCAGTTATGCTCCACCGCATGTCAAATTGGCTTAAACAACTGATCATAAATCCACGTGCTATCGGAGCGATTTCTCCGAGTTCTTCTTCATTAGCTAATTTAATGACGAAATCAATTAACTCCGATGATCGTATTCTGGAGCTTGGTCCGGGAACAGGCTCAATCACTCGCAGTCTCATAAAACGACTATCGAATCCGGCTTCTCAACTAACCCTGGTTGAAATAGATCCTTTTATGGCTAAAACGTGTCGTGCAATATTTCCTCAAATTGAGCTGATAGAAGATGATGCCTTACGGGTCCTGAAAATGAGCGACAAGAAATATAATACCATCATTTCTGGTATTCCTTTCGCCATACTTCAAAAAAAAATACGTCTCCAGCTTTTTGCAGAAATCGCCAAACATCTTAAACCGGATGGTACCTTTATCATGTTCCAATACTCCGTGCTGACTCGCCATGAATTAAAAAACTATTTTAATGAAGTGACAACCAAGTACACTCCGTTCAACCTTCCTCCAGCTTTTGTCTTCGTGGCAAAAAACAAAATAGACAAATTATCATCAATAAACAACGCCCAGACCAATACGACCATAGATAATGATCAAACAAACCGAGAATAACGCAGGCAATAATGAATGGGAAACAAATATTGTCATAAAAAGTAAATTTTAACCGGACAATTATCCAAATAAAAATCAAACTGCCGATTAAACCAAAATCTAGAACAAATAAAACGAAAATAGTATGTGGAGGCTGTAGCGGAGCTTTAGTTTTTTCAGTGGAAACCAAACCTAGCATTTCTGCATTTGGTCCAAAACCAAAATACGGTCGTTGCAAAAACAATGTTCCAGCATCTTTTAAAGAAGTGACCCGTTCAGAAATCGACCTTTTTTCAAGCCGTGTTTCCGTTTGAAAACGCGAAAAAACATGAGATCTTTGAGAAATTGAAACGATCGCACCGGATAGTATGATTGAAATACAAACGGCCCAAAAAAATGACGAGAACGTATTTTTTTTCCAGATATTCCATCCAATAAACCAGACAAAACCAACGCCAAAAGCAATCCAAGAACTTCGCGAATAAGTCAAAATAAGCGCCATCATTAACAAAGCGGAACCGAACGCTAATCCGATCGCCTGATATTTTTTACGCACTACACGAGACAATAAAAGAGCATTCAATAAACCGATCGCCAACCAACCACCAAAAATATTAGGATGAGGAAATCCTCCATACGCTCGCAACAAACGATATTTTCCGTGTTCAACTACCGAAACACCAAGCATTCGAGGATCCTGACTAGCCATGCCAAGCCATGTTGAAGGAAAAACAAACTGATCTGCATACTGCCAAATTCCTAACAAAGCGTGTGGAATAAGCGTTAAAAAAAATATCCACATAACTTCTTCTTTTGTGATGTTCTTCCGCATCAATGACCAAGCAAAACTAGCCAAAAGGAAACATGAAAACCACCAAAAACTGATCGCTTGTATGGCAAGTGGATTTCCACGCGTTGCAAAAACAGATATAACAAAAAGAATAGCAATTCCAATACTCTTTCGTTTATGAGTAATCAATGTAGGCTTACAAAATATCCATATCCACAATATGGAAAAAAACATGGGGAACATTGATAACACGATGCTCCACGTACCCTGCTCCCATGGCCAACCCGCTAATTCGACCGGAAAAAACCAACGACTTTGCCATGGTAGTAACCACAATGTAAGCATCCAACTACCCGTAAATACGCGATTACGCCAATCCATATTTTTGCAATAGTCCAACATATTTTTTATAAATAGCATCTCTGGCATCATCCGTATGAAACTTTAATGTGGAATCAGAAATAATCACTCGTGTATCCACATTTTGCAATGTCCGAATGGCTGCAGGAAACCACGCCTGCTGAAAATACCGACCGATTATTTCAAAAAAAGAAAAAATTGGAAAACGAACAAGCGGCTGCGCAACAACAAGATCTGGAGAAACAATCCAACGTCGTGCGAATGGATGATGTTGTCGTATCTGCTTGTTATGTAACCACAATTCTTTCGAAATTCCATCATCATACAACGGCAATAGCGCTAAAAACCAATGTCGATAATATAAATCAGTTTGTGAAATTTGATGAAATGTTAAATCCAAAGCATCATCTGCCACAAAATATGATAAACAAACAGCATCTGGTCGCTCATGTGGTCCAGGTAACCAACCGAGCAATTTAAACGGAAGAACCGCAAATAATCGCGTCTGCCAAATGCTGCCTTTCCGCACAATCACAAAAAAATCTAAATCTCCAGTATGACTTGCATATCCCCAAGCGGTCGTATTAGCTAAAGCCACAAATCGTACACCTGAAAAAAAAGATAACCATCTTGTCACAAGTCTTGCACGTCGATACTTACGTGCATGAAATTGATCACGTTCTTCAATCTTCCGAGTAATATCTTCAACCTGTTCAGAAAAACCATATCTTCCCCTCACGCATCTAACCGTACCGTCTGCAACCAATCCTTCTATTATCACCGTCAATGTTTCTACGTGATCAACACAAGCTGTAGAAAAATCGGACGAAGATTGAACATTCTGAATCCATTCGGATAAAATGGGAACATAACCGATAGCCTCATAAAAACAAAGACTTCGTAACAAACAAGCGCGCTGAATCTGATCCATACGCGCTCATTGTGCCCAGGGAATGGCTTTTATGACAACTGTGCTTCAACCTTGGGTGGAGTTGGCTTACGCATCATAAGCTCCTGTTGCAAAAATGTAAGCAAACTCATAACGAACCAATACAAAGATAATCCGCCTGGTAAAGATATACCTATAAAAATCGTCACCAAAGGCATCATATACACCATTTGTTTGTTCATCATGGTTGCCATACTTTCATCCTCTGCACCCTTACTGCCTTCAACTTCTTTTGGTGGCGAACTGAGAGCATTCGGTTTCTTCATCATTCTGGAAGTCTGAAAATACTGAACCACACCAGCTAAAATCGCAAGAACATAATTAGGCTTCGATAAATCGATTAATCCAAAAGAAATTTGATCAATTGTGCCTGGATTTGCCACAAATGGATATAATAAATTCAATCCTTTCGAAGCTAAACCGTCACGTAAAGCTTGATACAAACCGATAAAAATGGGTAATTGAACCAAAAGCGGCAAACAAGATGCGGCCGGATTAACCTTATCTTTTTTATAAAGTTCCAATAATTCTTTAGCTTGTGCATCTTTATCATCCTTCAAGCGTTGGCGTATTTCGTCAATCTTTGGTTGTAACAGTTGTAGTGCCTTCTGCTGCTTAATTTGTTGAAAAGTTAATGGCCACAAAATCACTTTAACAATAATCGTCAAAATGATAATCGCTAAGCCAATATCATTTCCTGGCAAAATATTATATAACCAAATTAATAAGTTCAAAATTGGTTGAACAATAATTGTTTGAAATAATGCACCCATACAATTTAGTCCTTCGAGTCTACGAGTGAGTCAGTTGATTCTGTCGTTTGTTCCACATTCAATTCTCCAACATCAGAATCCGCTGCGATTCGACCTCCTTCTTCAGCTATCGTAATTTTCCATTCCGTTAATTTAGCGGCCAAGCGAACATTTTGCCCACCTTTTCCAATTGCTAAAGATAATTGATCCGTCGGAACTCGCACAACAGCCAAATGTTCCGCCTCATGCAATTGCACATCGAGTACCTTAGCCGGACTCAAAGATGCAGTAATGTATTCAATATCATTTGCAGACCATTGAACCACATCCACTTTTTCACCACCCAACTCACGAATAATTGTTTGAATACGTGTTCCTCGTTGACCGATACATGAGCCAATCGGATCAATTGCATCATCATGTGCCGTAACAGCTACCTTTGTCCGTGAACCAGATTCACGAGCAATTTGTTTAATTTCAACCATCCCATTTGCAACTTCCGGAATTTCTTGTGCAAAAATTGCCGCAACTAAACCTGGACTCGACCGTGATAAACGAATTTCAGGACCTTTTGAAGTCAAAGCAACTTCACGCAAAATTGCTTTTATGCGAGTTCCTGGAAAATATCGTTCACCTTCAACCTGGTCTTCAGGCAATAACAACCCGGTTGCACGACCAAGATCGATCAAAATGGCACGACCTTCACGGCGTTGAACCGTAACATTCATAAGCTCACCTTCACGATCTTTGAAATCATGATAAATCACATTACGTTCAGCCTCACGCAATTTTTGCATAATCACCTGCTTTGCCGTTTGGGCAGCCATACGACCAAAAGCAGCAGGCACGTTTAATTCAACTTTAATCTCTTCACCAACCTGCGCATCAGGTTTTAAATCACGCGCATCTGACAACATAATCATCGTTTTTTGATTAAAAACGAATTCATCTTTTCCATCATTTGTTGTTTGAGACGCAACTGAATCACTTGCTTGCAAGCGACTACCTCGCATTTCATCTTTTTTAACAATTTGAGCTGCTTCAAACTTCTCAAAATAATCAGTCGGTAAATCCATGTCTTCAACAACTGACTTCACATCAAAAACACGGATCCCTTGCATAGCACCATCATATCCTTCTGGATCAAACTGGACCTTAATATTTTGATTTTTTGTACCAAAATCTTTACGATATGCGGCTGATAAAGCCGATTCGACCGTTTCTAACACGGATTCATATGCAATGTTCTTTTCATCGCAAATTTGGCGCATAGCCTGTGAAATTGGGGATGCCATATTCAATTTTTTTATGCTAAGTTTGTAACAAATGGACTCGTTCTTGCTGAACGAGTCCGATACAAATAAGATAACTCACTAAAGTAAAATTGTCAAAACCTCCCGGTTTTCCGGGAGGTTTATCTTATTCATCAGAACGAAGCTCGATATATCCATTGTAACGGATCCAAGGATCATATGTGAAGGATGAATTATTATAACGACTCTTCATCGAAGATTCAGCATCACACATGTTAATTTTCAGAGAATAATCTATAAAAGTGTTTTGCGAATATGATTTAGATGCATCATAACAACCACCATTTTTCAGACTCAAATCCTTTGGACTTACTGGTGGATTTTTCAAGCTCAAGCTGGATGGTAATGAATCTTTACAATTCCCTGTACACCAGCCCCAATTATCTTGTACAAACACGCGTGGAACAAATCGACATTCAGTTTTTGCATTACTCACGTTATTACCAACAGTACAACTCTTTTCAATCGCATTTTTTTGAGCACCCACTGAGAAATATGGACAATCCATAGCAGGTTTTTGTAAATTACTGCAATTATAAGCGTGCTTAAATTCAAAGTAATTTGCCTCACAGGCTAACGGGCTCGAGCCATACGTCAATCGCTCCACACAAGTCGCGCCTTCACCGCAATCCGTATATCCAGCCAAACCGGCACGACAGCTGCGACCTGAATTATTAGAACAAAAACCTGTTCCTACACATTTACCTGCTGCCGCTGGACAATCAGCATCTGAATTACAAGTTAATCCCGGTACAAATTCACATTGTTTTGACACTCCGCAGAATGGTTTTTTGTTTTTAACACGAGCTTCAGATACTTTCTGCATCGAGCCATCACCCCAATCAATCCACACATCTGAAATTGGAGCTTGATTATCAGCCGACCAGGCATAAAAACGCATCGTCACACTTGACTGAGAGCCATAATAAATGACATTACCTTCGGTTGCATTATCAATATTTATGGCATCCATGCGTGCAATGGCACATTGACCAGGTGAAGTACATTGTCTAGACGTATCGGGAGCGGCAATACGAGGAGCTATTGGCGTATAACCCGAAGTAAACCGTTGATCGTAATATTCAGATGAACTTTCATGCTTTGCATCAACGCTCGTTCCGGAACCAGGAATAATACTTAAATCCTTTTTAATCGCATACAAACCAAAAGTGACATCAGTCGGAGAAGCGATAGCATGTGATTTCATCGGTACAAAATACGATCCTGAAATCAACGGACTGCGCAAACACACTTCATTTTCCGGATTCATGTAACACAAATCCGGTCGAGGATAATAACCAACTCCATGCGTACATCGATTATTGTCCATATCTTCATCATCAGAAGTACTCGAGACTCCTTGACAATCCGTACCCATTGAAATAGAGGTTCCGTTCAAATTTACTGAATATTTAAAGTTTTTTGGAGTACCATTTTCTGTAACCGGTTGACAACTTTGTTGCAAAATTTGAGTGGTTAGCGGTGTTATATTCACAATACATTCACTAGATTGTGTCAAACCAGTACATGGCGCACCGGATCTTGCTCCACCTTTACAAATACCGGCATCACTACCCAAGGCAGGAGTACCGTCATCTTTAACACAGATAACATTTGTAATCGGATCGCAATCACTGCCATTCTTACAATAACGTCCGGCAAAAGGTCCAAGAAAACACATCTTATCTGTCTTTTTCACCGGAAGATCATAATATTGATACACCTGGTAGATACGAGCAAACAAGTTTGAAAGAGTTGAATATTGATAAATAGCCATATCTTTTACTGAAGAAATTCGAGACCGTAAACCATATTCTTGTCCTGCTTTAACAAATGTCGCATCAGGAGCAATAAAACCCTTAGTCGTATCCAACATCATCATCGCATCATGACCAATCATACGTTGATGTAATGCCGCACCGAACGGAGCATTTTCAGTTCCATACGTATAATTTTGCAATGGAACAGTAAAATCCGATTGCTGCCAAACACGATCGGTAAAGGCTGCATTTTTTCGATCAACCGGTGAAACAACTTGAGCAACATCACGACATGCGTTTGCAGCACCGGCTGTAATACGCATATAAATTGCCCGACTGCTAACAGTATTTGGAGCGACCGCCGTTACCCAAAAACCTACGAACTTGAACGGTCCACGCAAACCACTTCCATCGATTGGTTGCTCGAGAGCTGAAGTAGCATTATCCTTCTCGTTCATATTCTCAAACATCGCACGAATGGCAAAATAAGGACGGTCACCAAAGGCTTTGTGAAAATACGTATTTTTAGGGTTGATAGGTACCGGACCCAAAGCGCCATCAGTGCTTCCAAACAAATTAAACTTTGATTCGTTTTCATCATTATATCCAAGTTCCCAGTATTTGTAATAACACATTTTATTCGGATCTTTTGAGCAAGGTATTTTCAAGAGATTCGATTGATCTTGTGTTTTTAAATACCCTTGTTTGGCACGTGATAATAAACCGTTAAAATTTTTGTTAAAACCTTTATACCATTTATCCGATTCTTGTTTAACGGCAACTTCATCCTTCCAATTTGAAACTGAAACTCCATCTACCCATTCAGGTGAAAACAAACAACCCAAAGGCCCATATTGAGTCACCTTATCATCTTCTTCATAGTCAGTATCGGTTAAGTTAAATTTAGTTGGTTGTAAGTGATGTTGATTATCAACTGGAGGAGTAGTCAATACGTATTTAAATACTATATCAGAACATTTAAGACTATTAAATTCAATCTCAGCATTCTTTAATCCCACCGGATCAATACCAGTAGCATATAAATCTTCTGCTTTAGCATGTTGATCATCAATATAGTTTTTTAGTGGAGCACATTTTTGTGTATATAAATCATATTCATCAGCTGTGAGTCCGGATTCTTTTTCTGAATCGGGTGGTGTTGGATTCAACAAAGTAAAATTTTTATCGCCTTGATATGAATTTGCTATTGGATACGGACCACCATCTCTTGCGGTTAACATTTTGAAATAATTGCTATATTTTTCGTCTTTTGGAGGCGTAGTATCCCATAAAAATTCATCATCCCAATCAACATTGGTCTTGCCCGGTTGTGGAACATGAAAAGAAAAATACGCAAGCTGTGATTCTAATAATGTATCATTGTCAAGTTTGATATCCGACAAGTCAGAATAAAGTCTTGAGCTTCCAAGCATTGATGGGGTAATAAAATATTCAGCATAATTCTTATCCTTTCCTTCACCCGTTGTCACCACACGCAATGAACTAAGATCAACTCCTACATTTGTTGGAACAGAAAAAGTAGATCGTGATAAATATGTGGTAGCTTGATGAATTAATACAGCATCTTCGTTTAACGCACAATCGTTAATTCCTAAGCCACAAGCTAATTCATTAAATATTAATTTAGTAAACTCATATACTCCTGCTAATGCAGTCAATGGAATAGTTACAGGAAAAAATCCAAGAAATTGTGCAGTAGTCTTTGCATTAAGATTACTTCCCATTTTTTCTGTTTTAGCAAAAGCATTTTCACGAGCACTTAACAAAATAATAGCTTCAGGGGCTAGAGCATCTTTCAAAGTTGTATAAGCATCTGTTAAATAATAATATCGAGCCGCTAAATCATGATAAGCGATCTTTCGAATACCACAAATTTTAGCCATCTCCGATTCACGAATATCAGAACCATCAACATTAGAACAAGTTTCTGGTTCACCTAGTTTAAGCAAAGTTGTTGTAGCTGATGAAATTGCATAATTAATATCATTACCTCCAGGATAATGCTCGTCTGTGCCACCTCCAATACCAGTATCCTTTACGGCAGCGTATCCAAAATCAAACAAAGATTCACGATATTTGTAAGTGCCATTCGTACAAGATTCACGATATAATAATGACTCAACATGACTCATCTTACCAGGTGCTTCTAGCATGTCATAATCAAAAAGACTTACATTTTCTTTACGAAAACTAGGATTAACACAATAGTATTCCCCAGAATTAAGCGGCGGATTATAACCAACCGTAGGGCTGTAATGATACACATCCTTAGTGCCGGACAAAACCGGTTGCGGACTCCAAGTTAAACACTGAAATTGACCCTTTGCTCCAACAGTTACCGCTGAATCACGTTGAATGCAATAACCGGGCGTTCCACGAACATACGAGGTTCCTTCCAATGGTCGACAAATGGAATTAGCTCCACAAGCTTCATTGTACGGAGACTGTGCAGGAACAGCTACACCATTCTCATCAGTGTTTTCTAATTTTGTATTTGGAATACAAGCTTGCCCATTTTTTGATCCCCCAAAACAAACTCCTTGAGGCGGAGCGCTTTTCGAAGTAACACCTAAATATTTAGTCAATCCCTCTCCATAATTCGCTTTTGCATACTGACAAGAACAATCTTCGCCACGTTCACAAACTGCCGCTTTATCAAAACCAGCGATATATGTTTTCACGACATTTGGCTGAATTAATGTATCCCATTCCTTTACAACATCATTACTAAAAGGTGCTTGAGCATCAGGATACGCTTTACACTCAACACCCGGCATAACTTGATTCATGTACGAACTATGAGACGCTTTTGGATCTTGTGCGAAAACGGTAGCGATCGTCTGCGCATTTCGTGAATTTCCTGCGGCACCTTGAACATCTGTTACAACCTGTGTAAGCGGTGTATCAATCGCTAAATAACAACGTTTCGGTTCTTCGTCAGGCACAAAATAACCAACTTGTTTTGTAAATTTATGCTGACATAAATGTAATTTCGGTCTCACCGGATCAGTAATCTGTTCCGCCCAACCGAGTTGACCATATTTCGTAACTCCAATGGCAGTCTTTTCTTGATCAGTCATCGCTAAAGGAATGCTTGCAACAAAACGATAATCATCAAAATACTCATTTGCCTTCTTTGGATTTTCATCTCTTAAAATCTCATAACCGACACGACGACTTACCAAATCAGCCATTTGAAAACGATTTGCGATCGTATAGCCGGAATAATCAGGATCTCCAAATTCTGTTTTACGCATTGAATATGAGCGATCATTCATGAATACACCTTCACGCAACACCTTTTCATAATATGGGTCATTGATCTTTTTCGGTTGCGGCTGCGCTAAAGTTCTGTTCAAGTAATTACCACAATAATTTCCTTGAGAAGACCCTCCTGAGCGATCACATAACGAAAACTCCGTACATAAATCAACATACTTTTGCTGTGTATCATCATAAACGGTTTCTCCTGAACGACAACCGAACCAAGCCTTACAATCACGATCAAGTTTTACTTTAATGACTCTATTTGAATCATTTTGTTCACAACGAGCGGTAGCTACAGGTTTTCCTTGAGAATCGGCTGAAACACAATCTGCATCCGTTGTACATGCGGCGTACAACAACGCATTCTTTTCATTCTCACAACTTGTATTAGCAGCGGCGCAAGTAGGTTCAAGACAAATACCCTTCCCAACACAAAATGGATTACCTTTATCCTTAAATGCACAATCAAGCGGAGTTACTCCGATATCGCCTTTTGCATGAGATTCGGCATACGTTGCCTTGGCATTAAAGCGTAATGTCGCATCATTGGTATCTCGAATCAAAACACAACCATTAAACGGATCCGCAACATCTCCACACGTGGATTTATCAATATTACCGTTATTTATAAAATAATAAGGTTTGCCGACTGGTCTAGAAGAATCTGAATGATCATTTGAGTCTCTAAATTCAGTACATTCACTTTGATCTTTTGGACAATTAGCCGTCCAACCTTGATAATCATTCGTCATTGGTGCGCTTACTAAGAACGTATTTGCATTCGACAATAAATGTGGATAACAAGGCAGTGTCGAAGTACCCGACTGCATAAACCAACCAGAATACTGTCCAGCTGGATAAGAGTAAGCCGGCAATCCTTTTTCATCATCAGCTAATGCGCTCGCAGCTGAAAGAGTGACTTTATCCTTCCATGTACACGCATGCTCTTGAGGATCACGAAAGTATGATACGACGCTATCACTGACAAAGGTATCACAAAACAGTTCAGATGGACGGCACATCATATCCGGCTCACCATCTAACACGTATTTTGTAATATCATCGATCAAATACACCGTTTGAGTTCCCGTTTGCTTCCAAGCCGGATCCAATGTTGGTTTACCAAAAGCTCGACAAGAATCCTGACTTGCATCACATCGCACACTTGGTGCATCAATAACGTAGATATTTCTATCCGCCGGTCGTGTTGTAGTAACCGTACCAGAATATAAATTATCTAACTTACGAGCAGGTTCAACGGTATTCGGCAAACCCTTCATTGCAAATTGCTGAACATACGGATCCGCTGAATTTCGCGTATCAACATATCCGGTACAACCGACCGTCTCAAACTTACATAAGTTGTTAAATTGTCTTACATTTACTTGTTTTGAATTTCGATCTTGATACGCACGACAACCCAGCATCGCCAATGGTTGTACAACGCCTTCAGTGGTTCGATCACACTCAGCTGGAATCACCCAAGTATCTTTTGCAACATATTCTACATCACGTAATTGTTTAACCTTAACTTCATCTATATATGTTTCTTTTGGTAAATTATAAATAAATACTTTATTATCCGTGGCTGTTTTATTGGTAGAAAATGGACCAAGCTCATATCGTTTCCATTCAGTAGTTAGCCTAAAAGGAGATCGATTATTCGCAGCATCCTGAACGGCAACAAAAGAATTTGTAAAGTTCTGTTTACCGGATTTAGCCCAAAAACTAACCATATACAAACTACCGGTATTCGAGGTGAATGAAACTTCAGTTCCACCCTTCCCATCTTCAAGATGTGTAACTTTTAACGAATTATCACCAACTAATAACGCTTCTTGAGAAAAACTTAAAGTCGATCCTTCTCCATAAGCAGCTTTACCTATGACAAATCCGGCTGCAGACTTGGCACCACTGAACGTATCCGTAATGATTGTTTGATAGTTTTTACCGTTTGTTCCAACATAGCCACGACAACCCGCATATTGCTGAGGACACAAAGCACTTTCTGGGATATTCACTGAATAAAAACATTGTTTTGCCGTTGAATTCCAATTTCCACCAGTCTTTGTACAATCATCAATGTTTGAAAAAGAAATACGATAATCCGTACACGAACTTGTCGACAAAACAGTTTGCGAATAATAAATATAATAAACAGCACCACTTTCATTATAAAATTGACGACAATCTAAATCCGTACCTGTTTTCCAAGATTCTGCATTACAATTTGCAGCTGCCTTCAAAAAACCATCTGGACCTGCTTTTGCCAAGACTTTTGGTTGATCGCCGTTTGCAATCAAACTCCACGTTCGTAATTGGTAACCGGTCTGATCAGAACCTTCCCATGTAAAAAATGTTTTTGAATTCTGACCAGGAAGTTCACAAGCGCGAACATAACTAAAATATGCCTTTGATTCACCTCCCGCTGCTTGATTTTCAACACTTGTAAATTCTTCACAACCAACCGCATCTGCAGTACACGTCAATGCATTTGTTGGAATAAAATTTGCCACCGTATCATCATCAGCATCATTCAATTGGGCATTTTCTGTATTTTTCGTTAAATCAAAAGCAGTCGGTTGCTTACGATATTCTGCATATCCAACACAAGATTCTGGACAAAAATCCAAACGACTCAAATTAGCAGGAATTTCACTACCATCACCATCTACTTCATGATACGCCTGACAACCGGCATCAATTTGTGAGCAAACACGAGCATATTTTCCGCATTCTGCCCGATCAGTTGCCTCAACTCCCGTACAAGCTAACTCTTCTGGAGCAATTTTCAAATGTTGTTCAACCAATGATGTATTAACTCCATCAACGTATTCGGTTGGAGTCTGACCTTCTTCAACTTGAACCGCATCAATGACAGCCTGTTTACCCTTGATAGTTATCAATAAACCCGTAACACCATTCGGTATGGTAAACGAACATGTTTCTCGTCCCCAATTATCACTCAAACTAGCTTTAGAGCTAACAAGATTTCCAGCGGATGCCTGACAATCTGATCCAAATGTCACAGTTGGTGGCAAGACACCTAATAACGTGTACTTCTTTCCATCCCGACCAAAATAGGTTTTACCAAGTTCCGTATATGGTGTTAAAAGACCCATCTGAATCTCAACAGCTCCCATTTGACCTGGAACACGATTTTTTCCATAAAGTGACATCGTATAATATCTATTTCCGACCGCCGAAATAACTTGCGAAATTTCACGCATTTGCGCATCTTCAAAATCTAAAGCGACGGAACCAACAAACGCATCTTCTTCACCTGTTGGCGTTTCATAGCTTTTAAGCACATAAGGATTCAAAGAGTTATTTTGCCAAGCTTGCAACCTCGATGAAGCCGCCTCATCCAATACTTCAAATGAACTATTTTGTAGTAAATTCAATGAACTCGTTTGTGGTTCCATGGTGTACAACTTGGTACAACCATCATTTGATGCATCACAAGTTTTCACCGTTTTATCAAAATAAATACGCGATGCAGGAGCATTTCCGATATTTTCCCAATTACTATCAGTAATCTTCCAATTTGAAGCAATAGATCCTCTCCATACATCGGCGGTTGATGTCGACACATCACGCAGTGTCAAATAATACAAACAACCGGAATTATCTGCTGTACAAGCACCGTAATCAATCGTGTTACGGACATACGATACAATTTCATTTGTTGAAGTCTGCGTACCGGGTTCAGCTCCTAATTGCTTATTTGGTTTTTTAAAACTTCGGCAACTGGAAAATCTTTCATCACATTGATCTCCTCCAAAACGCCATACCATTTTTTCAGCAGCACAATATCCATATCCTCCGATACAATTCCCCTTATCATCTCTGGTTAAACAAGAAACAACATCCACACATTCTTGAACACGAATAGCTGGAGCTTGATTTTCTCCGCCTATAACCGTATCAGTAAATCCTTCAACCGAACACTTAAACGGAGGAGTTGTTAAAATCCAAGCTGGATTTATAAGTTTACACCATGGATGTTGTTCGTCGATTTCACCTTGGGAATTACAATTTGTAAAACCGGCAATCACTTGCCCAAGTGTAATATATTTTCCTTGATATTTTTTATTATAAACAGAGTTTGCCGCCAATTCCCAACCAATAGGTAAAATACGCGAAAAACGAAGTTTTGCTAAATTCGTCGCACAATAAGCGCGTTGATAACAACCGGGATCTTGATTATCTTTTGTTTCCCATTCCGGAATCAATTCCCAATCTGGATGAAGAAAAAACGTTTTTGACCCGGGCAGCAAACCGGCAGCTTTACCAACCGTCATACCACCTTCTGTTCCTGCACCTCTCAAAGCACTAGCCAAGCCATTATCCATGCTACAACCCCATAAACCACGTGGCTGCGGACAAGTCGACATCAACACCGTAAAATCCTGTTGTTCGCCCGTATTCATATTCGGACGTAACAAATCACTAAAATACTGAGATATGATATTTTTTCGACGATTTTGGGTTGAATCAGCAGTTCCTGATTCAGCATTTGTATCAATCCCCTCATTAGTTAAATCAATCGGATAGACAAATTGATCATTAGATGCTGATTCAAAATACTTCATTAAATCAGATAAGCCACGTACCGCGATCGTATTCGCAAACGAACCTGCCGCAATGCTAGGTAATTGCCATAAACCTGCCTGCAATGACATCATAATCATCGCGGTAGCATTTAACTGATTATTTAAATTAAGAACATGAAGATTATTCACGTTAGAAAGCGAATCCCTTGCCACCTGTGAAGGCTGCTTAATATTCCCATCAATCAAATTCTTAAAGTTTTTAAATCCTTGACCCTCTTGACGATCTAAAATCGCCGCATTTTGTTTATTTGCCCATTTTTGTAAAAATACCTGATTCGCACTTAGAGCGACATTAATCGAATTTCCACCAAAAGAAACACTTTGTTTCAAATTCATTGCAAGTTGTTCTTTTGATAACGAGTCTTTCGTTGTATTAAATGCCTCCATCATTCTTGTATAGGTACAACGAGGTTCACCTGGACCTTTCATCCTCCCAACTCCTAAAGCAAGCTTCAAGTTTAATGAAATGGACTGACAAATATTTAAACCTAATTCAGTTTTAAAATAATTTTCATTTAAATTTTCTAATTGTCTATTAAAAATATCATTGCCAAGACTCTTCAAAAAGTCACCAAATTCCATGGAATAAAATTGTGGCGTCTCATCAAAACCGCTGTACACATAATTTGCCACTTGCGCTGCCGCCATTTGAGTAAATAATGAAAAACTATCGAGCAAACCAGCGATAACTCCAAAAACGACATTTTTACGAACAAATTCAGATCTATCTTTCAAGTAATCAAAGATATGACATTCATATTGTAGTTCAATGCCAACTGTTGCACCCGGTGAAGTACCAAGAGTCGTACCAGAATGTGCACATGGAAAAACTGGTGGGAGGGCAACTGACGCATCTGCGGAAAATGCAAAACCAGGTCGTATCATCAACACTCCAATCAGTGACATCACAATCACGCTCGTGACCACACTGAAGCGTAATAACCGATTTCGAAAAAAAGCGTTAAAGTCCATATGCTTATAGTGATTGTTCTGAAGTGGTTGTTGTCACATTTTCAATATTTTTATCTGCATCTGGCACCGGAACAGGTATCTCCGGAGCAACACCACTCATCGCTGAATCATATAATTTCAACAATTCATCATCACTCATTGCCTGCAATTTTGCCGCATCAACATTTCCGGCTAACATCTGTCTAATAACTTTTGGATCACGCGGTAACATTTGTTGAACCAAATTTTTTGGAACCTGATTCGCTTGAAATGTTTTTGAATTTTCAATTGCATTATTTTGTAATCCATTTTGTATTCCTTCATTTGGCAATCCAACAGTTGGTGACAAAGTGTTTTCTTGTTTCAAATTTGAAGTATCTATCGGTTGCCCCACAGGAACACCTGTACAAGTAACATCTAAACCGGAAGCAATCCGAATATTATCCGGCATGCCATCACCACAACTATCTCGCAAATTTGGATTTGTTTTATAGACATTTACCTCATCCCAATCCGAAAGACCGTCTCCATCTGTATCGGTACGTTGCTCTTTCTCAAGTTTTTGTTGATCACTAGGGCCTAATATTTTTTTAGCCGTTAACAATGTATCTTTACGAACTAAAAAAGGCTCCTTAATAGAAGCTTGAATACGAAACAAAGACAATGTAATTGCACACCCTCCACAGATCATTAAAACCACCACAGAAATCTGCTGTTCACGCGTTAGCATCCGCCAACGCTCAAGGAAGTTTTCCCACATGTGAAATACCCCTATAAGGCTAGACATAAGTATAGCACATCGACCAAACCACTGGCAGCAATCTCTCTAAAGAGAAACGCTCAAAAGAACACTCCAAAAAAATATTTACTCGAGACTCTCCCCACAAACAAAAAACGAACTGCTCATGAGTTCGTTTTTTGTTTTATTCTCCCCATGTTACTTCTAATCTCTTGCCAAATTCCCGAATCGGAATACGTACTTCAAGGACTCCGTTTTTCAAACTTGCTTTCGCTCGATCTGTTTGTACTTCATATGGCAATACAATCGTTCGACTGAACGAACCCCAATAACATTCTCGATAAAACCACTGATGTTCCTCCACTTCACGCTCGCTACGTCGCTTACCTCTAATAGTAAGCAAATCTCCGTGCATCGAAATATCAACATCTTCTGGTTTTACACCGGCAACAGTGGAACGCACAACTAAATCTTCACGATCACGAAAAACATCAACCGACAGTTGTCCCTCTTCAACCATTGGGCTGAACCATTCTTGTGTTCCAAATGAAGTCGAATTCAATTCCATGAACCTAAGTATACACCATGGATTAGTTCCCGGCATCAGGTGACATCGGAACCGATGCCGTACCTGAATCAGACGATAATTTTTCCACTCCAATCAAACACACAGCTTGCCAAGGACGATAATGACTTTTAAAAACTTCTGATTTTACTTCCCCATTTGGATAGGTCACTGAATAGGTAAACTCCGCATCCGCACCGGCGTGTGCCGTTTCTGTACATTTCTTTTTTCCTGGAGGTAAATTCGTCGTTTCCACCAATTTCATCGGAGGCGGTGAAGTAATATTGTATACTCGTGGTTTTTCTGGAAAATCTGCGATTCGCCCATCCTTCGTCCCCCAATATTCAACAAATGCCTCATCACCCTTTACATAAGCATGCAAATAAATCGGATGAGTAGTATCATTCTTAAATCGATAGTCAGGTTTTGGATCATAAATCGTTGCATCTGTACCAACCGGCTCGTAATACCGAACACGATATGAGTGATTACGACGTTCAACGACTGGTAAACCTGCTCGCAATGTGCCTCGAAAAACGGTCGTGCCCACTTGGCACAAACCACCACCAAATTCTGGCGTTGTTTCATTACCCTTAATAACCAATTCCGGTAACCATTGATGTTCACCATCGATTGGACCTAATACCTTAATCAAAGAAAATTCTTCCCCTGGTTGTAACAACGTGCCGTTAACCTTCGCCAATCCGAGTGCGATATTTTTACGACGATTTGATGGTGATCCGGAAAATTCTGATTTGCCTACACCTAATAATTCTTTAATTCCCAGCGTTTCCGGATCAATACCCGTAAGTTTAGCCGGCGTACGAATCGTCACTAAAGGAAATGTTGTCGTTGTAGGCCATTCTGCGATCACTTGTTTCAAGGTTGCCTTTCCATCAAATGCGATACCTTCCGTCCCGCCGGTAAAAGATTCAACCTTCCCATCCTTCAAAACCAATCCTCCCACCTTTCCTTCTTGTTCAACGTGCGGAAACAGCTCACGCATCGAAGCCTCAAATAAAGTTGAATTCAACATGATATCAATAGTAGTTGTATCAGGGATCAACGAAATCCATCCAGCAAAAGTCGACGTCGGAATCGGTACCGTCTTTTTATCGTAAGTAAACGACAAAGCAGGTCGCTTTAACCATTCCTCAATCTTAGGCAGTAAAGCCTCGAGCGAAGCTTTTGTCACCAAAGGCTCGCGTACCTGATCAAGTAAAACGATCGGTTCAAAACGTAAATCCTGAGTTTCGTTTTGTAAATTATCAATCGCTCGGTCAAATAGTAATTCAGTGCCACGAATTTCTGGCACAATCGTTATTTTCGGCATAACTTCTCCTGTTGATGTCGATATTTGTATAGCCGCATCTTGTGGTGTAATCACATCTTGAGCAAAGGCCTGTTTTAAACCATCGCTAATGCCTGTACGAAAAATATCCACCTCAACTGGAATTTGTTTTTGTACCAAACGTAAGCGAATTTGTTGTTGAATCTGTTGTTGCCAACTGCCGGTACGGGCATACCCATATGCTCGATCAATCGCATCTGAAACACGATAACTTAATAAATCTCGAGCGGCATCAGGATTCATCGCATCACCCGACACATCCAAAGAAACTGTTTTTCCTTTATACGTAAAAGGTAATCCTTTTTCTAGAGCGGCATCTACCGCAGACTGAACTTGAATACGAGCTTCTTCACGTGTCATACCACCAACCGGTACCGACAACACATGCAAACCTGGAAATAACCGATTTTCATACAAACGACCATAACTCACCAAACCACCGACAAGTAATAACAAAAAAAATGCTAATAATGCGATACCGACATTGATCCATGTCATGGCAAGACGCAAATTCTGAGCTAATCGTTTTTTCTCAACCGCCATATAAAAATTAATCTGATGATAATAATTCATTCAAAATACTTGCAGCAAAAACGCTCTTCCCAGCATTTTCTCCGCCTTGCGGGAGCGCCAACAATGCGATTGAATCACCCACTTTGGGTAAAAACTCAAAAGCACTCACCGGAATACTCCAATTCCGACCGGTTGAATCAACAAGCGTAATTTCTTGATCTAGAATGTCAGTAACCTTGCCGATAAACGGATGATAAGACTGATTCATAACGGAACAATAGCGTAAATTCTCACGAAATAAAATAAGACCTCAAGCAATCCGCACCCAAGAAACCTTTTTGTAGGTTTGAGCGAGTCCGAAGACCTGCTGCACCCTATGAAAAGGTTCCATGCTTGTCGTGGACGCGGATTGCTTCAGGCCTCATTTTCCCAATGAATAGCACTTTATACCGAAATAAAATGAAATTGTCAAGAGATGTACCCTAAAAAAACCAAAGGGACGAAAAAACGGTCAAATGGCCGTTGATTCGAAAGATCTATATAGTTTATAACAAGGTAGAAAATAGCTGTCAAGCTGCTTGATATGAGTCTAAAGAAACCGACAATAACTGAGAAATCCCATCATCGCCCATGGTAATACCATACAATACATTTGCCTTATGCATCGTATTTCGATTATGCGTAACGACGACAAATTGCGTTCGATGAGACAACTGATCAATAATTTCAGCAAATTTACGAGAATTAGCATCATCCAAAGCAGCATCTACTTCATCAAGTACTACAAAAGGCGAAGGATTTATTGCCATTATTGCGCAAATCAAAGCAATCGACGTTAAAGCTCGTTCTCCGCCAGACAAAAGCGCTATTGATTTTAATCTTTTCCCTGGAGGTGTGGCTTGAATATCGATTCCAGCTTTAACTACTCTTCCTTCGGATGCATCTTCAGCATCTTCATCTTCTTCTCCTGTTTGAGCTATGTCAGGCAGCACCTTTAAAAGCTGCGCATCTCCTCCACCAAATAATTTTTTAAAATACAATCCAAATTCTTTATTTAATCGTTCAAAAGCGGCATCGCCTCGTTCTTTAATACTTCGATCAAGTTCTTCGATAATCGTTTCGAGAGAAAGCATAGCGGCTTTCAAATCGTCCGTTTGGTGAGTCAATTCCTCAAAACGTTGCTTAGTCGTAGCATGTTCGGTAACCGTTTCTGGATCGATTCCGCCGATCCATTCAAGTTGCGTGCGTAACTTCTGCATTTTAGATTGCAATTGCTCAACCGGCAAAGCCAAGTCTTTATCTGGTGTTTCTGACAATGCTGACAAGTCGGCTTCCAAAGACGGTGCATATTGCCTAATTTCAGCCAAACATCCATCACGACGTGTTTCTAAACGCGCCATTTCAATCCGTGCATCTGCCAGACGTCGTTCTATTTGCTGAGCTTCATGTCTCTTTGCATTCAATTTATGCTGAATCGCAAAAACCGCTGTACGTCCTTCATCTTCTTGTTTTGATGCAGCTTGAATACGCTGTTCAGTAGCGGCCATTTTTTCCGTCACTTCCTGCATATCTCTTAATAATTGGGCCATCTCTACTTCCAATTCTGGGTCGACTTGCATCGTTTTAACTGGCTCTGGCGCAGGCTGCTGTAATTTTGCAAGTAAATCTGTATTGCGTAAACGTAAAACCTGAATCAATTCACGCGCTTTATCCAAATCAGGATTCTCTGCCTCTAAAACGGTAAATAATGAATGTTGAGTTTGCTGCAAAGACTCAATTTCTAAAATAATCTTCGACAAAGGCAAAGGCGACCAAGGTTTTTGCGCACTCACGACTTTCGCTAATTCACGCTTAGACTCTAATCGAATTTGACGTTCACGCAATTTTGAACGCTCTTCACGTAAACCGTCTAAAGCATTACGTAATTCATGCGACACTCCATCCTTCATTGGAGCGGCTTTTTCCATACTTGCAAACTCCACTTCCAAAGTCTCAAACTCCTTCGCTTTAATCAAATAATCCGCCTCTTCCTTATTCAATGTCAAAGTAGCTACATCTAAACGAGCACGAATTTCGCTCCACATTTTACCAAAATATGCTTTCTCAATCCGGAGTAACTCTTGCTCAATTCCCTCTCTCTCCTGAAGTCTCGTAACTTGTCGTTCAAGAGCAACTAAGCGCGGTTCAATCTCACGCAACAAAACATCCGCTTGTTTTAAATTTTCACGCGTGTGCTCAAGCTTATTCGCGCTTGCATTTCTTTTTAACTGAAATGGACGCAAACCGGAAGCTTCATCAAAAAATTCCTTCCGTTCACTTGGAGATGCAACCAATACCGCATCAACCATACCCTGACCAATAACAGAATACGTACGTTGCCCAATACCACAATTTGCCAACAATAATACGACGTCTGACAAACGAACAAGCTGATTATTAACAAGATATTCCGCTTCACCATCACGATACAAACGTCGAGTAATAACAATCTCAGACATCTCTATCTCAGGCTTGTCGTCATTGACAAGGGTTAAACTAACCTCCGCAAAACCGGCTCGAGGTTTATTCGGTGTTCCTGAAAAAATCACGTCTTCTGACTTTTTTGCACGCAACATTTTCATGCTTTGCTCCCCCATCACCCAACGCATAGCATCCGCAATGTTCGATTTTCCAGATCCATTTGGACCAATAATAGCTGTCATCCCACGTCGACCGTCTGTATCAGGTTTAAATTCTAAAACCGTCTTAACAGCAACAGTTTTAAAGCCCTGAATCTCAAGTCGACGCAAATACATAACTCCGCATAGAATACTCGAAAATATCCCTTTTGGGCAAACCGAACCCTTGAATATAATCATTGACCAAAATGGCTTCTTTCTATACATTCACACCATGTCACACAAGCTTGATCAATCAATGGAACATCTCCAAGAAGCTCTTGCAGAAATCTTACGCGAAGTAATTGAATTCCCTCGTGATATTTTTGTAACGGTACTTAAAGCTCGCATGACCAGAAACGCCAAATACGCAAGTGTTTTATTATCGGTTATGCCAAATAGCGAAGAACAAAATGTCATCAAACAATTACTTCGAGAAAACCATACCATCAAAGATGAACTCGCCCATCGTTTACGCATGCGTCGCATTCCTTCCATTCATTGGACTTTTGATGAAACGGAATCTGAAGCTGCTAAAATCGAAGAAATCATCAACCAGCTTAAAATAAAAGGTGAACTCTAACTGTTGACGAAAATCATAATTCGACATAATCTGTCGGATCAACATGATAGAGAACCACGCATTCAATACGATGCATGAGGCCATCTGTGAAGCTGGTCGTATTTTATTAGTGGCTCATAAAAAACCTGACGGAGATACCATCGGTTCCAGCTCAAGTGTGTTAAATTGGCTCATTCGCGAAGGAAAAGACGTAACAATTTTTTGTGCAGACGCTCCACCAGAAGCCTTCCATTTTATAGATTCGATTCATCGCTATTCCAATGATCCGGTTGTGTTTGAACAAAACTACGACCTTATTATCGTATTTGATTCAGGCGACCTGCGTTATTGCGGCATCGATCAACATATTACCAAAACCCCACCAGGCTACTTTTTAATCAACGTTGACCATCATGGTACCAATACACATTTCGGTGATGTAAATATTGTCATAACAGAAGCCAGTTCAACAGCAGAAATTGTTTTTCATTTTTTTCATAATCGTCAAATTCATATCGATCATTGCATGGCAACTTCATTATTAACCGGCTTATTTACCGACACAAATAGTTTTACCAATGCAGCAACCAATCCAAATGCAATGAATGCTTTCAGCAAACTCATTGCCGCTGGCGGTCGTCATCAAGATATAAAAAAACATCTGCTTTTTGATAAAAACATTGACTCGCTCAAAATTTGGGGCATTCTTTTGTCACGTCTCCGCCACAATAAAACCTACGACGTTGTCTCAACCTATTTGCTTCTAAAAGATGCTGAACATGTTAGCACCGACATTATCGAAGGCGTCTCAAATTTCTTGAATGAAGTTACCACAGGCACCGATACCATTCTTTTTCTACGTGAACTCTCTAATAATAAAATTAAAGGTTCATTTCGCAGCGTAAAACGGAATATCGCAAATATAGCAAAACTCATGGGCGGCGGCGGTCACAATAAAGCTGCTGGATTTACAATAAATGGACATATTGAAGAAACAACAAACGGACCAAAAATTATTCCAGAAGGAAAAACGGAATAAAAACTAGCACTCTAAAAGTTTGACTGCTAAACAAGCATCGGTTATGCTGTTTGTAAGTTATGTATCTCTATTCTATGAAAAATCGTTTCGACATTACCTCCATATCTAACAATTACCTCGTTCCTACGGTCATTGAAAAAACCACCTACGGCGAACGAGCCTACGATATCTACTCGCGCCTCTTAAAAGATCGCATTATTATTTTGGGCACTGCAATTGATGATGGAGTCGCTAATACCATTGTTGCGCAGCTTTTATTTTTAGAAAGCCAAGATAAAACAAAAGATATAAAACTCTACATTAATTCTCCGGGTGGTTCGGTATCTGCAGGTTTAGCCATTTACGACACAATGCAACACATTAGCTGTGACGTTTCGACTATTTGTATGGGTATGGCAGCCTCTATGGGAGCAGTTTTGCTTACCGGTGGCGCCAAAGGAAAACGTTTTGCACTCCCCAATTCAGAAATCATGATTCACCAACCTTTAGGTGGAATGGAAGGTCAAGCAACAGATATCAAAATCCATGCTGACCACATTCTCAAAACCCGTGATCGTTTAAACAAAATTCTCTCGAAACATTCCGGTCAAGGTCTGAAACAAATCGAACTGGATACCGAACGAGATAATTTCATGGACGCAAAAGATGCCATGACTTACGGTTTAATCGACAAAGTCATTTCCAAATAACTATTTTTGAAATGCATCGCGATACATTTGACTGCTCTGATAATCCGCATTTCCAAAATCATCAGTCCATACCATCCCTCCTTCCATAGGAGGGATTTCAGTTATTCGTTGTTTTGGCACTCTCTTTTGTACTTCTTTTAAAAGAAAAGAAGCATCTGGTTTTTTTCCATTTCCAGCAAAGAGAAGGACATTCGATGGCATATTTTTTGATGAACTGTTCATCGTATCAATCAGTATGATCCAAGAAAAAACAGACTTAAATGTTGCAACAACATTCTTTGTAAATGTCTTCGTATAACCTGTTGTTGGTTCGGCCGCAATAATGAGATTAGCCGCATATACACCATCCTCTGATAATTTCGATGAAACATCCTGTAAAGCCTGTTCAGTAATAACATGCCATGGGGTGGAAATATCACCTCCATAAACATCGGATAAGATGACGTCGTATCCCGCGGGTAACCGAGGAACCGACGTTCGCGCATCATCAAGTAAAATCCGTGTTTTTGTAGCTTGAACGAACCCCATATATTTTTTTGCTGCTTCAATGATCGCTGGATCAATTTCAACAACATCAATCACAGCATCTGGATGACGTCGTTGGAAGCTGGAAACCGCATGAAAACCTCCTCCTCCCAAAACCAAAACACGTTGCGGCGTCGGTACCAAAGAGTCAACGGCTTCAAACCCATGTACATAATCTAAAGCCGAATCACTTGGATTACTTGTATATCCAACTGCATGCAAACCAGTATTGATTTTAAGCATAACCGTATCGTTTCCACGAAAATTTCCATATACAATTCGAACATCCGCATATGCTGACGGAAAAGATATCTGCGACGTTTGTAATGGAAATAAAGAAACACTCGGTAAAAGCAATATAAAAGCCAAACTGGAAGCTGTTTTTTTTCTTTTTGGCCATGGTTGAAAAAAACAAATTGCCGTTATCAAAAGAAAAATACTTAAACCAAGCAATAACCGATGTAATGGAAATTGAGGTAATAGCACATAACCCGTCACATACGTTCCAAATAAACTGCCGAGAGTTCCGAAAGCGGAAAGTGAACCGGCGACACGACCCAGAGAATCAACATTTTTTGTAAATAAACGAAGAACCATCGGCGAAATAGCCGCTAAAAGACAAGCTGGAACCGCTAACAAAAACAATGATGCTAAAACGGCAGCGCTTGAAAATGGCAATAAGGTCAATGGACGAAGTATAACTTCCGAAAACAAAACCAATCCCAAACACCACAAACCTGAAAGTCCGAGAGCACCAGAAACAAGACGAATATCGGGATAAGAATCGGCAATAACGCCACCAAGCCACGCTCCCAACGCCATAGCAAGTAAAACCACTCCGATCAAATTTGTCCAAACAATCACCGAAGATCCCAGATACGGCGCAACGATTCGAGAACCTAAAAGCTCCAGGCTCATCACCGATGCTCCGCTACCAAAGGCAGCAAACATCGGAACAAAACGCTGGAGCATTACCAACATGTTATTACTTTTTCTCAACATCTTCCGTCACAAAAGTCACACTTGATAGTGAATCTCCGGCTTCCTTAAAGCGCATGACGCGCACACCTTGCGTATCACGCCCCAAAGATGGGACGCTCTTAAATGAAACACGAATGACGATTCCATTCTTAGAAATCAAAATGAGGTCACGAGTATCTTCAACGTTTGAAACATAGGCGCCGACCACCCCGCCCGTCTTTTCAGAAACATGCATAGTACGGATACCTGATCCACCGCGACCTTGCACCTTATATTCCTTTAAACTTGTACGTTTACCTAAACCATTCTCAGCAATAGTAAATAATTCTAAGAGTCCTTTTTCAGCTAATGTCGGAACAATCACATCCATACCAACTACTTCATCTCGATTTTTAAGTAAAATACCACGTACACCAGCCGCCGTACGCCCCATTGGACGAACATCGTCTTCTTGGAATCGAATCGATTGACCACTACGACTTACCAATACAATTTCATCAGTACCTGAAGATGGCTTCACCCATTTCAAATCATCTCCATCTTTCAAATTAATCGCGATTAAACCTGATCGACGTACATTCGCAAATTCTTCTAAGGAAGTTTTTTTGATTGTTCCCTGGTTTGTCACCATAACTAAATACTTACCATTCTTCAAATCTGTCATCGCTAAAATTGTAGCGATCTTTTCACCTGGAGCGAGTTGCAAAAAATTAACAACAGCTTGTCCCTTCGACGTACGGCTACCTTGTGGAATGTCAAAAGCTTTTAATTGAAAAACCCTTCCACGAGATGTGAAGAATAAAATATCAGCATGCGTATTTGTCGAAAACAAATGCTCAACTTGATCTTCTTCTTTTGTAGTGACACCGGCAACACCCTTACCTCCTCGGGCTTGAGTTCTGAACGTATCAGGCGGCAAGCGTTTAATATATCCATCCGAAGTTAACATCACCACCGTAGACTCATTCGGGATCAAGTCTTCAACTGAAAATTCACCCACTGGGGATGTAACGACTTGTGTTCGACGTTCATCACCAAAACGATCGCGGATTTCCATGAGTTCTTTCTTGACCAAAGCTAACATTTTCTTTTGAGAAGCTAAAAATGACTCAAGTTCTTCAATTAATTTCATTTTTTCTTCATATTCCTGTTCAACACGTAACCGCTCTAAATTTGCTAACTGTTGTAAACGCATTTCCAAAATCGCAATTGTTTGCAATTCTGACAAATGATATTTTTGAATCAAATTATTTTTCGCTTCATCTTTATCTTTCGATTTCTTGATCGTATTGATAATCTCGTCAATATGAAGCAATGCGATCCGTAATCCTTCTAAAATATGGGCACGGTCTTTCGCTCGAATCAACTCATATTCAGCACGGCGTTTTACTACCGACTGGCGATGTTTTATATATTCTTCCAAAATCGTTTTCAATGTCAAAACACGAGGGTGAATACCGTCAACCAAAGCTAACATATTCACATGAAATGTTTCTTGCAATTGTGACATTTTGAATAATTGATTCAGAACTTTTTTTGGATAAGCATCTTTTTTAAGTTCAATGACGATACGAATTCCTTCTTTATTCGACTCATCGCGTAAATCCTTTATTCCTTCGATTTTTTTATCAGTAACCAGTTCAGCAATACGTTCGATTAAAGTAGATTTATTCACAGCAAATGGAATTTCAGTCACGATGATACGAAATTGTCCAACTTTATCTTCCACGATATCCGTCTTTGCTCGCATCACAATTCCACCCTTACCCGTAGCGTATGCGGCTTTAATTTCTCTTATGTCGTACACAATACCCCCCGTCGGGAAATCTGGACCTTTTACATATTGCAGCAAGTCCTCCACTGTTATTTCAGGATCATCAATCAAAGCGGCTGTTGCATCACAAATTTCACTCAAATTATGTGGCGGAATATTAGTCGCCATACCTACGGCTATACCTAATGTCCCATTCAAAATTAAATACGGAAGTTTTGCCGGCAATACGACTGGCTCCTTAACTGAACCATCAAAATTTGGTCGCATGTCAACTGTATCTTTTTCAATATCCAACAGCATTTCTTCAGCTATGGCTTGCATTTTTGACTCCGTGTAACGATAAGCAGCGGCATTATCTCCGTCTATTGAACCAAAGTTTCCTTGACCACGAACCACCGGATAACGCATGGAAAAATCCTGTGCCATACGTACCATAGACTCATACACAGCACTGTCTCCGTGAGGATGGTACTTTGCAAGCACATCACCAACCACAGCGGCACATTTTTTAAATTTAGCTGTCGATCGTAAACCATTTTGCCACATCGAGTATAAAATTCGACGATGAACCGGTTTCATACCATCACGCACATCCGGTAACGCACGATCAACGATCACACTCATCGCATAATCCAAAAAAGATTGACGAACTTCATCAACAATATCACGATCTTCGATATTTCCAGCGCTTAAAATATGAGCAGGAACGATTTCTTTTTCATCTTCCATTTTTTGTTCATCTGACATAGGAGTATCTTCTAAGGTTTAAACAAATCAACACGTACTGCTTCATGTCCATTATTAATTTTATCGGTCAAAGAATCTAAAACAGCTTGACGCATTTTTGCCTCTTCTTCAAGTTGCTTCAACGCTTGTGGAGAAAATGTATCTTGTTTTGTTTTTTGCATAGGCTTTTGTAAAACCTGAGGCAATTCTTTCATTTTTTGACTAAAAACCTGCACCGTTTCCATAGCCGGATTCAATTGTTCGTCAAATGGTTTCATTTGTGCTTCTACAAAACTTGGCTTTGTGGCGTACCAATACCCAAACGTCAGAACCATCATCGTCACCGCCACCCCCGCCCAAACCGATAACATCTGTACCGGATCATGAGGTCGTCGCATTTCAGCATGCGCTAAAATCAATCTGCGTTTTTCTTCAGCTGAAATAAACCGAGAAGTTGCTTCATGAAAACCCGTTTCTATTGAAAGTGGAGCTGCCCCAACAGCCGTACGTCGAACAGTCGATCGCCGCGAAGGAGATTTTCTGCTTTTCGTGACAGTAGCTTTCGCAGATGAAACCTGACGTTTAATGGGCATAAATAAGGTGCTTAAACTTTTTCAAGAACTGCAACCAACAAATCATCTGCTGGCAAATCTTTTTTTGTAAGTTTTAGTTTGTTTGAGTCCTGTCTCCTACACACGCCTAATGACTTACAAAACTGATCAACATGTTCAAGCGGCACCTTTATGCCGGGGATATCGTGATAAAGTGGAACTACTACACGCGGTTCAATCAAAGCGATTGCCTCACTGGCTGATTTTGAATTCAGCACATCGCCTCCACCAACTGGGAGCAACAAAACATCAATATCACCCAATGCTTCAATTTCACGATCTGTTAATGTACGGTGAATACGTCCCAAAAAACCTAGCGACATATTTTCAACGACCATACGAAACAAAACAGGTCGCGAACGTTCTTGATCGTCTACAGCAGGATCTTGGATCCCTTGAACAAATAAACCTTTAATTTCATATTCTCCAGGTTCAGACACGATGAAAGGCGCTCCTTGTACCCCTTCAATATTAAATCGGTCTCTGTCTTGATGTGACAAAACCAACACATCAGGCGCCAATGTACGTGGAAATCGAAGATTTCCTTCATTTTCAAAAGGATCAGTCACTAAAGTCACCTCTTGTTGATTGTGAGTCGCTTCAATTCGAATTGAGGAGTATCCAAGCCAATAAATCTGCATATTCTTTCAATATTCTACATCATAAATCACCATCAAATTCTAACATGTAAAGCACAAGATGACAACTAAAATACCTCGAGTTTTTCTATTCAATTCGCAAGCTTTGCGATGTGTGCAAAATCAAAGACGAAGTCATTCCTTGACCACTGTACTCACCGGAAAAAGACTTCATTGACGAGAATGCTGATTTACTTGTTTCAAAAGAAAGATTCGTAAGAGCCAACCACAACCCAAGATCGAACAAAATAACAAAACCAACGATAAAAATGCCAATACGATATTTTTTCATGAAAATGTTTACTTAGGATGCCGAAAAAACATCCCGCCGACAATAGCAATTGCTAAAGCGTCTGCCGCATCATCAGGTTTTGGTAGTGCATCTAATTTTAAGGTGACCTGTACCATGTGTTGTATCGCTTTTTTATCGGCTGCTCCCCAACCGGTCAAACCCTGTTTCACTTGATTCGGCATCACCTCAACCAATGCAATTCCGGCATCAGCGATCTCAAGCAAAATAACACCACGCGCCATACCCACCTGCATCGCCGTTTTTGCATTACTTGAAAAAAATAATTGTTCAACGGCAACTACATCGGGAGAGAAATCTAAAATAGCTTTTTTCATTCCATCTCTCACTTGCTGTAAACGTTGACCATAAAGATCATATTTCGAGGTTTGAACAATACCATGACTTACCCAATTCACTAAGGATCCTTGTAAATCAACAACACCAAAACCTAAACGATCAAATCCAGGATCAATACCAAGGACACGCATAATTAAGCCATATTTGAATAAACTCTACTAACATCATCCAATACATCCAATTCATCTATCAATTCCTGAACCTGCATGCCAATATCTTCCTCAGTCTCAACAGTCATCCTTGGTATCCATTCAAACTCGATAATCTCAGCATGTAAGTGTAATTTTTGAACGGTCTCCACTATAGTTGCTAAATCATTCGGCGAACATCGAATATCCGCTCCTTCTTCATCGGACAAAATGTCACATGCACCAGCTTCGATGAGAGATAATTCAATCTCATCTTGTAATGACTCCGCAATACGAGGAACGACACGTACCACGCCAAACCGATCAAATAAATACGTTACCGATCCAGGGCTCGCTAAACTTCCTCCAGCATTTGAAATAAGATGCTTCACATCATTCGTACTTCTATTACGATTATCCGTCACGCATTCAATAATCAAGGCCGTACCACCCGGCGCATAAGCTTCATACCTCAATTCCTCTAGTTGAGCTTCACCGGTTCCTCCAACACCTTTTTGAATAGCACGTTCAATATTGTCTTTTGGTAAAGATGCTTTTCGTGCACGCTCAATCGCAACACGAAGCCTCGCATTCATAACAGGATCAGACCCTTTTTCCTTTGTAGCAATCGTAATTTCACGTGCCAACTTCGTAAAAGATGCGGAACGCTTTGCATCAATAGCGCCTTTAAATTGTCGTACTTTATGCCATTTTGAATGACGAGCCATAAAAGCTATCGTAACCTTCGTCCAGTTTTATGGCAATAAAGATTTGACAGGAAGGATTTTCAATTGACATGTAGCATTTTTTTATGTACAGATAAGCGGTCACACATGAACATTCAATACCACATCGAGACTATCAGATATAGAATCCTCAAATTTCGGAAATTTCTAAGAAAAATAAAACATTTGAAGAAGAGGTTCTCGTGAAAAAAAACTGGTTTGATACTCACTTGGAAAACATCCAAAAGCGATATCTTTTTGGATCAGGAGTGCTCGCTCTATTCTTTGCTCACAACTTTATTCAAAGTGTTGAACAAAAAAAACCACTCTTGATAACTATGCTCTTGGGATATGTCTCAAGTCGTATCCTTGGACTGATCTGGAGACATCTAAGTAATCAAGATCTCATCGCTGAATTCAGTAAAAACATACCCGATGACATTCGAAGCTCATCACGGTTTAAAATTTTTTTTCTGAATATCATGCATCATGAACGCTCGTTCTGGATTGGTTGGTGCAATGCCATGTGTTATGCATTCGTACTCATGGCTACACCGATCATTCCACTTGCATTCATGGCTGGATTTACATTGTATGCGCTCTGGCACCATTATAAACTCACTGAAATTAAAGAGTTTGTGCAACGCATGGAAATTCATGGCTGGGAAAAGCTTGACACGCTCACCAGCGACCCTTTTCTCAAGGAAATTGATCCATGATCATATCGCCGCGCTACTGCGGCTTTTTTTGTATAAAAATACTCCGCTTATATGCGGAGTATTTTTTTCGAAATAATTTACACTATTTCTTCATTCGTTTCTTCATTAACCACTTCATCTCCACCAATGTAAGCACCAAAACCAGTACCGGCAGGAATCAAACGACCGATAATCACATTTTCCTTCAAACCTTCAAGACGATCGATCTTACCGGTTACAGCTGCATTGATAAGTACCTTTGCTGTTTCTTGGAAAGATGCTGCCGACAAGAAAGACTCTGTCGAGAGTGAAACCTTGGTCACACCCATAAACAATTCTTCTAATTCAGCAGACTGTCCGCCATTATCAATAACACGTTGGTTCTCGACTTCGGCACGAACACGTTCCACTACTTCACCAGGCAACAAATCCGTATCACCCGAGTCCTTAACGTACGCACGTGAGAACATCTGACGAACGATAACCTCAATGTGTTTAGCATTGATCTTTTGTCCCTGAGAAGCATAAATCGACAATACTTCACGTAAAATATAGCGCATAACGGCATCACGACCGCGAAGCTTGAAGAGCTGTAACAAATCCAAGTGACCTTCAGTCATCTGATCGCCCACAACAACCTCTGCACCATCCTTCACATATACCTGATATCCGTTTGGAACCGGATATTCAACCGTCGCAGGTCCCGTCCAAATAACCTTAAATCCACCTTCCACAAAAGTGATAACGCCATCATGTTCGGCTAATGTTTCTTTACCCCCTTTCTTTATGAAAAGCACATCGCCAACCTTCACCTTACCGCCATCTTTAACCTTAAATTTATCCGTATCCGTATCAACGACATAAGCATCTTCTTGAACCTGATTAAACTCAACAATAATAGTCTTTCCAGCACCAGAAGTATCCATCACCTTTTGTCCATCTGCAGTTTCAATGATACGACGTTCACCGGAAATAATCTTCACCTTACCAGCCACGTCAGCGATAACGGCGCGATATTTTGGCGGACGAGCTTCAACTAATTCTTCCACACGAGGCAAGCCCTGCGTAATATCGGCACCAGCCACACCACCCATGTGAAAGGTTCGCATCGTAAGCTGTGTACCAGGTTCCCCAATGGATTGAGCCGCAATAATACCAACCGAAGTACCGAGACGAACGCCTTCATTATATGCCAAGTCATAGCCATAACAAGCTGCACACAAACCTCGTTTTGCTTGACACGTCAACACGGAACGCACTTGAACTTCTTGCAAAGGCTCAGTAAATTTTTGAATCAAAGCCACTTGTTCTTCACGAATCAAGCCGCCTTTCTTCACGACAACCTTCTTGGTTTCTGGATCCTTAATGTCCTTAATAGTCACGCGTCCAAGAATACGTGTCAAAAGCGGTTCACCAATATCGTCACATTCCTTTTGAGTCAAAGTTACACCATCCGCATCGCCACAATCTTCGATCGAAATCACCACATCTTGAGCTACATCCACTAAACGACGAGTCAAATAACCTGCATTAGCCGTTTTCAAAGCAGTATCAGTCAAACCCTTACGAGTGCCGTGCGATGAAATAAAATATTCCAACACCGTCAAACCATCACGGAAAGACGATTTAATTGGAAGCTCGATAATGTCGCCGCGTGGGCTGGTAACTTGACCTTTCATGCCAATAACCTGAGTCAACTGACCAACCGAGCCACGAGCCCCAGATTCAATCATGGCCGAAACCGGACCGGATTTATCCAAACTGTCTTTCGACATCTTTTGAATACGATCCTTTACTTCCGTCCAAACCTTCACAATTTGATTGTAACGTTCCTTTTTAGTGAGCAAACCTTCCTTATACTGCTCTTCGATCAAGGCTACACGACCATCTCCTTCCTCAATAATAACTTTCTTCGCAGAAAGATCAGGCAAGTCACCTATGCCATATGAGAAGCCAGACTTGGTGATATGCTTAAATCCAAGATTCTTCACATCGTCCAAAAATTGAGCCGCGCGCTGAAATCCATGGATATCCAAAATCAAACGCGTTAATTCACCCAATTGCTTGGTGCCGATTGATTCATTCTTAAACCCAACTTCTTTTGGAAGAATACGATTAAACAAGATACGACCAACATTAGTATCGATGACAGATTCTCCTGGAGTCAAACGAGTTTTCACTTTTTCACGAATATCCAATTTACCAACTTGATAGGCATACACCGTTTCTTCTGGACCGCCAAAAGTACGTACCTTTGCATCTGCCGTTTCAAGAATGGTCGTCATGTAATACGCTCCCCAAGCAATATCCTTGTCAGGATGAGCCACAGGTTGACCAGTTGCTGGACGAAGTAAATTGTTCGTCGAAAGCATCAAATTCTTTGCCTCATGGCGAGCTTCTTCAGTGAGTGGAACGTGAACGGCCATTTGGTCACCATCAAAGTCAGCGTTAAATGCACGACATACCATCGGGTGAATCTGAATAGCTTTCCCTTCAATCAATTTTGGATAAAATCCTTGTATACCCAAACGGTGCAAAGTCGGAGCACGGTTTAAGAGTACGACAGAATCACTTGCGATTTGTTCCAAAATATCCCAAACATCCGCATTGTCAGCTTCGATATACCGATTAGCCGAACGGATATTGTGAACAATTTCACGTTTAATAAGTTCAGCGATAATAAATGGCTTAAACAATTCCAATGCCATGATTTTTGGCAAACCACATTGATCAATATTCAAGCTAGGACCAACCACGATAACCGAACGACCGGAATAATCAACACGTTTTCCAAGCAAATTTTGACGAAAACGACCTTGCTTACCTTTCAAAATATCCGCCAAAGATTTTAATTGACGCTTTTTACCAGTTGCAGCGATCACCGTCTTCGAATGTCGAGCGCTGTTGTCGATAAGTGAATCAACCGCTTCTTGCAACATACGCTTTTCATTGCGCGTAATCACTTCTGGTGCATTCAATTCAATTAAACGCTTCAAACGATTGTTGCGATTAATAACGCGACGATAAAGATCGTTCAAGTCAGATGTTGCAAATCGACCACCATCAAGAGCAACCATTGGACGTAAATCAGGTGGAATGACTGGCAAAGCCTGAATCATCATCCAAGCCGGTTCGATCGTGTTCACATGAAACGACTTTAATAATTTCAAGCGACGCATGATGCGATCTTTTTTAACTTCTGAAGCGCCTTTCAATTCCTTTATCAGGTTCTTCATCGTGCTTTCCACATCAATCTTTTGAAGCAACTCAAGCACGGCTTCTGCACCAATTTTTGCTTCAAAGACATGCCCACACTTTAACGACATTTCATGGTATTCCGCTTCCATCATCACCTTGAGTGGCTTCAAATCTTTTAATTCTTTTTCCAAAGAAGTAAATTCTTCTTCCAACTCATCAAGTTTACGCTCCTTAACGCCATGCAATTTATCCAATTCAGCTGTCACAACATCAGGATCTTTCTCAGCGCCTTTTTCATTAGTACGTTTCACCGCTTGTTCGTATTCTGCCTCGATTGATTTTTTACGTCCCTTAAATTCTGAACGAATTTGTTCTAATGTTTGAACACGCAAATCCTCGTTCACATCGGTCACGATAAATGCGGCAAAATAAATTACTTTTTCCAAAGCTTGTACCGACATGTCCAACACTGCACCAATTTTTGAAGGCACGCCTCGCAAAAACCAAATATGGGCAACCGGAGCTGCTAATTCAATATGACCCATTCGTTCGCGACGAACCAATGAGTGCGTCACTTCAACACCACATTTGTCACACACGATTCCCTTATAACGAATCTTTTTATACTTACCGCAGTAACATTCCCAATCTTTCGATGGACCAAAAATCTCTTCGGCGAATAGACCGGATTTTTCTGGTTTTTGTGTACGGTAATTAATGGTCTCAGGTTTGGTGACTTCACCATACGACCAGCCACGGATAATATCTGGCGATGCCAGTTTAAGACGCATTGCGTCAAAGTCAGTGGTCTTGATGTTTTCCGATTGGAAGAACGCCATATGAGTTTATTTGAAGTCTTCATCCGACGGAACAGCATCCCAATCATCTACAGATGCTGCCGCGGCTGGTTTAGGTTTAAGATGATCCGGACGTGGAGCTGAATCTTCTATACGTTTTCCGTCTTTCAAAAGTTCAACATCGAGTGCTAAACCTTTCAATTCACGAACGAGCACATTAAAAGATTCTGGAACATTCACTTTTCGAATTGGCTCCCCTTTAATGATTGATTCATACGCCTTCGATCGTCCAGGAACATCATCGGATTTAATCGTCAAAATTTCTTGCAAGGTATGAGCAGCACCGTATGCTTCCAATGCCCACACTTCCATTTCTCCAAAACGCTGACCACCGGATTGAGCTTTACCTCCAAGTGGTTGCTGAGTAATAAGCGAGTACGGGCCAATCGAACGTTGATGAATCTTATCCTCAACCATATGGTTAAGTTTCAGCATATAGATATACCCAACCGTCGGTTTGTGATCATACGATTCACCCGTGCGTCCATCAAACAATTGAATTTTTCCATCTTCTGGAAAACCAGCCTTGGTCAATTCTTCGCGAATCGTATTTTCACTCACACCATCAAACACCGGCGTCGCGACACGATATCCCAAAGCATTTGCCGCCAAACCCAAATGGGTTTCAAGAATTTGACCAAGGTTCATACGAGACACCACGCCTAGCGGTGAAAGAATCACGTCAACCGGTGTTCCGTCCGCCAAAAAAGGCATATCTTCAACCGGCACCACCTTTGAAATAACACCTTTATTTCCGTGACGACCAGCCAATTTATCGCCCACTTGTACTTTTCGTAAGTCAGCAACCGATACCACGATTTGTTTCATGACACCTGGCTGCAATTTGTCACCCGCTTCACGCGTAAACACAGTCACATCAACCACTTTTCCATGTTCACCATGTTCAAGATACAATGACGAGTCACGCACATCGCGAGCTTTTTCACCGAAAATAGCACGTAATAATTTTTCTTCTGCCGATAAATCCGTTTCACCCTTTGGCGTAATCTTACCCACCAAAATATCACCGGATTTTACTTCAGCACCAATGCGAATGACGCCATTTTCATCCAAATTCTTCAACTTTTCTTCAGAGACATTTGGAATATCGCTTGTCACCACTTCAGAACCAAGCTTGGTGTCACGTACATCAATCGTGTGATGTTCAATATGAATCGAGCTAAAACGATCTTGTTGGACCAAACGTTCAGACAAAATAATAGCATCTTCATAATTATATCCATCCCATGACAAAAAGGCGCACAATAAGTTTTGACCCAAAGCCATTTCACCATTCTGACAAGATGTACCATCGGCTAACACTTCACCGGCATACACCTTCTGACCCTTATTCACACGAGGATGTTGATTAACGCAAGTCGAGGCATTTGAACGATAAAACTTCACCAAATCATAACGACGAACTTGCTTATCAGCCGTCTGCAATTCAACATGATTACCCGAAACTGACACAATAACACCATCATCTGGAGCCAAGATCACATGACCGGCATCAACCGCCGCACGACGTTCAACGCCCGTGCCAACAATAGGAGAATCCGGCTTGATACAAGGCACGGCCTGACGTTGCATATTTGTTCCCATAAGCGCACGCTGACCGTCATCATGCTCCACAAATGGAATCAAAGATGTACCAATTGAAAGAACATGCTTTGAAGACACGTCAACATAATCTATTTCATGTACATCAACGATAGTTGGTTCACCATTTTTACGCGCAGAAGCACGCTCAACCAAAAACTTCCCATGACGATCAATCGGTGTCGTTGCTGGAGCCGTTGTACCACGCTCTTCGGTAAAGGCATTCAAGTATTCAATTTCTCCGGTAACCGTAGGCACTACAGGCAACTTGTCGATAGACACTTCTTTCTGCAATTTTTCGGCCAATTTTTTATCAACTTCCTCGCCACCCTTCGCCACAATAGTTCCTTTCCCATCACGCACATCAACGCGAAGCGTTTCACCGACAACATCCTTACCATCATTCTTCGCCCAATTGCGAACTCTACGATATGGCGTTTCGATAAAACCAAAATCATTAATGCGCGCATAACAAGCCAAGTGACCAACCAAACCAATATTCGGACCTTCAGGTGAAGCGATTGGACAAATACGACCATAGTGAGTGCGATGCACGTCACGAACATCAAAACCCGCGCGTTCACGTGACAAACCGCCTGGACCCATCGCCGACAAACGGCGTTTATGTTCAAGTTCAGACAATGGATTTGTCTGATCCATGAATTGTGACAACTGCGAACTCATGAAAAATTCACGAACCGCACCAATCACTGGACGAGCATTGATCAATTTTGCTGGTGTTAATAATGTAATATCTTGCGTCGACATGCGATCCTTCACAATGCGCTCCATACGAGCCAAACCGATGCGGAAACGAGATTGTAATAATTCACCAATCGCACGAACACGGCGATTACCCAAGTGATCTACATCGTCCGGTTCTTCCTGCACATTGTTCAAACGAATAATTTCACGCAAAATCTTAACCAAGTCTTCCTTGGACAAAATACGAATCTCTTCTTTGGCAACTTCTTCTGGGGCGGCTGGTAAACCAAAACGCTGATTAAATTTATAACGACCTACGGCACCTAAATCATATCGTTCAAACTTAAAGAACATCGAATGAATCAAAGATTTCGCATTATCCGCCGTTGCCAAATCACCCGGACGAATACGCTTATAAACCTCTATCAAACCCTCATCTTCATTTGCCGCAATATCCTTCGCTAAAGTAGCCTCAATATAATGATTCAATGGATGAACATCGATATCTGCAAATAAAGGTTTAATATCATCATCCGTTGAATATCCAAAAGCACGCAATAACGAAGTGGCGGCCACTTTGCGTTTGCGATCAATCTTTACCCAAATCACCTGATTGGCATCCGTTTCAAATTCAAGCCAAGCGCCACGATTTGGGATCACTTTTGCACCGTAATAACGACGATTACGTAAAACTTCAGCCGTAAAAAAAGCACCGGCCGAACGAGCTAATTGCGAAACAATCACACGTTCAACACCATTAATCACAAATGTTCCACGATCGGTCATTACCGGCAAATCACCAAGATACACTTCCTGTTCCTTACTTTCAGTAGTGCGTTTATTGACTAATTTAGTCTTCACACGAAGTGGTGCATCATACGTAATATTCTTGTGACGCGATGTACGTTCATCGAACTTCGGTTCATCAAAATAATAATCCGTAAAAGACAATTCAAGATCACGACCAATAAAATCTTTTATTGGAGAAATCTCTTGCAGTAATTCACGAATACCAGTTTCTAAAAACCAACGGTAACTTTGCTTTTGGATCTCTATGAGATCCGGTAATGCCATCGCATCACGCGATGAAGTAAAATACCGACGTTCTTGCTCCTTTGGAGCTTGTCGGCGAAAAACCATCTGTGGCATGTGATAAATGTCACACACATAGTACGTGCCTCCCGGACCAAAGGGATATAGACCGTTCAGGAGGTTGTCTTGGCGACGGGCAGCAAGCGACTACGTATGATGGATAAATAAATTATCGAGACGAATATCATCTTCCCATAGACATCAAAACCCTCCGCGACGAGGTTAGCGGAAGGTTTTGTGTCTACAAAAAGAGAGTCACCATGGAGAAAATTTCCGAGGGACCGACCGAAACTTCGACGGCTCTGCAGGGATGCCTTCGAAGGTCAAGTCGTATCGTTCAGGCGGATTTTCTCAAGTTTTATATACCTTGTCAAGAGACAATGAACACAATTTTGAATCGTTTATAATCATTTCTTTGATAGAACAAAAACGATAAACGAGTACTCCAAAAAAGCCACATACAAAATTGTGCGTAACCCAGTAAAAAATGTAAAGCTAAAAAATCGCTTAACTAAGTGCTTTTATCCGTTCAACCCATTTTTTTGCTCTATATAAAGGCTTTTATAAGAAAAATCTTCATAAAAATCGTATACCAAACACTTGACAAAAATACTAGTTTATGGTATCTTGCAACGTTGCTTCAAAAACCAATCTTTCCTGACATGAAGGAGGATCCCTTCGATGAGCCGCCCAGCGGAAATCATCGAGGTGGTTGAGCGCTGCGGAACGTTGGTCTTCGGACTGGCTCCCCCGCAACATCTCGGCCATGGATGCGCCAAGCTTTTGCGCGGCTCATCCCCTTCATATCAGGTCAGATTGGCCTGAACATTTACATAATACCAATTGATTCCGACAAACGTGGAGGAGAGAGACCTATCTTGAACCCCACAGGGTACTCAAGATGGACGAGGAGCAAAATCATCTTCAACCGGTGAAAACTGGTTATCGACGAGAGTCGCTTCTCATGGATATTGCAGCCTTCGGGCAAGCCCTATCCCCTCTACATTCGTCGGAACCAAGTTCGCTCGATCCGATTTTCGCAGAACCAGCATGGTCGCTGGAGCCCTATCCATGGGCCGAAACTCCGTAAAAAAGAGAATCCAGTGGTTCAATTCCACTTTCTGCGACTGCAACAAAACCCAAAAAACAAAAAAGAAAAGAAGGGAAACTGAAACATGGACGACTTCGAGATGATGGATTTCAAGATCAAGACGCGCCCGTCTCCCAAGAAGGAGTTCCGGGTGCACCGCCCCAAGGACAAGAAGGGATCCGGTCTCTACGGAGGCTACTGTGAGTCTTTCTCCTGCGTCTATAAGGTGGTGACATCATTCAAGGCAAACCGCCAGAAGGGCGCGGGCAAAAAGCCCAAGTCCCGCGACCACCGCTAGAACTAACCCTCACTACCCGCCCTATATCACTTGGTGTAGGGCGCCATTCCTGCCTCATGAAACAATTCGTGATGCAAGAACGGGCAATGGTGTCCGCCTGCAACAAAAACAAAAAAAGAAAAAAAGAAAATCCTGACCATGAAGGACGCCGTCAAGAAAAACGATGTTTTTCAGTTTTAAAAAGGTTTAACGTTCATTTAAACAGATGTGGAGGAGAGACTATCGACTCTCGCAAGGGATATCGATAGGTGGAAATCCAATTCGGAAAGGATGGCTTCGGCTGTCGTTTGCCGAAACGGGATTTCCCCGGATAGAAACAGCTTCGCTGCGAAATCCCCTTCACATCTATTTAAATGAATTTCTATTATTCCCCTCCACAATAGATGAATCTCACCTCTTGCGGAGGGGAATAAAAAAGGTATCTTATCGAGAGTTCCCCGCTCTCGATCTTTACATGTAAAAAAGTAGGAGGAGTCATGACACCGAGTGAATCACAAAATGAATTTGACAAGGTGCGTGAACACCTTCAAGTAATCAGGTATATCCTTCATCTGCTAACCACAAGTGAACCAGTGGAGCTTTGTACCAAGCATTGTCCAAAATGTGGACAAAAAACACTCTACCTCTGGTTGACTCCATCGATAAAGTGGAGCAAATATCAGGTAGAGCTCGTTCCGCAAGAGATCTTGCAACAATCGCAAGGTTTTAAAAATATCTTGGACGGACAATGTTACAACCCGCTTGGAACCTGCGAACATAGTATCTGGCCATTCCTCACTAGAATGGACTCGAGCTTGTTGAATAGCGCACCAGCCAACGGAAAACATACCCACGGTTCAAAATTGAGCTGCCCGTACTGTAAAAAACCCACTTTTTGGGGGTCGGCTCGCGACGGAAAAATTGTCGCAGGATATTGCGCTAGCTGCTATAAACCATATCTTCTCGGTGAATCTGGTAGATCGCGCTGGAAACTTTTCCTTGCCTTGCATAGACAACAACTAAAACTCATGATCAAAGAAAGGATTTTGTTTCGACAGATATTGATTCACCGGCTTAATCAGCCACGAAACACAATTCACAGAATACAAAAAAAATCAGACAAGGATAAAAACAACGACTAGGACGACCGAAGAAAAAATCTTCGGTCGTCACTCTCCCAATACGACCGATTAATCTGTCATATTGGGAGAGTTTTCCCAAGAGTTGTGGAGGATTCCAAATTCGTACCGTACTCCGGCGCAGCTGGACCACGTCTCACGATATTGGGTCACTCGTGCTGACAAACACTTTTGTCACATGAGACCACCTCCATGCCCCTTGGGAAAAATCTCGAAAGGAACACATGAAATATATTTTCGTAGATGTCATTCAAATCATAAGTTTGCTGATACTCGCGAAAATGCAATTCGAACATTGGGACACCGCAAAAAATGATGAAGGAATATACGCGATCATCATTTTTTTCATTGGTAGTAGTATCATTTATTTTTTTGGAAAAGTGATTCGTCACTTTTTCAAAAAAAATGACGCCATTATCGGTGAATACACAAATGTTGCGGATGACTACAAAACCATGCGCGACCGTTTTCGCGCAGACAAACGCAAGCTATAGCGTAAAACAAAAACAAGGAGACATGAGATGACGATCCCAGCTGATCCGCGCAAAAGTGCGGCAAACAAAGATCTTCTCCAACAAGTAACCTACGCCAAAAGACCCATAGGTCGAGAGCGTTCACTCTTGCTCGACATGTGTAGCTTCAACAAAGACTGGAGTGAACCAGCAGTTCCCCCACCAGGAGGTATCCGGATGCAAATCTGGAACCGACCAATTCTCTCTAAAGACGGAGCATTCATGAAAGTTCCGCTGGGAGACTACCTTGAAACATATGCTGAAGGAGTACGGAGGAAAGATGAGCTCAAACCGGCTCATATGAATCTTGCTTCGATCAGCGAAGCAGTAAGTAGTGGGGTAAAACTGGTGGAATATCAACATCAGTTCTTCATCCAGGTACATAAAGGTGAAATCCTCACTTCTGATCAACTCACTCGCATCCGTGACGAAAACGAATATGTCTGGAAGGCTGCTACAGAGGGAGATTGCAAGGTCTATGACCTTACGAGGCG
The DNA here is from genome assembly GCA_020850575.1 of Candidatus Uhrbacteria bacterium. Lineage (GTDB taxonomy): Bacteria > Patescibacteriota > Patescibacteriia > 2-12-FULL-60-25 > 2-12-FULL-60-25 > JADZEJ01. The sequence continues at coordinate 140,483 of JADZEJ010000007.1, forward strand.
CGATCATACGATCGACTTCGATTCAAAAAAATCTACCCTCCAACAATGCCATCGTTTCGAAATCGATGGATTGGGATTTCGAAAGTTCCTTAGGGAACAATGCAGCAGTCATCACGATGAGCGTAATCGAACGATCACTTGGTGGCTGAGTGACGGAAACTTGTTGATCGCATACCAAAAAGACGACGAAGACAAAGTCGTCAACGGCCTCATCATTCCGCGCTGGATCGCAGAATGTATGAGGGAAACATACCTGCAAGCTCTCATACAAATACTTCCGGGATGGATTAACAACTATCCGGCTCCAGACATCTGGAGCAAGGAACACGAAACCTCTATCCTTTTATATAACACACATACCTCGGTTACTCATTCTTCGAGCGACTGAGGTATTTTCGTTTCTTCTTGACATAGCAAATATGGAAGCGTATGTTCACAATCCTGACTAAGGTTTGCGATTCGATGCGTGCATCTTCATGAAAATAGTTTCACACCTGTTGAATTTTTCTTCAACAAACTCTCTCCTCCGTGCGGAACACATTCATCTCTCGCATGACATCATTGAGCTGACTTTGGTCAAAAATAAAAAATCTCTTAATCAATTAAGAGATTTTTTGTAGAAAAAAGAATAAACAAATTAATGAGAAACAACATCGGGTAAAAGAGCTGCTTGCTCAATACGTCTTTCAGAAATAACATGTCTTTCAATAGTTGTTGTTTGTCCCTGACGACGTTTTGCCTCAAATGTAAAAGTATTTAATCCTGATGGAATATCAAGTTCCGTCTCAAATGCGCCATCTTCACCGACCAAAATACGCTCACCATTTACTAACATCATTGCCGTTGGTTCCGTTTGTCCAATAATTTTCACAATCGAACTGGTTATGTGGTCACCTTCCTTCGGAGAGGTAATCAGTAAAGCGGGAGGCTCAGAAACTTCAAGTACATGCCAACTCACAAAACCTCCAATAAAAAACAAAATCATTAAAACACCAATCACGACTGGTGTACGAGAAAATACCAAAAAATCACGTTTGCGAACGCAAGGGTGAAGCAAAACATTTTGAGAAGATTGCGTACCGATAGCTCGAACCGCGGCTCGATATTTTGTGACAAAAAAAGGAACCTTCCCTTCAAGGGCAACGATCAATCGAATGACATGTCGCTCATCATAAGCTGGATCCGCTAATTCCCCAAATCGTTCTTCCTCAAATAATGTAAGTAAAAGCGGATGAATTCCTGTTAAACGCCAAACGTCATTCCGTGTTAATCCACGTAATTCTCGCAAATTTTGTAACTCCGCACCAAAACCAGTATTCGATTCAGAAACTCTTTTTTGGATAAATGCCATAGCCTTAGTCTACACCTCTTCATCATCTTTTTCGATATCAGGAATTTCACGATCAACTTGAAGCAAGGCTGGATGCTCAGGCACGCTGATTTGTTCTAAACCTTTAGTAAAATGCACATTCAAAATTTCACGTGGTTTCGCACCATCTGCCGGTCCGATAAATCCATCGCGTTCTAATAAATCAAGGATTCGAGCCGCGCGCGCATATCCAACTTTCAATCTTCTTTGTAAAAGTGAAGCCGAAGCTTTACCGGCACGTGTGATTTCTTCCATCGCATCATGAATCAATGGATCAGTGTCTTCTTCGATTGGTAATCCATTACTCAAACTAACACCTCCACTTGTACGACTACGTTCGATCACCGTAGGGTCGTACTCAGCTGGTTCATATTTCAATTTTAAATATTCAACTACACGTTTAATTTCATCGTCTGAAATAAAACAACCTTGGATACGCCGTGGAGTTGCCATTTCGGCCGTCTGAAATAACATATCTCCACGCCCTAACAATTTCTCTGCACCAACTTGATCAATAATCGTTCGTGAATCCATTGAAGAAGCCACCGCAAAAGCGATACGAGCCGGAATATTAGCTTTAATCAAACCTGTAATAACATCTACCGAAGGTCGCTGCGTCGCAAGAACCAAATGAATACCAACGGCGCGTGCCATCTGAGCCAACCTGACAATTGGTCCTTCAACTTCTTGCATTGCTGTAACCATTAAATCAGCCAACTCATCTATAATGATCACGATAAAAGGCAATTTTTCTTCCGAACGTTGATTATACGAGGCGATATCACGAGCACCGAATTTAGACAGAACATCAAAACGGCGATCCATTTCTCGAAGAGCCCATTTAAGTGCATTTACTGTTTTTTCATTTTCAGTAATCACCGGCGTTATTAAGTGTGGAATTCCATTATAAACCTGTAATTCAACACGTTTTGGATCAACCATGATGAATTTAAGATCATCTGGACCGTTTGCAAATAACATTGACATGATCAAAGTATTTAAACAAACGGATTTTCCAGAACCAGTTGCACCAGCAACGAGCAAATGCGGCATACGAGAAACGTCTGCAACCCAAGGCTTGCCACTCACGTCTTTTCCTAAAGAAAAAGAAATAGCAGACTTTCTTTCTTTCCACTCTTTCGCCTCTAAAATTTCTCGTAAACCGACAGTTGCGATTGTCAAATTAGGGACTTCAATTCCCACTAACGATTTACCGGGGATCGGTGCTTCAATACGAATCGGATGTGCAGCCAAAGCTAGAGCTAAATCATTATGAAGCGCAGTAATTTTAATTAATTTTACACCTTCTGACGGCTTCAAAGTAAATTGCGTAACAGTTGGTCCAACAGCCACTTCTCCCATATCTACAGGGATACCAAAAGTTTCTAACGTTCTTTGTATGAGATATTGATTATGTTGAATATCTCCAGACGTGGGTTTTGAATCTCTTCTTGTTAACAATTCTAAAGGAACGGAAATCATCGGATGTTTCTTTTTCGGTTTCGATGGGGCAGCAGCTACTGGTTTTTTTTCAATATTTTTAATATCTTCAATTTTCTCTAACTCTTCTTCATCCACATCTTCTGAAAGTTCCTCGTCGTCATTAGTATCCTCAATCTCTTCATTCTCTTCTTTTTCTTCAGCCAGTGATTTTATTTCAACGCCAGAACGAATACGTTCTTCAATTCGAACCGAACGTTTGTGTAACAACCATGTAAATGGTTTTACGACAAAAGTAATAACAAAATAAAATAATCGTAAAATTCGTTTAAAAAAATCTACAATATTTTTTAATGTCGTATTAAAAATCAGCAAGCAAGAGATTAAAAAAAGTGCAAGAAATATCGTCATTGCACCCGGGCGACCTAAAATATCAATAAACGGATCAGCTACAATCGAACCTATCGCCCCCCCTAATCGCGACAAACGCTCTGTAGTCACAATCAATTCACCAGCCGTAGCCGCCGCATGTACAAAAGGATTTAAAGAACAAAAAACTAACAAAAAACCAACATAACTAGTTGCTTTTAACGGTAGACGTTCTGGCGACAATTCATGAATTCCGATAACAATTAAAATAAATGGAATTGCAATTCTGGTAAAACCAAAAGCCCTTGCCATCGCCTGATCAACAGCGACACCTAGACTCCCCGCCAACATTAAAACAGATAACAGCAGTAAAATTGCAATCGCAAAAAGTATGACTGTAAAAATACCATGGGCTGTTTCTGGATCCAGTGACCAATTGATGGGAAAAACGTTTCGCTTTCGACGTCGTGTCATGTGAAATATGAAAGTAGTCTACTCAATTAATTCTAAAAAGTCACGTAAGTAATAACTTTATTCTTCAGGCGGAGCATCATCTTCTTCTTGTCTTTCTGGTGTATCAATTTGACCTTGTTTAATTCCTTCAATAGCCTGTTCTCGAATCTGTTGCATTAATTCAGGGTGTTCTTTCAACATGTTTTTTGCATTTTCACGTCCAACACCTAGTTTAGTATCACCATAGGTATAGGAATTACCTGATTTTTTAATAATTCCGAGTTCAGTAGCGGTATCTAACACGTCTCCCGCTAAAGAAATACCTTCATTATACATAATATCAAACTCTGTTGTCGTAAATGGAGGAGCAACTTTATTTTTTACCAATTTTACTTTTACTCGGTTTCCTATAATTTTTTCTCCCATTTTAATTTGAGCACTTCTGCGTACTTCTATGCGCATAGAAGAATAAAACTTCAAAGCCATGCCCCCGGTTGTAGTTTCTGGATTACCATACACCACACCAATTTTTTGACGAATTTGATTGATAAAAATAACTACTGATTTGCTCTTGGAGATTATTGAAGTCAATTTACGTAAAGCTTGACTCATCAAACGAGCTTGAAGTCCAACATGAGAATCTCCCATTTCTCCCTCGATTTCAGCTCGAGGAGTTAAAGCCGCCACTGAATCGAGTACAATGACATCGACCGCATTCGAACGCACCAAGGTTTCAACAATATCCAAAGCTTGCTCACCGGAATCTGGTTGAGAAATAAGCATCTCATCGATCTTTACACCGATCTTTTTTGCATATGACGGATCGAGTGCATGTTCGGCGTCAACAAAAGCTGCAATACCACCCATCTTTTGAACCTCTGAAATAATATGTTGGGCTAAAGTTGTTTTACCGGAAGATTCCGGTCCAAAAATTTCAACGATACGTCCTCGTGGCACACCCATAACACCAAGAGCAATATCCAATGACAAGCACCCAGTTGGGATTGTTTCAATAACCATTTTCTTCGCTTCACCAAGACGCATGATACTTCCTTCACCAAATTTTTCCTTAATCTGATCGATTGCGATTTGAGCTGCTAGGCGGCGTTCATCACGCTCATCGTGTACTTTTTTTGCCATATATTTTTGTATAGTGTTCTATTTCTGTTCTAGTTTGTCATGAATAACAAATTGGAACAAGAGTAAACTGTGGATAAATTCCACAAAAATGCCCCGATCCTACGATCGAGGCAAAAAAGATTAAGGAATAAACGAAACATGACCTTTCAGATATGGTTCCCCGGGGACATTTGGAATCATTTCGTAAGACAAGGATTGTCCCGTGATGGCGGACGACAATGTCACCACGCCATTTGTTTTACCACATCCGCCCTTCACATAGCACGAGGTATCTCCCCAATAACCTCCATTTGGCAAATCAAGCTGGAACTCAAATGAAGTCGTACCATGCGGGAGCATAATCACGCAGTCAAGCAAGCCATCACCGGTGATTACATCGCTGCATTCGGTAACCGCCGCCCAAACACGAGGTGCTTGTGCAGGTGGTTGCCACCATGCATTGACAACGATCGAACCGATCATTTTTTCACCAGAATATTGCAGACGTAGAGCAAACATCTCGCTCGTGTCAATATTCGGATCAGGCTTTGATTCAGGCAAACATGCGGAATGAGAAGCACAGGCTGGATCATGACAATCGATAACTCCATTACAGTCATTATCGATCCCATCCGTACATTCTTCTGCAACTGATGGCTTGTAACACGCCGACCACTGACAATCCACTGTCGAACAGGTACGGGTTCCCTGAACACCGGGACAAGCTATACATGCTTCAGAAACGCCACCAATGCATTCGCCTGTGCACGTTTGCGGAGTCTGAATCGAGCAGCTTGCTTTTCCATCCGCATTCAAACTGCATGTGCTACCTTGCGGACAAGACAACAAACTACAAGGATCTGCACCGCCACCGCAATTTTTGCCGCCCGTGCATGTAGTAGGCACGGCACATGTATGAATGTTCTGCCATGTAATCGATTGAGGCAATCTTTCACCGGCAGTAACTTCAAGTACTTCAGCAGGAATGGAATACACTTGCTCCCAAACATACCCCAATGCTTCAAATACATCCGCAGATGCAATCGGTTGACGCTTTCCGTCAGGCCGAACAATACAAACTTCAGATGCATTATCAGCTTTTACCAAACTTCCGGGACGGAGTTTTTTTTGTTCACTCTGAACATACAGCGCTTCAGAAGCCAAAGATACTGCCGGATCAGTTTGAACATCGCTCGCGGTAAAGCCCCAAGACAACAGAGCTTCCCATCGAACAAAGTCCTGTCTCTGCAAAGTCGAGAGCGACGCCATCACAACAGTTGATGTATTCAACCGTCGATAAAGCAACACTGCACCCTGCGAAGAAACCGGATCAGTCATGGTGTAGCAACTCAGTTCTTGATCAGTGACCAAAACTGCATGCGCTACATCATATCGGTCGCTAATTGCCACCGAATCAGTCAATGGTGCAAGATGCGTATCATCTTTCACCACAAACAACTGACCGACTGAATCCTTCAACAAACTACCCGGTGGATGAAAACGAACATCGGTTCCAGCCATATATTCAGGATCTCCATAAGCCGCAACGATCACAAATGGATCAAGCCACGTCTCATGTTCTTTCGCATGTGTTGTCACATTGTAATGAAATGTCGAAGGCAAAGCATAGCCCACAACGAAATCAGACTTTTGTGTAACAACATATGGACCCTTACGCATCCCCCAATGAAGATGATGCCAATCGGTCGACTTATCGGAACCGCTCCAATAATGAGCCACATGACCGAGATACTGACCGCGTCGAACAATCGTTCCGATCGACGGATTCCCAGTCTGTTTTGTCGTGTCGTATGAAACGTTCGCTTCACACTGAATGTGTCCAAGCAAACTCAACACCGACTGACCGCTCAAAAATTCATGTTCCAACAAGATCAAACAGCCTCTATAATCAGGATTCGAAGACGAATCCGATCCATAGGCACCGAAATTCTCAGTCGTGCTGATTCGCACAATTCCATCTGCCGGTGCATACACCGGAGTTCCGACGGGTGTTTTTTTCACCTGAGAATCTCGACCAAGGTGTGCGCCATAAGACAAGCACTCACCTTTGTGACTCGAGAGACAAAAATGATCATTAATCCCTCCGAAGCTAAAACCGAAATCCGAAGCATCAAATCCATCAAGCGGAAACTGAAACGTAGTGGCATAAGGCACTCCCGTTTGAGAATCGATCTGGACCGCTTGTTGGCCAGAACTGGTATTCGGCGTACTACGTTGTTCATTCTCAGTGGAAGGAGACGAACAACCGACGCACAGAGCCAACAACAAACACTTTGCTTTCATGACAAACCTCCTAAAATAAACTCCACACATCTATCCGTGATGCATTCACGAATAGATGAAATGTACCGACCAAAAAATAAAATTAGTGAATTGAAACCGTTGCAATATATGCAGACAAAGCATCTGGTAAACGATTCTTCCAATCAAAATTTGGAATAACTGTAAGTACGACTATTGAATCGGATCCTTTCATCAAAAGTGAACTTCCACCGCTGATATCAGGAACTAAGTATCCTTCTCGACCTGCTATATTGATTTTTTCAGCAGACAACAATTCTTTTTGAAAAGCAATGGTATCCACAATTTTTGCTTCATAAACCTGCAACTTCAATTCACCTTCTGCTAACTTCATCATCGTTTGGCGCTGTGGAACAGTTCCTGCAAAACGTGGCTTAGTGGTAGATCCATCAAGAACTGCCTGATCTAGAAAAGTCCAATTTCCACCAATACCTGAAAGAGCATCTCCGTTTGAAAACTTAGAACTCTCCAATTGAGGCAAACTCGCTGCTCGATTTTTTTCAACTGCTTGCTCCATCAATCGATATTCATCTTCAGTAATCCGAAGACGAATCGTTTGCGGAAGAAAAAATCGAACAGCGATAACACTCACGCACACTAAGCCAATAGAAATGATAAATAAAGTTGGTGCGGGCGTTTTTGAAAATGAAGGAAAACGAACCATAGTCCAAACAGTGTAACCTAATTTTACCAAAACGACGAATCGACAGAGACAAGCATTTTTACCGTGTGAAGAACGATATTGGTCGGAAAAGTTCTTACTTACTACCAATAATTGCATTATGCAGTGGTAATAAGATGCACACAGATGGCTATCGCGATACATCTCAGTTTCCATGATGAAATCCGCATTGCCCAGTTGCCTACCAAGCAAGGGAAGAGTACAGGCCGCACGTTAGTCTCTCCTGTATCCTTCCAAGACCACCCTGATATGTATCGTGTTTTTAATCTTGTCTCTGTGATTGTCGAGGTGCGGGAGATTTCAGCCCACATATATAAGCTACGACTGATCGTTTTGTTTTACAAAAAAAGTTGTGTGTTTACTCAGACATATACAAATAACTGAATAGGAAAAACCCCATAATTACTAATCTTGTATGCATGTATTCCGCGTTAAGAACCGCCGACAGTCAAAAAAAATATACACTTTTAGAATAAACTTGTGGAAAACTTTTCTTCAAATGCCACATCCAACCAAATAACAAAAAATAAACAAACAGCATCATCCAAAGCGGGAATTGAATATATCCCGATAACCCAGGAACTACCGACGACCAACGAGCGATCATATAAATGATATTCAAAAATCCAAAAGCAGCCTGATGACAAAAATTTCCAATCAAACCATTGTCGATAACTGAGGCACAAGCGCCACTGCCCATCACCCACGGAACAAGAGGTACAGCGATCAAGTTCGTAAACATTCCGGCTAAAGACCATTGTCCAAAACAATAGGCAAGATATGGAGAGGTCATCATTGTTGCCCCAAAAGTCATACACACGGTTTCACGTAATCCAGCATTTTTTGGTATCCAATAAAATATATCTTGAAATGGTCGCGCTATTCCTACTAATCCAATCATTGCCAGAAAAGACAAAACAAATCCCGGGTCAAATACAAGCTGCCACGGATTCCACAAATTCAAAAACACTGCGCAACCCAATAGCAAAACCACCGGATGCACGATCCTACCTCTATCACGACCAAACAAACTCAACCAAGCCATAAGAGCAGCACGTAATACTGAAGCACTGAATCCGACAAAACAAACGTACGTCATTACGCTCAATGTTGTCAGCCAAAAAGCATGACGACGGCGAAAACCGATACGAAGCAAAATCGTAAAACTCGCAATCACCACAATACTTATATTTGAACCGGAAACTGCTACCAAATGCATTAATCCTGATCGCCGAAAAATTTCCAAATCATCAGGTAAAAAATCTGGAGATCCGTATAACATACCGATTAAAAGTTCCGCTCGCGATGCTTCAAATAGGTCACGAATCTTCGTAGATAGCACATCCCGAACATGTCTCAAATATGAAAAGACATTCCACCGATCAGGCAACCTAACGTACACCTCATTATTCGAAGTACATTCAAACCAAATTCCCTGTCGTGCAAACCATAAACGTCGATCAAATCCTGAAGAAAATGGAATCTTATCTAATTGACAAGTTACTCTCACAAATGAATACGGCGTAATTTTTTGTAATCCTCTTACAGCAAACCTCCCATCAACAATAGACCAGAAAGATAATTTTTTACTAACAATTCCTTCGATGATAACTTCTTTTTCTGTCAGTTGTGCTTGAGAAGCAACGGAAGGAATAGTGATATTAAAACGCCAAAATCCAAATAAAATACAAAGTAATACCAAACAGACTCTCCGCAGTAACGTAAAACGCCAAACCAAAAAGATAATAAAAAGAAAAATGTGTACCAAGATAATTTCTGAAATTCGTTCGTACGGAAAAATTGAATGAATCAAAATTCCAAATAAAAAAGCAATGAGAAATGGAATGGGACCAACCATTTCTCACAGCTATCCTATTTATTTCCTACGCGCAAATAACGAAAACCTGCTTCCTTAACTCTCACTGGATCAAAAAAATTACGCGCATCTACCATTACGTCATCTGCCATAAACTGCTTGATACGTGTTAGGTCTAAATCTGTAAACTCATGCCACTCTGTTGCAAGAATAATAGCGTGAGCATCTTGTGCAATATGATATGGTGACTCTCCAATTTTCACGTCAAACCCATGATAAGCTGAATGAAATTCGGCAATTGGATCATATGCATAAACATCAGCACCTTTTTCTTTCAATATCTGCATTAATGCAATAGCGGCAGACTCACGCGTATCATCGGTATTTGGCTTAAAAGCAATTCCCAATACGGCAATTTTTTTACCTTCAATTGTTCCATCAAACAAAGAAACCAATCGATCAACAACACGTTGGCGCGACATAGTGTTCATATCCAATGACGCATTAATAATCGGTAACGAAACACCCAAACCATCGCCCAAATTTTTTAACGCACGTACATCTTTCGGAAAACAACTTCCACCCCAACCCAAACCCGCACGTAAAAAATCAGCTCCGATACGCGGATCAAGACCAATCCCTTTTGCCACCTGGTCAACATCCGCACCAAGTCGTTCACACAAAGAAGCAATCTCATTGATAAAACCAATTTTCATCGCTAAAAAGGAATTTGCGGCGTATTTGGTTAACTCAGCACTTCGTTCATCCATAATGACTTTTGGACATTGAAATGCTGAAAAAACCTCTAATAAGATATTAATTGCCTTGGTTGAGTGAGTTCCAATGACAATCCGATGCGGCTTCATGAAATCCTGAATCGCATGACCTTCGCGCAAAAATTCTGGCACCGAAACCACATCAAAATCACATGAAGTTTCATGACGAATTATTGAATGAACCCATTCAGTTGTACCAACCGGAACCGTACTCTTATCAATAACAACCGTATATTCAGTCATAGCTCTTCCTATATCTCGAGCCGCCGATTCAACATATGCCATATTAACCGAACCATCCTCAGTAGAAGGTGTACCGACCGCAATCAAAATAACCTGAGCTCCTTCCATTGCCTCTTTCAGATTTGTGGTAAATAAAAAACGACCTGATTCCACTCCTCGTTGCACTACTTCTTCAAGACCAGGCTCAAAAATCGGAATCACGCCACTCTTCAATTTTTCAATTTTCAGGGCATCTACATCAACACAAATAACAGTATGACCCACATCAGCCAAGCAAGCGCCGGAAACTAAACCGACATATCCCGTTCCTACGACAACAAGTTTCATAGAAATCAAGCCTAACAAAAAGACTAAAGACAAGCAACAAAAAAACAGTCCATCTTAGCTGGACTGTTTTTGCTTACACCGCAATGCTCACCAATCTCCCCTTTACATACACCACCTTGTGCGGCATTTTCCCTTCCAAGTATTGCTGTATTTTTTCAGAAGCGACCGCTTTTGCTTTTACATCATCTTCTGAAAGGTCACTTTCGATCAAAATTTTATCACGTACCTTACCATTTACTTGAATGACTAATTCAAATTGTAAATGTTGCAATTTTGTTGAATCAAATGTGGGCCAACTACTCACATGGATTGATTCAGCATATCCTAATTGATGCCACAATTCTTCGGCAATATGTGGCGCAAATGGAGCGAGTAATTTCAAAAAAGACTCCCATACTGGCTTCTGTAAATCTTTTTCTTCTTGCAGAGCGTTCACCAAAATCATCATTGCAGAAACAGCAGTGTTAAAATGCATTCCTTCAATATCTTCACTGACTTTTTTTATCGTTCGATGCAACAAAACCTCTTTCTCTCGACTAAGTACTGAATTCTTTGAACTAATCACTTTCTCTTGCAACTTCCAAACTTTCTCTAAAAACCGTTTCAATCCTTCAATCCCATTCGTATCCCATGGTGCATCTTGATCAAATGGTCCAATAAACATTTCGTACATTCGAAATACATCAGCTCCATATTTTGCAACCACATCATCTGGATTCACGACATTCCCTTTTGACTTCGACATTTTCATCCCACCTTCACCCATAATCAGCGCATGCGAACGACGTTTAGCATACGGTTCGCTCCCACATTCACGCGGTACCAAATTCAAATCCCACAAAAACTTATACCAAAAACGCGAATATAATAGATGCAATGTCGTATGTTCCATCCCTCCATTGTACAAGTCTACTGGCATCCAAAATTTCAATTTTTCTGGATCAGCAAATGTCTGATCATTATGTGGGTCGCAATAACGCAAAAAATACCAAGATGAACCCGCCCAATTTGGCATCGTATCCGTTTCACGTTCCGCATTTCCACTACATGAAGGACAAACCACATCAACCCAAGAACGAATCGCCGCCAAAGGTGATTCTCCGGTATCACTTGGTTCATACTCTTTCACTTCGGGTAAAAGAACCGGCAATTGACTTTCAGGCACCGGAACATACCCACACTTCGGACAAATCACAATCGGGATCGGTTCTCCCCAATATCGCTGTCGTGAAAACACCCAATCTCGCAAACGATACGTCGTCTTCGCTTCACCAAATCCATTTTCACTCAACCAGTCAATCATTTTTTCTTTTGCATCAGCAGTCTTCATTCCATCAAACATACCAGAATTAATAACAACACCATCATTCGTCCAAGGCAATTCTGTTACCGCATCTATATTCACTCCACCTAATTCAGAAGAAGCAACCACTGTTTTAAGTGGCAACCCAAACAACTTTGCAAATTCAAAATCACGTTCATCGTGTGCCGGAACAGCCATAATCGCACCCGTGCCATATCCACCCAAAACATAATCTGCAATCCAAATTGGTACATCTTCACCCGTCGCCGGATTCACTGCTTTAATGCCTTTCACTTCAACACCTGTTTTTTCTTTTTGTTCTTGACGTTGTAATTCACTCTTCAAATTCGTTCCTTCTTGATATACCCGAATCTCATCCGCATTACTCACATCACCATCGTTAATCCACGCTTGAATCAATGGATGCTCTGGCGCCAACACAACATAGGTAACGCCAAACAAGGTATCCGGACGAGTGGTAAAAACAGTCACCTTATCAGGCAAATTCTTAGCCTTCGATTGAATCGCAAAATCTACATATGCTCCCTTGCTCCGTCCAATCCAATGAATTTGTTGTGCTTTAATTTTTTCCAAATAATCAACGTGTTCCAAATCATCTACTAAACGATCAGCATAAGCCGTGATCCGAATCATCCATTGTTTTTTTACACGTTGCTCAACACTATTTCCGCAACGTTCACATACGCCACCCTGAGCTTCTTCATTTGCCAATCCAATTTTACAACGCGGACACCAATTGATCGTCGATTCCGATTTAAACGCCATGCGTTTTGAATCAATAAAATCACGCACTGCTAATTCACCCTGGACACGTACCTGCTCCGGTATCGCTAATGCTTCAATCGGCAATGCTCTCCCCACAATAGGATCAAAATAACTTTGAAAAAATTTCAAAAACAACCATTGGGTCCATTTGTAATACGTTGGATCAGTCGTATCTATCTCTCTCGACCAATCAAATCCTAAACCTATCGAAGTTAATTGTCGCTTAAAATTAGCGATATTTTTTGCAGTTGTGACGGATGGATGTGTTTTAGTCTTAATCGCATAATTTTCCGCGGGTAATCCAAAAGCATCCCATCCGATCGGATACAAAACATTCTTTCCCTCCATGCGTTTTTTACGTGTCACGATATCAATCGCCGTATACGAACGTGGATGACCAACATGCAAACCCTCTCCAGAAGGAAAAGGAAATTCAATCAATCCGTAAAATTTTCGGTCTTTTAATGCTGCAGGCAAATCTTTGGCTTCATAAATACCTTGTTCAGCCCAAACTGCCTGCCACTTTTCTTCAATTTCTCGAGGTTGAAAACCATTCACCATAATATAGATAACCTATCAATTTAAGGTTAAACTTGCAATTTTTATTTTGAGTGTTCAAAAACATGTAAAACCCAATCCATCGGTACATCCCATGCTTCACGCTTTAACAACTCATTCGACCACTGTTTTGGCCCACACACGCCAATCCGCAACCAATGATGAGGAATTTTTGATAAAAATCGATCCATCCAACCACTTCCTCGACCAATTCGAGTACCAACGCGATCAAAACGTCGTCCCGGTACAAAGATGTAAACCTTTCGACCATCAGCTTCCTGAATCAATTGTGCAGCCGCTTCAAAAGGATCCTTATCCTTAGAAATTGCAAAACGTTTCCATGCGGTTAATCCTCGCGCGTGTACAATCTCTAAATCCTGCGGATCAACTTCGTCTGGCATCGGCGTATACCAAATACCAAGCCATTCTTGTGTTATTGGCGGATTTTCGGTAGAAAGGAATTCTTGCATATGCAAATCTTAGCGGTATCGACAAAACTTTTCCATGAGGGCGATAACCTTCTTTCTTTTCTTATCGCATTTCTTCCTCAACTTCAAGAAAAAGACATTGTCGTAGTAACTTCAAAGATCATCGCATTATCCGAATCTCGGACCAGAGAAAATCCAACTTTGGAAATCAAAAAACACATCGCCCGTACAGAAAGCGAAGAAAGCGTTGAAACACCCTGGTGCACTCTAACCCGCAAAGGGAATGACTGGTCTGCAAATGCCGGAATTGATGAAAGTAATGCACAAGGAAAGCTCATCTTACTGCCAAAAAATCCAAAACAAACAACCATTGAACTTCAACAACAATTAAAAAACCATTACCGGATAAAAGAACTTGGAATTATCATGTGCGATACGCGTCTCGTTCCACTTCGCACAGGGACTCTCGGTATCGCTTTAGCCTGGTCTGGCATCGAACCTCTCACTGACTATCGTGGCACCAAAGACCTCTACGGACGTGAGTTAAAAATGACGCAAGCGAATATTGTACACGCGCTCGCCACCAGTGCCGTTCTTTGCATGGGCGAAGGCGCAGAACAAAAACCCCTTGCCCTCATTCAACAAGCCCCTGTTGTTTTTTCAAAAACTTCCGGCGAAATTACCGATCTCTCGGTTTTGCCCGAACATGATCTGTACGGCTACGTGTACGCAAAACATCCAACTGAACCCCCAAAGCCTCAAGTTCCGGCAACTTTTTAGGCTTACGCAAACAAATAGAAATCTGTTCAATCCGTAAATCAAAATCAAAAATCTGTTGAACGAGATCTTGCGCAAGAGTCTCTAACAGTAACCGAGGACGCTCCAAACAAACGGTTTGAACAAGCTTTGTAAGAGCGGTGTAATCTGTCGTGCAAGCTAAATCATCTTGAACACGGGAAACGAGTTGAACAACGCAAATAATATCAACCACAACTATCTGGCGTAATCGCCGTTCTTCTTCAGGCACCCCCACGAAAGTCGGTGCCCGCAATCCATCAATCAAAATCTTCCATGACATTTTTTTCATACACAACTTGTACGCCATTCTATCTACAAGATCAATTGACCGTTCTAATAAAAAATGATACCGAATATCAAGCTCTTTTGAGCCAAGGAGATTCATGAAACCCAGCTTCATCACACCCATCTTGAGAGAACTCGCCCAAGAAATGGGCGTAGACATGCTCATTGAACCAACCTATGGCTATGTTGGTTGTATCCGGCTGCCAAATGGGAAAAAACGGTTTTTTCGAAATACCTGCTTTGATCTGAATGGCTCAGGCTCAACCGAAATCGCTAAGGACAAAGATTATGCGGCATTTTTTCTAAAGGAACTCGGGTATCCGGTTCCTCTCGGTCAAGCTTTCCATACCCGTCGTTGGTGCAAAGCCATCGATTCGAATCGCACACCAGAAAAAGCCTGGGAATATGCGCAGAGCCTCGGCTTGCCCGTCATCGTCAAACCAAATAGCAAAAGCCAGGGCAGTGGCGTTGCGCTCGCACACAACAAACGTGAATTCTTCAAAGCTGTAACCGAAGCTTCAACGAACGAGCGCGTCTTCTTGGTACAAAAACCAGTCCAAGGAAAAGACTATCGCATCGTTGTTTTGGACGGAGAAATCATCTCAGCTTATGAACGTCGTCCTCTGACAATTCAAGGTGATGGAGAAAAAACCATTCAAGAGCTCCTCCAAACAAAACAAGCTCATTTCAACTCAATCGGGCGCGACACTGTACTCGACCTTAAAGATCCACGTATATTGACGACACTCAAGCGTAATAAGCTCTCGCTCAATAGCGTCATCAAACGGGGAGAAGATATTAAACTACTCCCAAATGCCAACTTGTCGACCGGTGGTGATGCGGTTGATCTCACACCATCGCTCCATCCTGCGTGGAAAAAGCTCTGCGCCAGCCTGTCTCGCAATATGAATCTTCGTTATATCGGCATCGACATCATGACGGAAACTCCTCTAAATCAGACGCCGGGAGATTACACGGTCATCGAAATCAATGCCGCACCAGGGCTCGACAACTACGCTTCAATCGGCGAAACCCAAATGCACATCGTCAAAGAACTCTATCGCAAAGTTCTTATGGCGATGCTAATCTGATCGAACAGCTCTACTCATAGAGCTGTTTTTGTTTTATTTCCGCTTGACTCTCCCCACGGTTCAGGCAACATGTCTATAAACCTATGTCCAAAATACTCAAAATAGTAGGAATTTCATTAGTGGCTTTAATCGCCATCATTATTTTATTACCTTTTGGCACTATCTCAGCTGGTGAACGTGGTATCCGCCTCCGCTTTGGTGCCGTTTCTGGCGGTTTAATTCACGAAGGTCTCTACTTCCGTATTCCAATCATGGAAAGCATCGTGGTCATGGATATTAAAATCCAAAAAGAACAAGTCGATGCAACGGCCGCTTCAAAAGATTTACAAACGGTAAACACAACCGTCGCCGTCAACTTTCATCTCGACTCCGAAAAAGTCAGTAACATCTATTCTGAAATTGGCACCGATTACAAATCTCGTTTAATCGATCCGGCTCTCCAAGAATCGGTCAAAGCCACAACCGCTAAATACACAGCCGAAGAATTGATCACCAAACGTGAACTTGTCCGCGATGACATCAAGTCTCACTTAAGCGACAAACTCACACCACGCGGCATCATTGTTGATGATTTCAACATTGTTAACTTCGATTTCTCTCAAAGCTTTAACCAAGCTATTGAAGCCAAGGTCACCGCTGAACAATCCGCGCTAGCCGCAAAAAACAAACTCGAACAAATAAAATTCGAAGCTGAACAAAATATCGCAGAAGCTAAAGGAAAAGCCGAAGCTCTCCGTGTCGAATCTGAAGCGCTTAAGTCAAATATGCAAATCATTCAACTGCGTGCCATTGAAAAATGGGACGGCGTTCTCCCTCGCGTCACCGGCGGAGCCACGCCGCTCATCGACGTAAAAACACTTACACAATAAAAAATAAAAAATTGCGTCCTGACCGACGCGGTTTTTTTATTGCAGCAAAGTCACATCTACTCCTTCCGTCTTCCGAAACCCAATTCGATCAGGTGCCTCATTGCTCAAACTCACCATTGAACCAAACATAATCGCCTGTTCCCCATATCGATTCCGAATCATTTCCATCGCCTCCGACACCGAATGGCGCTTATCTCCTAAGCGATCGTTAACAGAATCATTCCACGTCGGATACGTAAAAGCTTGATCTAAAAAACATAACTGCCCTGTTGGCCGAGACAAATCAAACAACGTAACCGCCAAAAAATTCACCAATTCTTCTTTCCATTCTTTACGCAAAAACTCTAGTGCTCCACCAACCAAAGAAAACGAATCATCCACTGGAACCCCAAAATGCTTTGTCGCAAAAACACCCTGTCCCGCCAACGGCGACCAAAATGATCCTCGCGGCACAACAAAACCAGGCACTCGAAAACCAACCGAAATTGACAATTGCAAAGCCCGCATACCCAAGTTCCGCATTCTTCGCCCAGCTCGCTCTGTCAGACGCATCAGAGTCGCTTCAATCTTCCCCTCACGATTAACTCGATCGGGGACGCAATACGAATGTCCAATAGATTTAGGCAAATTAGACCGCGCATTCACCACCTTCTCAAATTCCATTCCATTCAATTTACACGACAAATACAACCCTTGTTTTCCAAACACCCGCATCAAATTCCCAATCGGTGCCCGTTTCACTTCAAGCAAAGTTTTATACCCCATCCGTTCCAAGCGTTTTCGAATACGCGAACCGATTCCACATACATCTTCCAAATCCAAGCCAGCCAACACTTCATCCAAATTATATTTATCAATAATCACCAGCCCATTAGGTTTTTCTAAATCACTCGCCGTTTTCGCTAAAAATCGTGTTGACGCAATCCCAATCGAACAACGTAACCATTCACCAACCTCATCTCGAATACGAGCTCGTGCACGAGTTAAAGCCCAAGCCGCTTCAGCCGAATCACGATACCAATTTGTTAAATCTAAAAAAGCCTCGTCAATCGAATAATGCTCCATACTATCGGTCAGCTCGTGCAAAATCGTAAACACGCGCGAGGTAACTGCCCGATACTTTGGCGGATCATTCTGAACAAAAACTGAACCTGGCACCCGTTCACGAGCTTCTTTCATTGTCATCCCCACCTTCATTCCCGCTCGTTTTGCTTCAATAGAAGCCGCAATCACACAACCATATTCATGCAAATACGAACAAACGCCTAACGCTTTTCCACGCAAGAAAGGATTCGCTTGTTGCTCCACTGAAGCAAAATACGAATTCATGTCTACATGCGCAATCAATTTTTTGGAAAAAGGAGGCAACATACAAAACTATAATCAAACGTACGACTCTGATAAGCTCCTAATATGTCAGTAAGCTATTCCATTGTTCTTCCAGCTTGGAATGAAGAACAAAATATCGATCTAGCAATCAATCAAATAAATGAAGTCTTTACAACATTCAAAAAACCATTTGAAATCCTTGTTATTGATGACGGTTCTTTCGATAACACAGTAAATCTTGTCCAAAATATCCAAACCAGGATCCCAAATATCAAACTCATCCAACACGCAACAAATCAAGGAAAAGGAGCAGCTGTCGCAACAGGAATGAGACATGCAACGGGAAATATTCGTCTCTTTATGGATTGTGATCTAAGCGTGGCACCGGAAACCTTTGAAATCATGCTCCCATTTTTTGAAAAAAACGATATCGTAATAGGTTCCCGTCGCATCGCACAAGGAAAAATTTTGAAACCTCAACCTTGGCATCGCAACATTCTGGGTATCCTTTTCAACAAACTCATTCGTTTCCGTACAAAACTCACATACCAAGATACTCAATGTGGCTTCAAAGCATTTCGATCCAATACACTTTTTCTTTTCGAAAATCTTGTTTCAACAGGCTGGACATTTGATGTTGAACTTCTGGTAAAAGCTCACCGAGCAAAGCTGAATATAAAAGAAATTCCCGTCGAATGGCATAATGGAAAAACTAGTCGACTTAAACTAAAAGATGCTTGGAACATTTGGAAAGAACTACGCGCTATTAAATAAAAGTAATTTCAGAATTCTCATTTGTTACAAAATCGCCATTTCTTCTAAGCTCCACTTCATACTTTCTGACGAATACGCCAAACGATAGGCATTCGCTTCATCAGATACCGAAAAAAACGTAATCTTTTCACGCCCTCGACGCTCTGAATGAATCAAGTTCACTTTACGTACTTGATAATAACGCTTACCCCACTTAAACGTCATCGGCTCAACGCTACCTCGCTTAAACGCAACCAAAACATCGACAGGCTCAGAAACTTTTGAATACATATATTTTTTAATTCATTTACTATAATAAAAAAATTTTATCTTGCTGTTTTACATTCCACGAAATTGACGAATAACAGCTCGTACCACGCCTTGAATCAACGGGTCGTAACAATAAATTGGCTTCATTGTCGAATTAGCGGGTTGCAAACGAATCCGATCTTTTTCGCGATAAAACCGTTTCAAGGTAGCAAATTCATTATCCAAAAGAGCTACTACAACGTCACCGTTTTTTGGCGATGGATTTCGTTCAACGATCACAAAATCTCCATCAAAAATTCCGTCTCCAATCATCGAATCACCTTTCACACGAAGAACATAGGTATTTGCCGCATCAGGTGCAAGTTCAACTGGAACGGCAAATGTTTCACGCTCCTCAACAGCTTCGATAGGCTGACCAGCTGTAATAATTCCCTTAAGCGGCAGCATCACACTCTTACCCCAACGTACCGCCTTATCCGTTGGTTCTAAATTTCGTGCACTCGGGTCAGTTCCACCGCCACGCAAATATCCACGTTCTTTCAAAGCTAAAATATGAACATGCACAGTTGATGGAGAAGCTAATTCTAATCCAGAAGCGATCTCTCGAAACGAAGGCGGATACCCATGATCTTGAATAAAGCCCACAATATAATCAAGAACTTCTTTTTGTTTTGGCGTAAGAGATGGAGGCATATATTTTTTAAAGACTATTCCGAAAACTACATACTGCACACGAAATGATTGACCTCATATAGAACAAAAATAGAACATTAAAAAAAACTTGTCAAATATCAAAAAACGCAAAAACATTTTGTTGCGTCATGATTACCTCATCATTGAATGAATTTGCCTCTCATCTCAACACCATTGCGGGATCCAGAGATTGCCCTGTTCCGTTAGCTTCTCACACAAAACCGCATTTTTATCAATCCTTAAAGTCATATATTCCACAATCCTTGACACACGAATAAAAATCGGGCAGCTCTAAAAAGAGTACGACATGCAATCAACTCATTCATCCCATGAATAAAAATATGAAATACCACATTAATATATTGCGGTTATGCGCTGTTTTATTCTTCTGTTGTTTTCTTCTTTCTCCCCATCAATTTATTTTTCAAATAAAACAAATACATGCCGCATCATCCATACGTTTAGGTGAAATCGCTTGGGCGGGATCGTCTCGCTCAACCGCCGATGAATGGATCGAAATTTGGAATATGGGCGATCAAGAACAATCTCTTTCAGGCTGGTCACTGAGCGGTGCAGCCGACGGTGATAAAAAAATATTTTTTCCTCTAGATGCGAGTATCCCTGCCCATGGAATTTATCTCATTTCAAATTACTCAGCCCATGACAGCAAAAGCGTCCTTACAGCTACACCCAATGTCGTCACTACCACACTTGCCCTATCAAATTCCACGCTCCATCTGGTTCTACAGGACGAAACAAATACAATCATTGACGATACGGGTACAAACACCGTCCCGGTTGCCGGTAGTAGTCTCCCCATTAAAATCAGTATGGTTCGAAATGTACCCGATGAAAGTTGGAAAAACGCCACCTCAGCAATCAACCTTGTTTTAGATGTAAGTGATCTTGGAACACCAGGATTATGCGATCAATGCACCGAGCAAATGTCAGAAACGACAATAAAAAATGTACCTGAAGAAAGCACTCAATTACTCGATGCAACAACCTCAACGATTCTAAATCCAATTCCTCAAAAAGAAATTATTATTTCTTCAAATCAGGAAATTCAAATCACAACTTCAACAACAAATGTGGATGTACTTCCTGAAACAACATCTGTTACTCCAACACAACAACAAGTAAGTCCGATTCAAACAACCCAATTAGCACCGATAGAACCCGAAATAATCAAACCAAATTACGGCATGCTTCGCATAAACGAATTCATGCCTGCGCCAAAAAACGAAAATGAATGGATCGAAATTATCAATTTAGACAAATCTTCATCAATTTCTCTCAATGGCTGTGCATTGCATGATTCAACGGGAAAAATTTTTACTTTCAATGAAACACATCAGCTAAATCAAACAACTTCAACTTACCTATTCATCGAAATATCAAACGCAAAATTAAACAATGAAGGAGATACCGTAAGTCTTTACGATCCGCAAGGAAAACTTATTGATACGACAAGTTACACAATTGCCACTAAAGGAGAAAGTTATATTCGATATCCTGATAGAGAAGGAAATTGGGAACGAACCAGAGAACCAACCCCTGGTTCAATGAACCAAAGAGAACATCCGGAAGGAGAAATTCCACCCGTGATAGAAAAAATAACTCCAACCGCAACGACCACAACTCAAACGATAACGATAACTCGCGATACAACGGCACCAATAACAACTAACTCAGTAAAACCGATTATTTTTACTAATGAAAATCCTTCCAAAACCCAATCAAGAATCGAAAAAAAAGAAGTTATCGAAAATATACCAATCTCACCGGCTCGAAAAATCCCAAAAACCCTAGAAAAAACCTCATCGTCAAGTAACACACCAACACAAAAAATCAATAAACAAAAAACAACCGGTACGAAAAAAAATGACCCAATTTATCTCCTAACCGATGATATGTTCACTCAAGCTATTGAAGGCGGAATCCACATCAAATTATTTGGCACAGTTGCTACTCCACCGGGCTTACTTAAAGCCCATGCGTTTATCCTCATAAATCCAGAAGGTCGAGGAATTAGAGTAAACGTTCCAAAAAAACTACGCCTCCCTGAACAAAAAACATTTTTATCAATAACCGGAAAACTGGAGTTTGATGACCGCAATATCCCACGTATTACCATGGGAACAAATGACAAAATAACGATCAAAAAAAATACGAAACAAGATGCTGTTATTCCAAAACCAACCGACTTACTCACAATGATCAATGAACAAGCTTGGAGCTTTATCCAAACCACGGGAACGGTTGTAAAAGCTTCTGAAAAAAAGATACGTCTTGATGTTGATGGAATTGAAGCCGACGTCTATATTAATCAACCTCTTTCTTATCGTGGTTCACGCTTGGATATTGGTGATAAGATTCAAGTAAACGGAATACTTGATCTCAGCGCTGAAGACCCAAGAATATTCCCGACAAAAAATGAGGATATTATCCTCATACATCAGGCACCTGATAAACCTTCTGAGCTGCTAACAAATGCACAAACAAAAACACAATATCCAAATTGGATGCCCATCGGAGCTGCGGCTAGTATGGTTGTCGTAACTGAAGGTGCAAAACGTTTAAAACGACATCGAGACCTCAAAAAACTCGAAGCGAAACTCACGTCTCTATAAAAAATCACCACGTATCCATACTTCTATCGAAAGACTGACTCGCTTCAACAAATTCAAACCTATCGTTAAAACACAATTTCCACACCATGCCGCGATAAAAAGGAATTCGATGAATGGCAGAGAATCCATTTCCTTGAAAATGCAACAAACCTGCAACCAATGCCTCACGGTGCGAAACAACCATTCCTACATCACCCTGACATGCACGAGCTAATTCAAGAATAGATTCACTGACCCGTTTACCTAAATCAACCAAAGACTCAACCCCATTAGGCAATTGTTCGGGTGGCGGATCCGCATCGTAACCGGTAGCTTGATAAAATTCGACGATTGGGCGATCAAACCATTTCCCAACATCCCACTCACGCAAACGTGCATCCACCCGAATATCCGTCACTCCCAAAGTTGAAGCAATAATCTGCGCCGTTTGGTGTGTTCGTAAAAAAGGAGAAAAAAATATAATTTTTGGTCTAATATTGGCAGTCAAAATATCATTCGCGAGTAATGAAATTTGTTCTTGTCCACGTTCTGATAACACAAATTCCGGTCCATAAAACAAATTTTTTGGATTATCCACAAAACCGTGGCGCATCAAATAAATCGTTGTCATAAACTACAGACTAACTAATGGAATAAAAAAGTACAATAAAAAAATACTTACTAAGAATATTCAAAAATGAAATTTAATGTACTATATATTCCATGCCTTCCCTCACTCTCATATCTTGGAACGTAAACGGTATACGTGCAGCTGAAAAAAAAGGCTTATTCGAATGGCTTCACCAAGAAAAGCCGGATATCTTGTGTCTGCAAGAAACCAAGGCTCACGTCGAACAACTCACGCAAAAAATCCTTCATCCTGATGGATATGAATCCTATTGGAACTCTGGAATAAAAAAAGGCTATAGCGGTACCGTTACCTATAGCCGCATCTCACCAATCTCAGCCATCACTAATTTTGGAATTGGAAATTTGGATGGCGAAGGGCGTATTGTAATGACCGAATACGATAATTTTTTTCTTTTTAATGTCTATTTTCCAAATGGCGGACGAGGTCCGGAACGTCTTGCATACAAAATGGAATTTTACGATCATTTTCTTAAACTGATAGAAAATTTTCGTAAAAAGAAACCGATTATTTTGTGTGGCGACATTAACACGGCGCATACCGAAATTGACCTTGCTCGCCCAAAGCAAAATGAAAACACAAGCGGTTTTATGCAAATAGAACGTGAATGGGTTAGTAAACTTATCGCACATGGGTACGTAGATACCTTCCGCATGTTTGAAAAAGGTGGCAATTTTTACACTTGGTGGGACGTAATAACTCGTTCCCGCGAAAAAAATGTCGGTTGGAGAATCGACTACTTCTTTATCAGCGAAGAACTAAAAAAACACCTAAAAAGTGCTTGGATCGCATCAAATGTTCAAGGATCTGATCACTGTCCCGTCGGAATAAAAATATTCTAAAAACAAAAAACCCGTTTTCCAAAAAGAAAACGGGGGAAAGTTTTCGATAAACATCTTCCACGATCCATGGTCGGCTTCTCAATCAAATGATACGTCAAGACGCTCATACTTGCGATCACGATCAAAAAAAACAAATTATATACCACCGAGAACCGATGTCCGATCAAAAATGGAAGCAACATTCCATGAACCAAGTACAAACTATAACAACCGATTCCTGCCCAACGTATCAACGAGATTTCAAAGATTCGTTTCAAAAACCCTTGAGAACCAAGAACGCCCATTAGGAGCAAAGAGCAACCAATATTGATCAGTATATTTCCTGCAATTGGTGCCCACAATCCCTGTTTGGAAAAATAATATGTATCCCATTGACTCGTGGCGTACCACACCAATATCGTTCCCCCTAGCGCACTTGATCCAACCAAAAACGGACGCAGTTTTGTAATGATTCCACGACGATACAAAACCGCAACCATCATACCCAAAGCGAAATTATCAATCCGTCCAAACAATGAATCTGCCAAAACATTAAGGTAAGGCGATTCGATATCTCCAATACAATATCGATAGGCTGCAAAGCGCGTCAAAGTTGCTGTCATAAATGCGATGACCAAAAAACGCCATATCCCAAAACGTGCAATCGCAAGTACAAACAGCGGAAACAACAAACTAAACCACACCTCGACTCCCAACGACCACAACACCATATTACTCGTCGGTACCCAAGTTGACGGATGGAAAGGAAACGTAAACGTCAAACAACTTACAACTTCAGCCAACGTCACATATTCCCATTGGTTTTTGATCCACGAAAGCATCAATCCACCGATCAAAATTGTGTAGTAAAGAGGCAACAAACGCCATGCACGTCTTACATACAAATATCGTACATCAGCCCATGATGCGATCCGTCTTTCATGTGAAGCAAATGGCAAAAAAAGAACAAAACCGGAATCAACGAAAAACAAATTCACACCAACCCATCCATTTGCAAGCAAACTGAACGGATGAATCTCCACATCTCCCAACCACAAGGTGTGATAACCAGGTGGCGTAAAATTAATAAACACATGGAAGTACACCACTAGTGCAATGGCAAGCCCTCTAAGTCCGTCAATGACACCAATACGTTTACGCGTATTCGAACCAACTGCCATAGACCCTCCTGTAAACCATTCGAATTCAAAATTGTAAAAGTTCTTTTGAAGAAATACCTCAACACGACAAAAAAATCAACCAGAGAAATTCATTCAAACAAAAAACCCCATTTTCTGGAGGTTTTTTATGTGGAGCGGGTAGAGGGAGTCGAACCCTCATCTCCACCTTGGCAAGGTGGCATAATAGCCGCTATACGATACCCGCACAATGACTCATTTGTGCAAAGATGCTATCAAAAAGAGCTAAAGTGTGCAAGCCTTACATAAATTCCAGACGAAAACGATATTTTCCAGTAAACTGTATCCATGGATTCGCTTATTCTCTTTGCATTACTACTTTGGACATCTCCCTTCGTGTGGCGTTTTGGAAAAGACTTTTTTAAAGGACATTTTGGCATTGATATTATTGCCCTTATAGCCATCTTTTCTTCAATCGGACTGCAACAATATGCCACGGCCGCCGTCATCTTATTCATGTTAAGTGGCGGTGAATGGCTCGAAAATCACGCTCTGCGCCGAGCTAAAAATGAATTGCACAAACTCCTCAAAAAAGCACCGACCACCGCACATCTCAAAACAAAAACCGGTTTTCAAGATATTCCTGCAAACGATATTCGTATAGGAGATATTCTGATTATAAAACCAAATGAAATCATCCCCGTTGATGGAATCATCTTACGTGGTTCCGGTTTGATCGACGAATCGAGTATCACGGGTGAATCGCTTCCGATTGAACGTAATATTCATGATTTAGTTCGGAGTGGCAGCATTAATCTTGAAAGAGTCCTGGAACTCCAAGCGCACAAAACAAGTAAAGAAAGCACCTATAGTCGTATTATATTTTTAGTGAGACAAGCTACTGAATCAAAAGCTCCGATTGTGCGTCTCGCTGATAGATACAGCGTTCGTTTTACCATCATCACATGTATCATGGCGGCCATTGCATGGTTCGTTTCACATGATTGGATTCGAGTCCTCTCTGTTTTCGTAGTTGCAACACCTTGTCCACTCATCATTGCTACTCCAATTGCCGTCATGTCAGCCATTAGCAAAGCAGCTAGTCGAGGTATTATCGTCAAAAATGGAGGCGCTCTCGAAACATTGGCTCGTGTAAAAACCATGGTTTTCGACAAAACCGGAACCATCACCTTCGGAGAACCACATATTTCAAATATCTATGCCGCTGATGGAGATACAAATCGCGTCCTGCAACTTGCAGCATCTCTCGACCAACTCTCAACACACATTCTGGCAAAATCCGTTGTTGCGGAAGCTGATAAAAGGAAAATAACTCGTGTACTCCCTACTCAATTTCACGAAGATGTCGCTTTCGGTGCCCACGGTATCATAGAAAATAAAAACGTTATTTTCGGGAAAAAATCTTTTCTCGAAAAATTTGGAATAATTATTCCGGTGAATATTCAATCACAAATCGAACAAGCAAAAAACAACGGTGAAAAAAGTGTTTTACTTGCCGCTGAAAACGCTGTCATTGGATACGTAACCTTTGCTGATGTAATCCGCCCTCAAGCAAAAAACATTTTTAAGCTCTTACAAGCTTATGGCGTTCATTCGCTCGTTCTACTTTCAGGCGATCGCCAAGAAATAGCAAATCGCATCGCCAAAGAAGCCGGCATTACCCAGGCTATCGGTGATGTTCTTCCTGAACAAAAACTCGCCGAAATACATCATCGCCAACAACGTTTACCACCGGTTGCTATGGTGGGCGACGGCGTAAACGATGCACCTGCGTTAGCAGCGGCCGACATCGGTATCGCCATGGCCGCGCACGGTGCTTCCATAGCCTCCGAATCTGCTGACATGATCATCACCGTAGACAACATTTCACGCATCGGTGAAGCTATGAAAATTTCAAAACGCATGCTAGCTATCGCTACCCAAGGCATTATTTTCGGTATGGGTAGTAGCCTCCTACTTATGATAATCGCCATCAACGGACATATTAATCCTTTTTACGGAGCCATCATGCAAGAAGTTATCGATGTAATCGTAATTCTTAATGCACTTCGTGTCAGAACATCAAATTAAAAAATTCAAACTACCGCCTACTAAATAACCATTTATTTTTGAAGCAACTGTCCTTCCCAGCTTTTTGGATCCGTTTCCGTATAAACTATCATAATTCCCTCTTCATCAACCTCAACGTCTTTCAGAAGCGAATTTCTCTTTAATGTATTCCACAATTCAATAGGATCACGCAAAATTTCAATAAATTCTTCACCAACATGACGATCAACCTGAATCACGATTGGTTGAGCTGCCGTATTAACATGCGAATGAGTTTGAATAACCTTAACAGCTAAAGCAATCCCATCAAGTAAAGCTTCTTCATCCAATCCGGAATGCAATTGATATGCGGAATTACGACGAACAATCCATGCCCGTGGTAAATCACCCACATAAATCCTATTACCGGCATGCGCACGATCCTTCTCGCCCTTCCCATCTGCCATCCCACCACCTCGACGTTCCAATAGGGCAATACCTGATTCTTTAGCGTCAGCTTGCAATTCTGAACCATGAAATGGTTTTAATGCATGTGTATCCGTATCGTAAAAAGCAGTCAATATTTTGACACCTTCAAACTCAGGACGTGCAACTATTGCTTCCACTAATTCAGAAAAATACGCCTCTTGGGCAGCCATATCATTTGCAAAAGCCGCGCAACCAAAATGTCCATCGGCACCACATATATGCGGCATCATGCTGATTGAAATTTCTTTTCCAGCAGCACGTGCTTCAGCAATATCCTTACCATAAAGATCAATCAATTTTTGAGCACCGCTCTCACCCTTACGATCTTTCGTGATTTCTCCGCCTGGAGAAGCAAATAGCTCCATCGCACCAACTGGTTCACCGGTTGCTTCACATGCAAATGTATCTCGTTCATCCATACAGCTCACATGAATCTGGAAAGCAACGGCACGACGAGCTTCACGCTGAGATGTAACTTCGTGAAACGCTTTCAGAGCTACACGATGATCTTCCTGCAATTGCTGCAAAGCGCCATCTTTTTGCTCAAACCGAGATTTATATTCAATATCAAATGGTTCTAGAGGATGTATAGAGTGTTCGAGAGACATAAAGCGATTCAAAAATTCTCTACCTAAAAACATATTTCGTCAACCCTATCTCAAAGTACATTTTGAACAAATATAATAATAAAACATTTTCAAACAAATAAAATATTCTACCTACCCTAGAAATAATCCTATACAACTTGTTTCTATCCAAAAGAAAAAAAACAGTTATAAACCTTATCGTTTTTAGAATTTAATATGTGGATATTTCTTTCTAAGCGAATCTCTATCTACTTCAGTTAATCCAGGCATGATAATGTTCCTTCTAATTGATTGAGGTAACTCTAATCCTTCAGCTGATGTGAGACTTTGAAGATTCAGATCCCTACCAATCGATTGAGGCAGTTTTAAACCCTCAGCTGATGTGAGGCTGGAAAGATTCAGATCCCCACCAATTGATTGAGGCAACTCTAAGCCTTGAGCTGATGTGAGGCCGGAAAGATACAGACCCCAACCAATCGTTTGAGGTAATGTTAAGCCTTCAGCTGATGTGAGACTGGAAAGACGCAGATCCCTACCAATCGATTGAGGCAGCGTTAAACTTTCAGCTGATCTGAGGCTGGAAAGATATAGACCTCCCCTAATCGATTGAGGTAGTTTTAAGCCTTCAGCTGATGTGAGACTATTAAAATACAAATTCCCACCAATCGATTGAGGTAGTTTTAAGCCTTCAGCTGATGTGAGACCGGAAAGATTCAGACTCCAACCAATCGATTGAGGTAGTGTTAATCCTTGAGCTGATGTGAGATTGTTAAGATACAGATCCCCACCAATCGATTGAGGTAGCTTTAAACCGTCAGTTGATGTGAGACTAAAAAGATCCAGATTCCCAC